>JAEZQX010000217.1 GCA_023441105.1 Pseudomonadota bacterium | reverse complement strand
CCGCTACTCGCCGGCGCGCTCGCTCGTGTCCGACGACTCGCGGCTGTCGAGAGACTTCGCCGGCGGCGCTGGTTCGCGCGGCGGCAGCACCGGAAACAGTGCCCGCAGGCCGCCCGCCGGTATGGCGAGCCAGTCGGGCCGGTGACCCATCTCGTAGCGCAGCTCGTAGAGCGTCTTCTCGAGGATGAACAGCTTGAGCAGCGCCTGGACGTCGAGCCATTCGTCGAGCAGCACGGAATGGCTGGTGACCTCGGCGTAGGCCTCGGTGAACACCGCGACGGCCTCCGTCTCCCATTGCAGGGCCGCCGCCTCAAGCATGTCGCGGTCGCCGAAACCTTCCCACGGCAGGCTCAGCAACGCCGCCCTGGCAGCGTAGTTGAACGAGCGGATCATCCCCGCCACGTCGCGCAACGGCGAATGCTTGGCGCGCCGCTCTTCGGCCGTGCGCGCGGGTTCGCCTTCGAAATCGATGATCACGAAATCGTTGTTCGACAGCAGCGCCTGGCCCAGGTGGAAGTCGCCGTGGTGACGGATCATGGCGCCGCCGATCGGGCGCTTGCGGAACTCCGCGATCGCCTCGAGCATCCGCTCGCGGGCCGCGAGCAGTTCGTCCACCGTCGCCTGCAGCGCCGGCGGCAGCTTCGGTCGCTGTTCCTGGAGCTGGTCGAGCGTCTGGTGCACTTCGGCCTGCACCCGGTCCGCCCAACGGTGCTGGTCGTCCGCGGTGATCGGCTCGGCCGCGAACGCCGGGTCGTCGGTGGGGGTCGCCAGCGCCAGGTGCATTTCGCCGGTGCGCTTGCCCAGGACCCGGATCAGCTCGAGATAACCGCCGTGCGCCGAGGTGCCGGGCTCTTCCGGGCGGCCGCCAAGCCGGCAGCTTTCGAGGAAGCGGTCGAGATAGTTGAGGGTGTAGTTCCAGCCGTCGCCCTGGTTCTGGACCACCGTCTGGAGCACCGCCAGCGGCACGCGGGTGCCCTCGATGCCGTCGGTGCCGGAGAATTCCACCGTTCCGAGCACCTGCACGGCATTGGCGAAGCCGGCGACCTCGGTCAGGAAGCGGCCGATCTCGACCTCGATGTTGACCCCGACCCGCAGCTGCCGGTAGGCCTTGAGGAACAGCTTGTCGCCGACGATCACCGTGGTGTTGCTGCTCTGGGCCGGCGGAAAGCGCACCGCCATCTCGACCTTCTCCTGGTCGGCCAACGAGGCGACCACCGCCTCGAGGTCCTTGCCGGGCCGGAACTCGATGCGGCCATGCGGTGTCGGCATGGTGGTCCCGGCGGAGATGGCTCGCACCACCGCGCGGCAGAAGCGGTCGTCCGCCATGGCATCGACCAGCTGGCCGACCCGGGCCTGCTGGCGGACCTTGGCGAGCACGGAAGGACCCGGCAGGCGGGACGCGTCGCCGTCGGCATCCTCCCAGACCAGCGTCAGCGGCACGAAGTAGCGCACCCCGTCGACCGCGAACAGCGCCAGGAAGGCACTGCCGCCTTCGATCGACCATTCGATGTGGTGCGTCAGGTCCGCCCTGGCGCCGGCCTTGCCGGCGCCGGCACTCGCGGCCTCGGCGGCGCTGGTGGTGCGGGCGGCCTCGGGCGAGACATCCTTGCCGGCATACCAGCGCTGTCCGGCCATGAACTGCGGCACCAGCTCGTTCTCCAGCCGGTGCAGCGCCTTCTGCGCCAGGGCGCCGCGGCGACTCTCGCGCGGCGAGAAGCTGCGCCAGCCGTCGGGCAGCACCAGCACCGGGACTTCCTCGCGGCTGAGCCATTCCTTGTGCCAGACCGGCGCATCCTCGCTGAGCGACAGGCGGAACCAGTAGAAGCCGTGGCCTGCCAGCGTCAGCAGGTAGGGCAGCTCGCCGATCGGTGGAAACGGGGTGCGCCCGATCAGCTCGACCGGCACGTAGCCCTTGTACTTGCCGAGGCCCAGCTCGACCGGTTGCGCCGTGCGCGACAGGTTGGCGACGCAGAGGACGATCTCGTCGTTGTATTCGCGGATATAGGCGAGCACCTTGCGGTTGCCGGCGCGCAGGAAATTGAGCGAGCCGCGTCCGAAGGAGGAGAACTGCTTGCGTACCGCCAGCAGCTTGCGCATCCAGTTGAGCAGCGACGACGGTTCGCGTGACTGGGCTTCGACGTTGACCGCCTGGTAACCATAGATCGCGTCCATCACCGGCGGCAGGTACAGGCGCTGCGGATCCGCGGTGGAGAAGCCGGCGTTGCGGTCGGGGTTCCATTGCATCGGCGTGCGCACGCCGTTGCGGTCGCCGAGGTAGACGTTGTCTCCCATCCCCAGCTCGTCGCCATAGTAGATGATGGGCGAGCCCGGCATCGACATCAGCAGGCTGTTCATCAGCTTGATCTTGTCGCCGTCGTTTTCAAGCAGCGGAGCGAGCCGGCGCCGGATGCCGAGGTTGATGCGCGCCCGCGGGTCGGCGGCGTACATCCGGTACATGTAGTCGCGCTCGCGGCTGGTGACCATCTCCAGCGTCAGCTCGTCGTGGTTGCGCAGGAAGATCGCCCACTGGCAGGTGTCCGGGATGTCCGGCGTCTGCTGCATGATCTCGACGATCGGATGCCGGTCCTCCTGGGCGATGGCCATGTACATTCGCGGCATCAGCGGGAAGTGGTACGCCATGTGGCATTCGTCGCCGTCGCCGAAGTATTCGCGGACGTCCTCCGGCCACTGGTTGGCTTCGGCGAGGAAGAAGCGATCCGGATAGCGCTTGTCGAGCTCGGCGCGCAGCTCTTTGAGCACGTCGTGCGTTTCCGGCAGGTTCTCGTTGTTGGTGCCGTCGCGTTCCTTCAGGTACGGGATCGCATCGAGCCGCATGCCGTCGACGCCCATGTCGAACCAGAAGCGCATCACCTTGATGACCGCCTTGAGCACGTTGGGGTTGTCGAAGTTCAGGTCCGGCTGGTGCGAGAAGAAACGGTGCCAGTAGTAGGCCTTGGCGATGGGATCCCAGGCCCAGTTGGAGGCCTCGGTGTCGGTAAAGATGATGCGCGTCTCCGGCCACTTCTGGTCGGTGTCGCTCCAGACGTAGTAGTTGCGCTTGACCGATCCCGGCGGCGCACGCCGCGCCGCCTGGAACCAGGCGTGGGTGTCCGAGGTGTGGTTGATGACCAGCTCGGTGATCACCTTCAGGTCGCGGCGATGGGCTTCGCGCAGCATGTGCTTGAAGTCGCCGAGCGTGCCGTAGTCAGGATGCACGCCGTGGTAGTCGCCGATGTCGTAGCCGTCGTCGCGCAGCGGCGACGGGTAGAAGGGCTGGATCCAGATGGCGCTGACGCCAAGGTCCTTGATGTAGTCGAGCTTCTCGGTCAGGCCGCGGAAATCGCCGATGCCGTCACCGTTGCTGTCGCGGAAGGCCCGGACATGCAACTGGTAGATGATCGCGTCCTTGTACCAGAGCGGGTCGACATCCTTCCCGGGGATGATGCCGTCCTGCGGCATCGGCTTGATCAACTCGTGTCTTCTCATCTGGCAAGGGCGGCGGGTTAGCGGGGCGCTCGATGTGGCGGTGGCGGCAGGAGATGGCCTCCGTCAGAAAAAATAGTCGAAATCGCGCTCGGAGCGCACCTGCTTGCGCACCAACAGGATATGCGCCGGCGAGCGGTGGGGATCGAGCTGGACGAAGTTGCGCCCGCCGTGCCAGAGGAAGCGCTGGTCGGTGAGCAGGTCGTGGACCTGGAAGGCGCTGTCGTGGCGGATGTCCAGGTCGTGCAGCGGCAGGTCCACCCAGCCCGATTGCACATGGTGCGGATCGAGGTTGACGACGGTGAGCACGATGTTGGCGAGGTCGTCGGTGGCCTTGTAGTAGCAGATCAGGGCGTCGTTGTCGACCGGGCAGAAGCGCAGGTTCCAGTTCTCGTGCAAGGCCGGGTTGCCGCGGCGGATGCGGTTGATGCGGGTGATGAAGCCTTCCAGGCTGTGCGGCTGCGACAGGTCGCGGTGGCGGATCTCGTACTTCTCCGAGTTCAGGTACTCCTCGCTGCCCGGCGCCCGCGGCTGGTTCTCGAGCAGCTCGAAGGCCGGCCCGTAGATGCCGTAGTTGGCCGACAGGGTGGCCGCCAGCACCAGCCGCGTCATGAAGGCCGGCCGGCCGCCGAGCTGCAGGTACTCCGGCAGGATGTCCGGCGTGTTGGGCCAGGCGTTCGGCCGGAAGTATTCGCGCGAGGAATGCGCCGTCAGCTCGGTGAAGTATTCGGTCAGCTCCTGGCGGGTGTTGCGCCAGGTGAAGTAGGTGTACGACTGGGAGAAGCCGAGCTTGGCCAGCCGATGCATGACGCGTGGCCGGGTGAAGGCCTCGGACAGGAAGATGGCTTGCGGATGCTGCTCCTTGATGCCGGTGATCAGCCATTCCCACAATGCGAACGGCTTGGTGTGCGGATTGTCCACCCGGAACACGCTCACGCCCTGGCCGATCCAGTGCAGGAAGACCTGCTTGAGCTCGTCGAACAGCTCCTGCCAGTCCGGGTTCTCGAAGTCGAACGGATAGATGTCCTGGTACTTCTTGGGCGGATTCTCCGCATACTGGACGGTGCCGTCCGGTCGCCACTGGAACCACTCCGGATGACTGGTCACGTAGGGATGATCCGGCGCGCACTGGAAGGCGATGTCCAGCGCGACCTCGATGCCATGCTCGCGCGCCGCCGCCACCAGGGCGCGGAAATCGGCCTCGCTGCCGAGCTCGGGGTGGATGGCCATGTGGCCGCCTTCGGCGGCGCCGATCGCCCAGGGGCTGCCCGGATCGTTCGGCCCCGCCTCGAGCGTGTTGTTCGGCCCCTTGCGCTGCAGTCGTCCGATCGGATGGATCGGCGGCAGGTAGAGGACGTCGAATCCCATCGCCGCGACTCTCGGCAGTTGCGCGATGCAGTCGCGGAAGGTGCCGTGCCGCCCGCCTTCGGGCGCCGCCGACCGCGGAAACAGCTCGTACCAGGTGCTGTAGCGCGCCAGCACCGGATCGACCACGACCACCAGCTCGCGATCCAGCATCGCCTCGTGGCTGCGGTCGGGATAGCCGGACATGGCCTGGGCAAGCTCTGGCGACACGCCCAGCTCGCGGCGCTGGCTGAGCTCCTGCGGCCCGAGCAGCGCCTGCGCATGCTGCTCGAGGCGCTGCGCATCCTCGCCGGTGGCGCGGCCGGCAGCCTCGCGCACGATCTGGGCGCCGGACTGCAGTGCGGTCTCGATGTCGGCCGGCTCGATCCGCCGCTCGAAATCATGCTGCCAGGTGAGGAAGCGATCGACCCAGGCGCTGACGGTATAGCGGTAGCGGCCGAGCCTCTCGGCCTTGAACTCGCCGCGCCAATGGTCGTTGACCAGCGGCTCCATCTCCAGTTCGATGAAGTCCGCGTCGCTGTCGTGCCGATAGCGCAGGCGGCAGCGCAGGACGTCGTGGCCGTCGGTGAAGGCGTCGGCCTCCACCACCACCCGGTCGCCGAGGCTGCGCTTGGCGGCGAAGCGGCCGCCGTCGACCTGAGGGGTGACGTTCTCGATGATCGCCCGCTGCCAGGGGCGGCGGGTGCCGGCGGAGGACGCGCCGCCTTCGGACGGCCGTGCGGCGGCGGACATCGGACGACCCTCTGAACGCTTCGCGTCCATCTCCCCGGGGGAGAACGCGCCGCCTTCGGGCGGCCGTGCGGCGACGCTCATTCCCCCGCCGCCTTGAAGAACACCACCGACAGCGGCGGCAGGGTCAGCGACAGCGAATGCATTCTTCCGTGAGCCGGCACCGGCGCGGCTTCCGCGCCGCCCATGTTGCCCTGGCCGCTGCCGCCGTAGAGCGTCGCGTCGCTGTTGAGGATCTCCAGCCAGCGCCCGCCGGTGGGCACGCCGATCGCGTAGTTGTAGCGCGGCACCGGGGTGAAGTTGGCGGCGACGACGACGACATCCGACGGCTCGCGGCCCTTGCGCAGGAAGCTGACGACGTTCTGCTGCGTGTCGCTGGCGTCGATCCATTCGAAGCCGTCGCCGGTGAAGTCGACCTGGAACAGCGCCGGCTGCTCGCGATAGGTGCGGTTCAGATCCTCCACCCAGCGTTGCAGCGCCTCGTGCGGCGGGTAGCCGAGGATTCCCCAGTCGATGCTGCCGTCGTGCGACCATTCGCTGCGCTGGGCGACCTCGCTGCCCATGAAGACCAGCTTCTTGCCCGGATGCGCCCACATGAAGCCGAACAGCAGGCGCAGGTTGGCGAATTTCTGCCAGTCGTCGCCGGGCATCTTCTCGAGCAGGCTGCGCTTGCCGTAGACCACTTCGTCATGCGACAGCGAGAGCATGAAGTTCTCGGTGAACGCATACCAGAGGCTGAACGTCAGCTGCCCCTGGTGGTACTTGCGATTGACCGGATCCTCCTTGAAGAAGGCGAGGGTGTCGTGCATCCAGCCCATGTTCCACTTCATGCCGAAGCCGAGGCCGCCGGTGTAGACCGGCCGCGAGACGCCCGGCCAGGCGGTGGATTCCTCGGCGATCATCTGCACGTCCGGAAAGTCGCGGTAGGCGGCCGAATTCAGATCGCGCAGGAACGACACCGCCTCGAGGTTCTCATGGCCGCCATACTTGTTGGGCACCCATTCGCCGGCCTTGCGGCCGTAGTCGCGGTACAGCATGGAGGCGACCGCGTCGACCCGGATGCCGTCGATGTGGTACTTGTCCAGCCAGAACATCGCGCTGCTGGTGAGGAAGGCGCGCACCTCGTTGCGGCCGTAGTTGAAGATGTAGCTCTGCCACTCCGGATGGAAGCCTTCTTTGGGGTCCACGTGCTCGTAGAGGGCGGTGCCGTCGAAGTTGACGAGGCCGTGCGCGTCGCCCGGGAAATGCGACGGCACCCAGTCGAGGATCACGCCGATGCCGGACTGGTGCAGGTGGTCGACGAACCACATGAAGTCCTCGGGCGTGCCGTAGCGGGCGGTCGGGGCGAAATAGCCGGTGGTCTGGTAGCCCCAGGAGCCGTAGAACGGATGCTCGGTGACCGGCATCAGCTCGACGTGGGTGAAGCCCATCTTGCGGATGTACTGCGCCAGCCGACGCGCCATCTCGCGGTAGTCGAGGAAGCCGGACGGATTGTCCTGCGGCCGCATCCACGAGCCGAGGTGGCATTCGTAGACGCTGAACGGCGCATCCATGGCGTTGGCGTGCTTGCGGCTGGCCATCCACTCGGCGTCCTGCCAGGCATGTTCCAGCGCCCAGATGCGTGACGCGGTGCGCGGCGGCTCTTCCCAGGCGAAGGCGAAGGGATCGCCTTTCTCGATGGCGCCGTGCTGGCGGTGGGATTCGATGTGGTACTTGTAGCAATGCCCGTGGGCCGCCTCGGGCACGAAGCCCTGCCAGATACCCGAACCGTCGTGGCGCACCTCGAGCGGATGGCGATCGCGATCCCAGCCGTTGAACTCGCCGATGACGCTGACGCGGCGCGCATTGGGCGCCCAGACGCCGAACCAGGTGCCCGCGATGCCGTCGACTTCGCCCGGATGCGAGCCGAGCCGCTCATAGAGCCGCGTGTGGCTGCCTTCCTTGAACAGGTAGATGTCGTGATCGGACATGGGCGCGGCCGCGCGGCGGCTGCCCTGGGTGTTCTGCATGTCCGTGATCAGCAAGTTGCGCCTCCGTTCGAAGGAGAAGGAAAGTCCCCCGGGCAGCAAACTTCAGGCCCACGGTCGCCGGTGGGCCTGCCGGTCGCGCCGCTCGACCGCGACGCGACGGCTTGGAGGGCGTGCTAGTAGCTTCCCGGCAACAGGATCCGGCTGTCGACGTCCTGGACGTCGCGCAGGCCGCAGAACGCCATCGTCAGGTCGAGCTCGTTGCCGATGATCTGCAGGCAGCGGGTGACGCCGGCCTCGCCCATGGCGCCAAGGCCATAGAGGAAGGCACGGCCGATGTAGACGCCTCGTGCGCCCAGCGCCAGCGATCGCACCACGTCCTGGCCGGAGCGGATGCCGCCGTCCAGGTGCACCTCGACCTGGTTGCCCACCGCCTCGACGATGGCGGGCAGCGCGGCGATCGACGAGGGGGCGCCGTCGAGCTGGCGGCCGCCGTGGTTGGAAACGATGATCGCATCGGCACCGGTCTGCGCCGCCAGGCGGGCATCCTCCGGATCGAGGATCCCCTTGAGGATGATCTTGCCGCCCCAGCGCTTCTTGATCCATTCGACGTCGTCCCAGCTCAGCGACGGGTCGAACTGCTGCGCCGTCCAGGCGCTGAGCGACGACAGGTCGGTCACGCTCTTGGCATGGCCGACGATGTTGCCGAAGGTGCGCCGCTGCGTGCCGAGCATGCCGAGACACCAGTGCGGCTTGGTCGCGAGGTTGAGCATGGTCCTCAGCGTCGGCTTGGGCGGCGCCGACAGGCCGTTCTTCAGGTCCTTGTGGCGCTGGCCGAGGATCTGCAGGTCCAGCGTGATCACCAGCGCCGAGCAGTTGGCTGCCTTGGCGCGATCGATCAGGCGGTTGATGAAGTCGCGGTCCTTCATCACGTAGAGCTGGAACCAGAACGGCCGGGTGGTGGCGGCGGCGATGTCCTCGATGGAGCAGATGCTCATCGTCGACAGCGTGAACGGGATGCCGAACCGCTCGGCGGCGCGCGCCGCCAGGATCTCGCCGTCGGCATGTTGCATCCCGGTCAGGCCGGTGGGCGCGATGGCGACCGGCATTGCCACCTTCTCGCCGATCATGGTGCTCGCGATGGAGCGGTTCTCCATGTTCACCGCGACCCGCTGGCGGAACTTGATGCGCGCGAAGTCCTCCTCGTTGGCCCGGTAGGTGCTCTCGCTCCAGGAGCCGGAGTCGGCATAGTCGAAGAACATCCGCGGCACCCTGCGCCGGGCCAGTTGCTTGAGATCGTCGATGCAGGTGATTACCGGTGCCATCTGTCCTCCGTTCGGTGCGTCGCAGTCCCTGCTGCGAAGCTGGTCGTGAAACCGCTAAGATGCTACACGACGGGCAGGACGATTCCGACGGTGGCGCCGGCGGCCGGCGGTCCGGAAATCACGACATTTGGAGCTGCGCCCGATGATCCAGGACTATCCCCGCGACCTGATCGGCTACGGCCGCAATCCGCCCCACCCCCGCTGGCCGGGCGACGCCCGCATCGCGCTCCAGTTCGTTCTGAACTACGAGGAGGGCGGGGAGAGCTCGGTGCTGCACGGCGATCCCGGCGCCGAGCAGTTCCTGTCCGAGATCGTCAATCCGGCTGCCTATCCTGCCCGGCACCTGTCGGTCGAGTCGATGTACGAGTACGGCTCGCGCGCCGGCGTCTGGCGTATCCTGCGCGAATTCGAGCGGCGGGCGCTGCCGTTGACGGTGTTCGGCGTGGCGATGGCGCTGCAGCGCCATCCGGCGTTGGTCGCGGCCCTGCGCGAGGCGGGCCACGAGATCGCCTGCCACGGCTGGCGCTGGATCCATTACCAGGAAGTCGACGAGCAGACCGAGCGGCAGCACATGGAGAAGGCGATCGCGGTGATCCGCGAGCTGACCGGCGAGCGGCCGCTCGGCTGGTACACCGGCCGGGACAGCCCGAACACCCTGCGGCTGGTGTGCGACGCCGGCGGCTTCCTCTACAGCAGCGACTACTACGGCGACGACCTGCCGTTCTATGCCGACGTGCGCCGCAGCGACGGGGTCGACGTGCGGCAGCTGATCATCCCCTACACGCTCGACGCCAACGACATGCGCGTCGTGAGCCCGTCGGGCTTCGCCGACGGCGAGCAGTTCTTCACCTATCTCCGGGATACGTTCGACGTCCTCTACGACGAGGGGGCCGAGGCGCCGAAGATGATGTCGGTCGGCCTGCACAATCGCCTGGTCGGCAAGCCGGGGCGCCTGCGCGGCCTGCAGCGGTTCCTGGACCATGTCGCGCGCCACGACCGGGTCTGGGTCTGCCGGCGGGTGGACATCGCCCGCCACTGGCTCGCCCAGTTCCCACCCGCGGCCGCCTGAATCGCCGTGCGGCCGCCGCCGCGGCCTAGAATCGGGCCAGGCGCCGCCGGCACGCCGGCCCGCGGCCGGGCTCCAGGTCGATCCACGCCACTTCCGGGACTTTCGCGATGAACCATCCCCAGCCGATCCTCGATGCCCTGAAGCGCCCGCTGCCGCCGGCGCTGGCCAGCGCCCTGGCCGCCCGCTTCGGGGAGCGCTTCACCATGGCCCAGTCGGTGCGCGACCATCACGGCAAGGACGAATCGCCGTTTCCGACGGTGCCGCCGGACGCGGTGGTGTTCGCCCGGTCCACCGACGAGGTGGTGGCAGTCGTGGATCTGTGCCGCGAGCACCGCTACCCGCTGATCGCCTACGGCGCCGGCTCCTCCATCGAGGGTCAGTTGCTGGCGATCCACGGCGGCCTGTCGCTCGACCTGACCGGCATGAACAAGGTGCTGTCGGTGGCGGCCGACGACCTGACTGCCACTGTCGAGCCGGGCGTCACCCGCAAGCAGCTCAACCTCGAGATCCGCGATACCGGCCTGTTCTTTCCGATCGATCCGGGCGCCGATGCGACCCTGGGCGGCATGACCGCCACCCGCGCCTCCGGCACCAACGCGGTCCGCTACGGCACGATGCGCGAGAACGTGCTGTCGCTGACGGTGGTCACTGCCGACGGCAAGGTCATCAAGACCGCCAACCGGGCGCGCAAGTCATCCGCCGGCTATGACCTGACCCGGCTGTTCATCGGCTCCGAGGGCACGCTGGGCATCATCACCGAGGTGACGGTGCGGCTCTATCCGCAGCCGGAGGCAATCTCGGCGGCGGTGGTCAACTTCCCGAGCGCCGCCGCCGCGGTCGACACGGTGATCCAGACCATCCAGCTCGGCGTGCCGGTCGCGCGCTGCGAGTTCCTGGATCCGCCGTCCATCCGGGCGCTCAACGAGCACAGCAAGCTCGAGCTGCGCGAGGCCTACACCCTGTTCTTCGAGTTCCACGGCAGCGAGCATGGCGTGGCCGAGCAGGCGCAGGCCGTGCAGCAGCTGGCCAGCGACAACGGCGGCGCCGACTTCGAATGGGCATCCCGGCCGGAGGACCGCACCCGGCTCTGGAACGCGCGGCACAACGCCTACTTCGCCTGCCTGCAGCAGCGTCCAGGCTGCAAGGCGATCTCCACCGACACCTGCGTGCCGATCTCGCGGCTGGCGGAATCGCTGGAGGGCGCGCGCAAGCTGCTCGAAGCGAGCGGCTTCCAGTCGATGATCATCGGCCACGTCGGCGACGGCAATTTCCACTGCGTGATCCTCGTGAATCCCGAGGATCCTGAGGAGATGAAGCGGGCCGAGCAGGTCAACGACGGCATCGTGCGGCTGGCGCAATCGCTCGACGGCACCTGCACCGGCGAGCATGGCATCGGCCTGCACAAGATCGGCTTTCTCGCCGACGAAGCCGGCGAGGATGGCCTGGAGCTGATGCGGCGGATCAAGACGGCGATGGATCCGCTGAACATCCTCAACCCCGGCAAGATCTTCCGGCTGTAGCGGGGGACCGGCCTGCGCGGGGTCGCGCGGCGGCCGGGGCAATCCGGGGCCGACCGGGGCTGACCGGGGCGGTCACCGAAGAATCGGGAAAGCCCGGGTATGTCCGGGCCGGCGGGCGTGACAACATCTGCCGCAGGTTGCCGGGGGCAGGGCGCTGATCGCAGCGCCATCAGGCGCATCCGGCACGACCGCACGTCCATCGGCAGGCCGGTCGCTACCCATGGGCGCGCTCATGAACGAGCTCAGGAGACATCCCATGCGCAGACTCGCTTCGCTGGCGGCCCTTGCGGCCGCGCTCGCCTTCTCCGCCAGCACGATGGCCCAGAACCTGTCGATCGCCACCGGCGGCACCGGCGGGGTCTACTATCCCATGGGAGGCGGCTTGGCGGCGGCCCTCTCCAGCACCGTGCCCGGCATGCAGGCGACCGCCGAAGTCACCGGCGGGTCGGTGGACAACCTCAAGCTGGTCGCCACCGGCAAGCCCTATCTCGCCTTCACCATGGCCGACGCAGCCCTCGACGCGCTCAAGGGCCAGGACAAGTTCAAGGGCCACAAGGTCCCGCTCAAGACGCTGATGGTGCTCTACCCCAACCGGATGCACGTGGTCACCGTCGGGAGCACCGGCATCAGGAAGATGACGGACCTCAAGGGCAAGCGCGTGTCGACCGGCTCGCCGGGCAGCGCCACCGAAGTGATGGCGTTCCGGGTGATCGAAGCGGCCGGGCTCGACAAGGACAAGGACCTGAAGCGCGAGCGCCTCGGCGTCGCCGAGTCGGTCAACGCGATCAAGGACGGCAAGATCGACGCGTTCTTCTGGGTCGGCGGTCTGCCCACTGCGGCCGTGACCGACCTCGCGAGCACGCCCGGCACGACGATCCAGATGATCGACCATGCCGACGTGGTGCAGAAGATGAACGAGAAGTATGGCAACCTCTACGTGGAAGACACCATCGAGAAGTCGGTCTACAAGGGCATGGCGGCCGACAACAAGCAGGCGACGGTGTGGAACATCCTGGTCGCCCACGAGACGATGGACGAAAAGACGGCCTACGACATCGTCAAGACGATCTTCGACAAGCGCGATGACCTGATCGCCGTGCACAAGGAAGCCGCGAGCTTCAAGCTCGAGAACCAGAAGGCGTCGGCGACGCCGGTGCCGTACCACCCCGGGGCGGTCAAGTACTTCGCGGAGAAGGGCGTCAAGCTCCAGTGAGCAGGGCCCCGACGGCGGCCGGCCGCGTGTCCCCGGCGGCACCAGCAACCGGACTGCCGGCCGCGGCCTCGACCGAGGCCGCCGCAACCGACGGCGCTGCGCCGGCAGGGCCCGCGGTGGCCGGGACCTCAGTGGAAGAGACCGCGGTCGACGAAGCGGCGCTTCGCAAGGCCGAGGCGTACATCGAGGAGGAGGAGGGCGCGGTCAACAAGCTGGCCGGGCCCCTCGGCGTCTTCGTGACCCTCACCGCGGTGGCCATGTCGGTCTATCACCTCTACACCGCCTACGCCATCGTGCCGGCGTACGTCCTGCGCTCGGTGCATGTGGCCTGGGTGCTGTTCCTGGTCTTCCTGCTGTTCCCGGTGGCACGACGCTTCCGCCACCGGGTGATGTGGTGGGACTGGCTTCTCGCGCTGGCGTCGGTGGCGGTGTGCGCCTACATGCTCTACGGCGGCGACGACTTCTTCGACCGCAATACGCTGCCGGATCCGCTCGACGTCGTCTTCGGCATCGCGCTGATGTTGCTGGTGCTGGAAGGCATGCGGCGCGCGAGCGGCTGGGTGATGCCGTTCGTGACCCTGATGTTCCTGGCGTATGCCATGGCGGGGCCGTGGCTGCCGGCGCCGTGGACCCACAAGGGCTACGAGGCGGGCCGCATCGTCGGCCATATGTACATGACGCTCGAGGGCATCTTCGGCGCCGCTATCGACGTCTCGTCCACCCTGATCATCCTGTTCACCATTTTCGGCGCCGTCCTGCAGTTCTCCAACGCCGGCAAGTTCTTCATCGATTTCTCGTTTTCGGCGATGGGCGGCAAGCCCACCGGCGCCGGCCGCACGGTGGTCCTGTCCTCCTTCCTGCTGGGCGGCCCGTCCGGCTCCGGGGTGGCCACCACGGTGACCATCGGCTCAGTCGCCTATCCGATGCTGGCACGGGTCGGCTACGAGAAGAATGCCGCCGGCGGCCTGCTCGCGGCCGGCGGTCTCGGCGCCATCGTGTCGCCGCCGGTGATGGGCGCCGCGGCATTCCTGATCGCCGAGTACCTGAAGATCTCGTATCTCGACGTGCTGCTGATGGCGGTGATCCCGACGCTGCTGTTCTACCTGGCGCTGTTCCTGATGGTCGAGATCGACGCCCGCAAGTACGGCATGGCCCGCGTGGCTTTCGACAAGGTCGCCGGGGTGTGGGAGCTGGCGCGGGAATACTGGTTCCACTTCGCGTCGCTGGTGTCGATCATCGCCTTCATGCTGCTCGGCTATTCGCCGGTGCTGTCGGTCTTCTGGGCGACGATGCTGGCGATCCTGACCAGCTTCCTGCATCGCGCGTGCGCGCTGCTGCCCCGCAACCTGTTCTCCAGCGCCGACGGCTTCTGGATGGAACTGGGCCGGTCGGGTCTCACCAGGGCACTGGCCGGCGGTTCGATCGGCATGCTCAATGTCGGAACTACCTGTGCCGGCGCCGGCATGATCGTCGGCGTGGTGACGCTCACCGGGCTGGGCCTGAAGTTCTCCTCGATCATCCTGACCTATGCCGCCGGCTCGCTGCTGCTGACCGCCATCTACACCGCCTTGATCGTCTGGATCGTCGGCCTAGCCGTCCCGGTGACCGCGTCGTACATCATCTGCGCGGTGATCGCGGCGCCGGCGATGATCAAGCTGGGCGTGCCGGACTTCGCCGCCCACATGTTCATCTTCTACTACGCGGTGCTGTCGGAGGTCTCGCCGCCGACGGCCTTGTCGCCGTTCGCGGCCGCCGCGATCACCGGCGGCGATCCCTACCGCACGACGCTGCAGAGCTGGAAGTACACCATGCCGGCGTTCCTGCTGCCGTTCATGTTCGTCCTCGATCCGGCCGGACACGGCCTGCTGCTGATGGGGTCGGTCGAGAACCTCGGCTCCGCCAACTGGGGTTCGATCGCGGTGGTCGCGGTGACCGCTGCCGCCGGCATCGCAGCCTTGGCCGGTGCCGGCCAGGGCTGGCTGTTCCTGCGCACACCGGCGATCGAGCGCCTGATGCTGACGGTGGCCGGCCTGGCCCTGGTCTATCCCAGCGGCATCGCCGATCTCGTCGGCTTCGGCCTGCTGGCGGTGGTGCTGCTGTCGCAGTGGCTGCGAAGGCCGGCCGCCGCCGGCGGCACTGCGGCCGGGCCCCGGCTCCCTAGCGGTTAGCCGAAAGACGCTTCTCGACCGCCGCGAGGCGCTCGCGGATGGCGGCGCCGACGGCGATCTGCGGCTGCGACGGCTCGAATCCCTCCGCCTCCTCGCGTGCCTTGACAGCCGGCAGCGCCAGCGCAAAGCCGCCTTCGAAGGACAGCGTCTGCGACAGCGCGCCGTTGAAGATCGCGTCGCCGAAATAGGTGAAGTCGGATTCGCTGCCGCAGCCGAAGGATGGGCGGTCGGCGGCCGAGGCGGTCATGATCAGCGTATCCGCATTGCGCAGGCCCGGGATGAAGCCGCCGGAATAGCAGGCGGAGATGATCAGCACGCGGTTGCGGATGCCGGCGTCGTCGAGCAGCCGCTTCAGCGTCGGCACGTCGATGTTGTGGAGCTTCAGCGGCGGCTGCTCGATGGCGAGCACGGCGTCGCGCGAGCCGTGGGTCGTCAGGTAGAGCACCAGCACGTCCTCCTGCGGGTCCATGCGCTGCGCGACCGCCGCCAGCGCCCGCCGCAGGTTGCTGACGGTGGCAAGCGGATAGTCGCGCAGGGTGCCGGCGTTGTTGACCAGGCGCAGCGACCTGCCGGCAGTATCGAAGCGCCGATCCATCAGCGGGTGGATGACCTCCAGCTCCTTGCGGAAGACGTCTTCGCTGGCATACGGTGCGAAGCCGATGAAATAGAGGTCCGTCACCGCTGGCCGGTGGGGCAGCAGGCGGTCGAGGTGCGTTGCCAGCAGCGCTTGCTGCAGCTCCAGGATCTCTTCGGAGACGACGTAGTTGACCGGACCCTGTTCCGGCGGCTCCTCCCAGTACGACTCCGGCGGGTCGACGATGCTCCAGGCGGTGGTGGCCGCAAGCAGCAACAGCACCGTGAAGCGGCGGATGACGGGGATCGGCGCCGACCGGTGCATGGTGAAGATGGTGCGCACGGCGACCAGGTAGGACCACAGCGGCGCGGCGAGGTACAGCCAGTTGCCGATCACCGCGGCCGCCGCGTCCGGCAGCAGGTTCGCCGAGATGGCGACGAACAGCCCGTAGGCGATCGCGACGATCCAGGCCGAGGCGCTCAGCATCACCGCGGCGAAATGCAGCAGCGGCGTGGGCGTGGCGCTGATGATCGGCACGCGGTTGCGCGCGAACATCCCCGGTCCGCGCGGCTGTGCCAGCCAGGCGCCGCCCAGCAGGATGACCGGCAGGTCGAACCAGGCGGAGCGCAGTGCCTGCCAGTTGAAGCGATCACCCGGTTCCGCCACCAGCCACCACTCGCCGAGGATCGCGACCAGCGTCACCAGTGCGACCAGTGCCAGGCAGGAGCCGGCGCCCGGATTGAGCGCCGCCGGGCGCACCGGTAGCAGCAGGATCGCGCGCAAGCCGCTGTAGAGCAGGCGCAGGAAGCCGCCATGATGGGAGCGGACGGAAGCGCGCTGGGCCTCCATCGACCACGGGTAGTGGCCCACTTCCGCGCGGCTGGTGCGGGTCGCAGCGGGTGTGGCCGGCGGCTCGTCGTAGCGGCCGCGACCCGGGCCATGGTCGCGATCGCGGGCGTGGTCGCGGACGGGCCCGCGGGCGTGGTCACGGGCGGGCTCGCCCGGATGGCCGGCGGGCGGCGGATGATCCGGGTCGGTCGCGTAAAGGGGTTCTGTCACTGGCGGGCTGCGCAATCGGGTGCAGCCATAATACCGTCCGATCCGACTGCGAGAAGCGATGCCGCCACCTTCGCCTGCCAGGCAGGTACTTGCCGCTGCGGCCGTCCCGCTCGAGTCGTCGTCGACGGCGGCGGCGTCCACCCGGCGAACGCCCTAGCCCGCGCCGGAGCCGGCC
>JAEZQX010000216.1 GCA_023441105.1 Pseudomonadota bacterium | reverse complement strand
CTGTCGCCCCGGATGCGGCCACCGGCGCGGCGGCCTGGCCGGGCGACGCCGATGCCATCCGGGTGCTGCAGACGGCGGGCCTGCCGGACCCGCTGCTGGCCGACTGGTCGCGCCGGTTCGCGCAACTGCCGCCGGCGATGCAGAAGACCGCCGCCCACGGCGCGCTGCGCTGTCGCGACTACCAGGACGAGGGTTACGCCGGCGACTACCTGGCCGGCCTCGAGCGCCTGGCGCACGCCGCTGGCGCGGCCACCGGCTCGGTGACCGCGGGTTCGGCGTCGTCGGACGCACTCGAGGAGGCCGCTCGCCAGCTCGCCCTCTGGATGTGCTTCGAGGACGTCATCCGCGTCGCCGACCTGAAGTCGCGGCCCGGGCGCCAGCGGCGGGTGCGCGACGAGGCGCAGGCCGGCGCCGACGACGTGGTGCGGGTCACCGAATACCTGAAGCCCGGGATCGAGGAGATCGCCGCGATCCTGCCGCAGCGCGCCGGCGTCTGGCTGATGCGCAAGGCCACGCCCGGCAGCTGGCTGCGCCGGGCGCAGGTCGGGCTGCACGTGCGCTCGACCAGCCTGTGGGGCCATCTGCTGTTGCGGCTGCTGGCGCGCCTGCGACCGTGGCGGCGTGCCTCGCTGCGCTTCAACGAGGAACAGCAGGCGATCACCGCCTGGCTTGCGGCGATGGAGCAGGCGCTCCGCTCGGCCCCGGCCTTCGCGCTGCCGCTGGCCGCCTTGCCGCAGGTCCTGAAGGGTTATGGCGACACGCAGCTGCGTGGCCGCCAGAATTATGCGCGCCTGTGGTCGGCACACGTCGCGCCGGCTTTCGACGCCGGCGTCGCCCCCGCCGCGGCGGCGCGGCAGCTCGAGCAGGCGCTCGCGGCGACACTGCAGGATCCCGAGGGACGGCTCAATGCCGCCGCCGACGGGATGCCCGCTGCAACCACCCCGGCGGCCCCGCAGACCATCCGCTGGATCGAGCGGCCGCGGTCCGAGCGGCGCTCGCCCAGCGAAAGCGCCTGACCCCGGCTCGCCGCGCGGTGTCCGGGTGCGACAATGGGCGCGATTCGATCCAGCAACGATGAGGACAGCATCATGAACGCACCGGCCGATCCCATGCTGCGGGCGGCGACGCTCGAGGACCGGTATGACGCCACCGCGGGTGCGGTCTACCTGACCGGCACGCAGGCCTTGGTGCGGTTGCCGCTGATGCAGCGCCAGCGCGACGTCGCCGCCGGGCTGAACACCGCCGGCTACATCTCCGGCTACCGCGGCTCGCCCATCGGTGGCTACGACCAGGCGCTTGCCAAGGCCAGGCGCCAGCTCGACGCGCACCACGTCCGCTTCGTGCCCGGCGTCAACGAGGACCTGGCCGCCACCGCCATCTGGGGCACGCAGCAGGTCAACAGCTTCCCCGGCGCGCGCTACGACGGCGTCTTCGCCATCTGGTACGGCAAGGGCCCCGGCGTCGACCGCTCGGGCGACGTGCTGCGGCATGCCAACCAGGCGGGTTCGTCGGCACACGGCGGCGTCCTCGCGGTGGCCGGCGACGACCACGGCGCCAAGTCCTCGACGATCGCGGCGCAGACCGATTTCATCTTCCAGGCGGTGTCGATCCCGGTGCTCGCGCCGGCCACCGTGCAGGAATACATCGATCTCGGCCTGCACGGTTTCGCGCTGTCGCGCTTCAGCGGTCTGTGGGTCGGCATGAAGGCGGTCACCGACACCATCGAGGCATCCGGCATCGTCGATGTGTCGGCGGACCGGGTGCGCATCATCCTGCCGGAAGGCGTTGCCATGCCGGCGGGCGGGCTCAACCTGCGCTGGCCGGAGGAGCCGTTCCTCAAGCTCGAGGAGCGTCTCGGCGCCTACAAGCTGCCGGCTGCGCTGGCCTATGCCCGCGCCAACCGGCTCGATCGCCACGTCTTCGGCCGACCGGACGGCGAGCCGGCCCGCCTCGGCATCGTCACCACCGGCAAGAGCTGGCTCGACGTGATGCAGGCGCTGGCCGATCTCGGCATCGACGAAGCCGCCGCCCGCCGCATCGGGCTGAAGGTCTACAAGGTCGCGATGCCGTGGCCGCTCGAGCCGCAGGGCCTCCGCGCCTTCAGCGCCGGCTGCCGCGAGCTGCTGGTCATCGAGGAGAAGCGCTCGCTGATCGAGGCCCAGTTGAAGGACGCACTCTATCCCCTGGTCGAGCGACCGGCGGTCGTCGGCAAGCTGGACGAGCTCGGCGCGCCGTTGCTGCCGGAATGGGGCGAGCTGTCGCCCGGCGCCTGTGCCCGGGTGATCGCGGCACGGCTGATCCGGATGCGCGGCGATGGCGAGGATGCGCGGGGCAGCCTGCCGGACGAGGTGCTCGGGCGGATGCAGCAGCGGCTCACGTTGCTCGAGTCGAAGGCGCAGGCCGGCCTGAAGAAGGTCGCCAGCCTCGACCGCATTCCCTATTTCTGCTCGGGCTGCCCGCACAACACCTCCACCCGGGTGCCGGAAGGCTCGCGGGCGCTGGCCGGCATCGGCTGCCACTACATGGCACAGTGGATGGACCGCTCCACCGCCACCTTCACGCAGATGGGCGGCGAAGGCATGACCTGGGTGGGGCAGGCGCCGTTCAGCGACACCGGCCATGTCTTCCAGAACCTCGGCGACGGCACCTGGTTCCATTCCGGCTCCCTGGCCATCCGCCATGCGGTTGCGACCAACACGCCGATCACCTACAAGATCCTGTTCAACGACGCAGTCGCGATGACCGGCGGGCAGAGCCACGACGGCCAGGTGACGCCGCAGATGATCACCCGCCAGGTGCGCGCCGAAGGCGTGCAGCGGGTGGTGGTGGTCACCGACGAGCCGCAGAAGAACCCGGCCGGCTACTTCGACGCCGGCATCGAGGTCTTCCATCGCGACCAGCTCGACGACGTGCAGCGGCAGCTACGCGAATACCAGGGCGTGTCGGTGCTGGTGTACGACCAGACCTGTGCCGCCGAGAAGCGCCGCCGGCGCAAGCGCGGCAGCTTCGCGGACCCCGCCAAGCGCGCCTTCATCAACGCGGCGGTCTGCGAAGGTTGCGGCGATTGCGGCGTCAAGTCCAACTGCGTGTCGGTCGAGCCGCTCGAGACCGAATTCGGCCGCAAGCGGGTGATCAACCAGTCCTCGTGCAACAAGGACTACTCCTGCATCAACGGCTTCTGCCCAAGCTTCGTGAGCGTGATCGGCGGCAAGCTGCGGCGGCCGAAGACGGCCGCCGAGCCGGCCGCTGCCGACGCGGCTGCGGCTCCCGGTGCCACGGATGCGGCCGCGCCGGTCGCGCCGGCTGCGGGCTTGGCATCGCCGGTCCTGCCGACCATCGACGGCTCGTTTGCGCTGCTGGTCACCGGCATCGGCGGCACCGGCGTGGTCACCATCGGCCAGCTCCTCGGCATGGCGGCGCATCTCGAAGGCAAAGGGGTGACGGTGCTCGACATGGCGGGGCTGGCGCAGAAGAACGGCGCGGTAATGAGCTTCGTGCGCTTCGCCAATCCCGGCGAGCCGCTCTATGCGCCGCGCATCGGCACGGCCGCTGCCGATGCGGTGCTCGGCTGCGATATCGTGGTGACCGCCGGATCGGACGCGGTGGCGCGCATGGCCGGCAATCGCACCCGGGTGGTGGCCAACGTCGCCGCCACCCCGACAGCCGACTTCACCCGCAATGCCGACCTGTCGTTCCCGCTCGATTCGATGTCGGCGACGATCGTCGAGGCGGTCGGCGCCGGCAATGCGGATTTCGTCGATGCCAGCCGCCTCGCCACGGCGTTGATGGGCGACGCCATCGCGACCAACCTTTTCATGCTCGGTTATGCCTGGCAGAAGGGAATGATCCCGCTGTCGGCGGCGGCCATCGAACGCGCCATCGAGCTCAACCAGGTGGCGGTCCAGGCCAACAAGACGGCATTCGCCTGGGGGCGCAGGGCAGCGGTCGATCCGGAGGCGGTCGAGCGGGCGGCCGCGCCGGCGGCGCCGGTGCGGATCGTGCAGATGACGCGCAGGAAGACCGAATCGCTGGCGGACCTCGTCGCGACCCGCGAGCAGTTCCTGGTTGCCTACCAGAACCGGCGCTACGCCCGGCGCTACGCCCGGCTGGTCGAGCAGGTGCGGGCGGCGGAGGAGGCGCGCATCGGCGGCGGTTCCACGAGGCTCACCGCGGCGGTGGCGCGTCATTTCTTCAAGCTGATGGCCTACAAGGACGAGTACGAGGTGGCGAGGCTGTACACCGACGGCGCGTTCGAGCAGCAGGTTGCCGCCCAGTTCGAAGGCGACTACAAGCTGGTGTTCAACCTCGCGCCGCCGCTGCTTGCGAAGCGTAATTCGAAGGGCGAGCTGGTCAAGCGCGAGTATGGACCATGGATGCTGCAGGCGTTTCGCGTGCTGGCGCGGCTGCGCTTCCTGCGTGCCACGCCGCTCGATCCGTTCGGCCGGACGGCGGAACGCCGCACCGAGCGCCGCCTGATCGCCGACTACGAGGCGCTGCTCGGGCGGATCCTGCCTGAGCTCGACCGGGATCGTCTCGACCTGGCGGTGCAGCTGGCCTCGCTGCCGGAGCAGATCCGCGGCTTCGGCCATGTGAAGGAGCGCCACCTGAAGGCCGCCCTGGAGCGGCAGGCGCAACTGCTGGCGCAGTTCGAGCGGCCGCAGCAACTCGCCGAGGCCGCCTAGGCCGGATGGACGGCAGGCGATCCGTGGGGCACGTGGTTCCGGATTGCTGTACCATTGGCACTTGCCCGCAGCCGGCAGCCTCGCTTGACAAGAGGTGGCGTCATGCCTGGCGCAGCCTCACGGGGCGGGCAGGCGTGAGCGGAGCCTGAACCTGAGGCGGATGAGGCCCAGGCGCGGGAGTCCCGGGAGACGGCATCCTGGCGGGGTGCGTTCCCATGGTTGATCCAGGCCGGATAGCCGGCCACCTGCCCGGGCCTGGACAGCCGGAGCAGCAGACAGCGGCCGGCTCCAGCGGCCTGCCGCAATACCCGAGACGGTGCGCATCAGCGATGCGCAGCAAATGGCGTCGGATCCACACATCGGCTTGGTCCCGCATGCAGATCCGATCGCGACACATTGTCAGTCCCCTGGCGATGCCACTGGCAGAGCCCACCCGAATTTGAGCAATTCTCTGTGCGGATAGGTCGATGAACACCTCGGACGTCAAGCGCGTGCTGGAAGGGGCACTGCTGTGCGCCGCCAAGCCGCTCAGCGTGAGCGAACTGCGGCAGGTCTTCGCCGATGACGTGGAGGTCTCCGCCGACACCGTCCGGGCCTTGCTGGAGGCCCTGCGCGAGGAGTGGAAGGGGCGCTCGGTGGAGCTCGCGACGCTTGCCAGCGGCTGGCGGTTCCAGAGCGCGCCGGACGTCGCCCGCTTCGTCATGCGGCTCTATCCGGAAAAGACGCCGCGCTATTCGCGGGCGGTGATGGAGACGCTGGCCATCATCGCCTACCGGCAGCCGGTCACCCGCGGCGATATCGAGGAGATCCGCGGCGTCACCGTGTCGTCGCAGATCATCAAGACCCTGGAAGAGCGCGGCTGGATCGACCAGGTGGGCGTCAAGGACGTACCGGGCCGGCCGGCGCTGTTCGCCACCACCAAGCAATTCCTCGATGACCTCAGCCTGCGCTCGCTGAGTGAGCTGCCGGCGCTCGAGGCCGGCGAATCGCCGGCGGCCGCGTCGCCGCTGTTCGGCGATGCAGCCGAGGCGGCCGCCACGGCGGTGGAAGTGCCGGCGGAGCCGGCAGCAGCAACGGCCGGGAGCGGGCCGGCAGAAGAGGGAGCCCAAGCGGCGGCAGAGGGTGCAACGAACCCGGTGCCGGAAGCCGCCGCGCAAGTTGCGGCGGATTCGGGATCGGGGGCGACGGCAGTCGAAGCAGCAGCGGCCACCGAGGGTGTGGCGACAGGGAATGCCGCGGCGACAGGAGATGCCGCGACAGGAGATGCCGCGACAGGAGATGCCGCGGCAGGAGAGACCGCGACGGGAGATACCGCGGCGGCAGGCACGGCCACCGAGGCCGATGCCGTGTCCCGCGATGCGGTGCCCGAAGAACCCGCTGCGGAGGTCGCGCAGGAAACCGCAGCCGAGGCCGGCCGCGCCGGGGAAGCGGAAGGGCAGGGCGAGGCCCGGCCCGCGGCATCTGCTGCAATCGACGAGGCAACTCACGACGATCCAGCGGCCGCCACCGGCTCGATCGCAGCGCCGGGCGCGGCACCCAGCGCCAGGCGGGTCGACGGCGGTGCCGGCGACGGTCTCGCGCCGGCGCTGGTGCAATCGCTCGACGTGGCTGCCGCCGAGCTGGCAGGCATGGAAGCTGCAGCAGAGCTCACGGTCGAATCCGCCGAATCGGGCGACGACCCGCGGGTCGCTGCCACCGCCGACCACCTCGCCGAGACCGTCGCCGATGCCGCCTTCGGCAGCGACGACCACGGCGGCGAACCCGAGCGGCAGGATGCCGCCGGCCCCGCCGGCGCGGATGGCAGGGGTGAGGCCGACGGTCCAGGCGGCGCCGTTGCCGATGCCGGTCGCGAGGCCGAACACGGTCGCGATGACCGCGACGACGAACCCGCCTCCGGCTTGACAACCCGCCGCCCGGCCGCTGCCGATCGCGATGACGACGACGGCGAGGACGGCAGCGGCGATGACGAATCCGATGACGGTTCGCCCGGACGGCGATCGTCGGTCGAAGCGAAGCCGGCCAGCTGACGCCGCCTTCTGTAAGAGTCCCACGCCTCAACGGGCAAACACGCGCATGAACAACGATCACGACGATTCAGGTCTCGCTTCCGGCCAGGCCTCGGCCGCTGGAACCCGCGGTCCTTCTGCAGCGACGATTTCGGTCGACGCGGCATCCGGCGGCGCCGCTTTCGATTCGGCGCCGGATGCAGGCAACCGCCAGTCCGGCGGAACCGCTGGCTCGGCCGACGACGGGCCCGGTGGCGACGGCGGTGCCGAGGCGTCCGGATCTGCCGGCTCCGGATCCGACGCATCGGGGGCATCCGA
>JAEZQX010000208.1 GCA_023441105.1 Pseudomonadota bacterium | reverse complement strand
GTCCCAGGTGCCCGTACTGGCGGGCGAGCCGCCGCGCGCGGGCGCGAAGCTCGAGCGGGTTGAGCGCCGGGGTCTCGTCGATGTAGAGCGGCGCATCGTGCATCTTGCGCATCGCCTCGGTGAGACGCATGAAGTCGTCCTCGGTGAGGCGACCGGTGCGCAGCCGTTGCTGGTCGATGCGGCCCGCCGAACCGATGAGGCGCATGGTGAGCTGCTCGGCGCCCATCTCCATGCTGAACACCGCCACGGGCAGCTTCTCGTGCACCGCCACGTGCTCGCCGATGTTGAGCGCGAAGGCGGTCTTGCCCACCGAGGGCCGCGCCGCCACGATGACCTGGTCGCCCGGCCGCAGCCCGGAGGTCATCCGGTCGAGATCGATGAAGCCGGTGGACACGCCGGTGATCTCGCTGGGGTTGTCGCGGTTGTAGAGGTCGTCGACGCGGCGAAAGACCGCTGCCAGCAGGTTGCCGAGATCCTGGAAGTCCTTGCGTCGCTTGCCGTTGTCTTCGGAGATCTGGAAGATCCGCGACTCCGCGACATCCAGGATCTCGTTGACCAGCCGCCCCTGCGCGTTGAGGGCGTCGGTGGCGATCTCGTCCGACACCGACACCAGGCGGCGCAGGATGGAGCGATCCCGCACCATCTCCGCGTAGTGGCGCACGTTGGCGGCGGACGCGACGCTGGTGGCGAGGCTGTTGAGATAGGCGAGGCCGCCGGCCTCCTCGAGCTTGCCGCCGAGCTTGAGGGAGTCCGTGACCGTCAGCACGTCGGCTGGCCGGTCCTGGCGCATCAGCTGCGCGATGTGCTGCCAGATCAGGCGGTGATCGTGACGGTAGAAGTCCTCGTCGCCGACGATGTCCGCGACGTCTTCCCAGGCGCGGTTGTTGAGCAGCATGCCACCGATGACGGACTGCTCCGCCTCGATGGAATGCGGCGGCAGGCGCAGACCGGCGACTTGCTCATCCATGAGCAGCCCGAGGCGCGGCCCGGCCGTTCAGCGCCTGCCAGGCAATCAGGCCGTCTCGCCGAGCACCGAGACGGTGATCTCGACGGTGACGTCGGTGTGCAGGCCGACCTGGACCTTGTGGTCGCCGATGGTCTTCAGCGGACCTTCCGGGAAGCGCACCATGGTCTTCTCGACCGATGCGAACCCCTGCTTGCGCAGCGCCTCGACCACGTTCATCGGCGTCACCGAGCCGAACAGGCGGCCATCCACGCCGGCCTTCTCGGTCAGCTGCACCGTCAGGCCGGCCAGCTTCTCGCCTTCCGCCTGGGCAGCGGCCAGCCGCTGGGCCTGGGCCTTCTCGAGTTCCGCGCGGCGGTCCTCGAATTCCTTGATGGCGCTGCTGGTGGCGCGGCGGGCCTTACCGCCGGGGATCAGGAAATTGCGGGCATAGCCGTCCTTGACCCGGACCACGTCACCCAGTTGCCCCAGGTTGATGACCTTCTCAAGCAAGATAATCTGCATCGTTCACTCCTGCCTGTCCGGGCCGCGCAGCGTAGCTCCGCGGCCGGCGGCGATTGCTGTTCAGTGGTTGTCGGTGTACGGCAGCAGCGCGAGGAAGCGGGCGCGGCGGATCGCGGTGGTCAGCTGGCGCTGGTACCTGGCCTGCGTGCCGGTGAGGCGGGCCGGGATGACCTTGCCCTGCTCGGTGATGAAATCCTTGAGGACGTCGACGTCCTTGTAGTCGATCCACTCGACCTTCTCGGCCGTGAAGCGGCAGAACTTCTTGCGCTTGAACAGGGCCGACTGCGCCGGGCGCTTGGGCTTGCGATCCTTTGAACCTCTGCGGGCGAATGCCATGATTTCTCCTGATTACCTTGATGTTTCCATGCCGGCCTGCGCCGGACTCGAGTCCTGATCGACCAACCGCCTAGCCCGAGACGCCGAAGCCGGCAGGACGCTCGCCTGTCCCACCTGCCCCATCATCCGCCGCCGGCAGCCGGTCGAAGCCGGTGATATGCAGCAGCAGCGTCTTCGAACCCTTGCGCGACGGGGCGAGAAAGCCCTTGACCGCCAGCGCGGTGCCGGGAGCGACGCCAGAAAGCTCCTTCACGATGCTTCCGAGTGCCAGCGCACGGATCTCGAACTCGACCTCCCGCGGCACTTGGGCCTCGAGCTGGGTGGAACGATGTTCCAGCAGGCACTCCAGCACCGGCACGCCGGCGGGGCTGTAGCGGATGACGGAGCGTTCGGCCAGGATGGCCGTCAGCGCGATCAGCTTCGCCTCGCTCGACCAGGCCGGTCAGTTGCCCTGGCGCCGCGGCTGGCTCTTGGGTGTCTGCCTGGGCCTTCCTACGACTGGGTCTCCGGAGTCGTCTTGCGGGACTCCTCCTTCTGCAGGCGCTTGCTCATCACCGACGGGCCGGTCTCGGCCTTGGTCATGCGCACCACCAGGTGGCGCAGGACCGCATCGTTGAAGCGGAACGCCGTTTCCAGCTCCGACAGCGTCTCCTGGTCGCACTCGACGTTCATCAGGACGTAGTGCGCCTTGGCGATCTTCTGGATGGGATAGGTGAGCTGCAGCCGGCCCCAGTCCTCGATGCGGTGCATCTTGCCCGAGCGGCCTTCCACCATCT
>JAEZQX010000081.1 GCA_023441105.1 Pseudomonadota bacterium | reverse complement strand
GCGGGTCTACCAGGCCAACGCGCAGACGATCAAGACCAACGACCAGCTGCTGCAGACGATCGTCAACCTGCGCTGATCGCTGAAGGGGGCACGGCATGGACCGGATGATCTACCTGTCGATGGCGGGAGCCAAGGCGCTGATGCAGCGCCAGGATGCGCTGACGCACAACCTGGCCAATGCCGGCACCGACGGGTTTCGCGCCGACCTGATGACGGCGCGCGCCGTGCCGGTGCGCCAGGAAGGCACCGCCACCACCCGGGTCTACAACGTCGAGACCACCACCGGCTTCGACACTGCCCCCGGCGCTGCCCGGCAGACCGGCAACCCGCTGGACATCGCCGTGCGCGGCACCGGCTGGATCGCGGTCATCGGCGAAGACGGCACCGAAGGCTACACCCGCGACGGCGGCCTGATGGTCGATGACCAGGGCGTGCTGCGCACCCGGCGCGGCCTCACGGTGATGGGCGACGGCGGACCGATCACCATCCCGCCGAACGCCGAGGTCGCGATCGGCAGCGACGGCAACATCTCGGCCAAGGTCGGCAACCAGCCGTCCCTGGCGGTCGGCCAGCTCAAGCTGGTCGATCCGCCGGCCGCCGAGCTGGCCAAGAGCGCCGACGGGCTGGTGCGGCTGCGCAGCGGCGACCCGGCCGATGCCGATCCGAACGTGCGCGTCGCCGACGGCGTGCTGGAAGGCAGCAACGTCAATGTCGTCGAGGCGATGGTCGGCATGATCGAAGTGGCGCGGCAGTTCGAGATGCAGATGAAGCTGCTGCAGAACACCGAGGCCAATGAACAACGCGCGGCGCAGTTGCTGTCGCTCAAGGGCTAGCAACCGCCGCTGCCCGGGCCCCCGCGCCAACCGAACGGATACGGAGAAGTCGCATGATCAGATCGCTTTGGATTGCCAAGACCGGCCTCGATGCGCAACAGACGCAGATGGACACCATCTCGCACAACCTCGCCAACGTCGGCACCAACGGCTACAAGCGCTCGCATGCCGTCTTCGAGGACCTGATCTACCAGAACCTGCGCCAGGCGGGCTCGCAGTCGAGCGCCAACACGACCCTGCCCACCGGCCTGCAGCTCGGCACCGGCGTGCGGCCGGTCGCCACCGGCCGCAACTTCAGCCAGGGCAACCTGCAGCAGACCAACAATCCGTTCGATCTCGCCATCAGCGGCAACGGCTTCTTCCCGCTGCAGATGCCCGACGGCACCACCGGCTTCACCCGCGACGGTGCCTTCCATGTCGATTCGCAAGGCCAGCTGGTCAATTCCAACGGCCTGCCGATGGCGCCGCCGATCACGCTGCCGGCCAACACCACCAACGTGACCATCGGCTCGGACGGCACCATCACGGCGATGATCGCCGGCCAGCAGGCGCCGACGCAGGTCGGCCAGATCCAGCTCGCCACCTTCATGAACCCCGCCGGGCTGGACCCGCGCGGCCAGAACGTCTTCTTCGAGACCGAGGCCTCCGGCACCGCCACCCTGGGTACGCCTGGCATGAACGGCGCGGGCCTGATGCAGCAAGGCTACGTCGAGACGTCCAACGTCAACGTGGTCGAAGAGCTGGTGGCGATGATCCAGACCCAGCGTGCCTACGAGATCAACTCGAAGGCGATCCAGACCTCCGACCAGATGCTGGCGAGGATTTCCCAGCTATGACCGCTTTCAGGATGCAAGGCCTCACGATGCAGAGCCTCACTACCGTATGCCGCGTCCTGCGGATCCGTTTCGATGCGCAGGGCCGCCGGCGCCTGGCTGTCGCCGGTGTCGCCGCCGGTGCCTTGCTGCTGGCCGGTTGCGGCACCATCGGCCCGCAGAAGGTCGAGATCGACATGCCTACCAGCGGCCGCACGGCAGCGATGCAATCGGCGCCGCCGCCGCAGGCCAATGGCGCGATCTTCCAGGTCAGCTCGTACCGCGGCTTCTTCGAGGACCGCAAGGCGCGCCTCCTGGGCGACACCCTCACGGTGCAGATCGAGGAGAAGCTGTCGGCCCGGCAGAGCTCGACCAGCTCGCTGGACCGCAAGGGCAGCGTCGATGCGTCGGTCGCCGCCTTCCCGTTCACCGGCAAGAATTCGCTGAGCAAGCTCAGCGTCAACGGCAGCTCCGGCAACACCTTCGAAGGCAAGGGATCCACCCTCAGCGACAACACCTTCGCCGGCACGATCACCGTCACCGTGGTGGAGGTGCTGCCCAACGGCAACCTGGTGGTCGCCGGCGAGAAGCAGGTCGGCATCAACCAGAACGTCGAGTCGCTCAAGTTCGCCGGGGTGGTGAGTCCGATGACGATCCAGCCGGGTAACGTGGTCAGCTCGACGCAGGTCGCCGATGCCCGCATGCAGGTGCGCGGCAAGGGCGATATCGACCGCGCCCAGACCACCGGCTGGCTGAGCCGCTTCTTCCTGTCCTTCCTGCCGATCTGAGCTTCACATCGAGCCCCACATGACGACTTGCTCCAAAGCCCTTTCCACCCGCCGCGCGCTGCGCGTGCGCGCGTTGCTTACCGGCCTGGCCACCTGCCTGGCATTGGCGTCGGCCATGCCCGCCGCCCACGCCGAGCGCCTCAAGGAGATCGCCAGCATCCAGGGCGTGCGCACCAACCAGCTGCTGGGCTATGGCCTGATGGTGGGCCTCGACGGCACCGGCGACCAGACGACGCAGGCGCCGTTCACCGCCCAGAGCATGCAATCGCTGCTGTCGCATCTCGGCATCCAGCTGCCGCCCGGCATCACCCCGCAGCTGCGCAATTCCGCCGCGGTGATGGTGACCGCGCAGCTGCCGGCCTTCGCCCAGCAGGGCCAGCTGCTCGACGTCACCGTCTCGTCGATCGGCAACTCCAAGAGCCTGCGCGGCGGGACGCTGCTGCTCACGCCGCTGCGCGGCGCCGACGGGCAGGTGTACGCCATGGCGCAGGGCAACCTGGTGGTCGGCGGCGCCGGCGCCGCGGCCGGCGGCAGCAAGGTGCAGATCAACCACCTGAGCGCCGGCCGGATCCCGAACGGCGCCACCATCGAGCGGATCGTGCCCAACGAGGTGCTGGCCGGCGAATCGATCCAGATCGAGCTCAACCAGACCGACTTCGGCAACGCCCGCGCAGTGACCGACGCGATCAACCGGCGCCTCGCGGCCGGCGGCGCCAACGGCACGCAGCTGGCCAGCGCCCGCGACGCCCGGGTGATCCAGGTGCCGATGCCGAACGATCCCGGCCGCCGGGTCGCTTTCCTCGCCGAGCTCGAGAACCTGGATGTGACGCTCGGGGCGGCGGTCGCCAAGGTGATCGTCAACGCCCGCACCGGTTCGGTGGTGATGAACCAGGCGGTGTCGCTGATGCCCAGCGCGGTCGCCCACGGCAGCCTGTCGGTCACCGTCGCGTCGACGCCGTTGGTCAGCCAGCCGGCGCCGTTCTCTCAAGGTTCCACCG
>JAEZQX010000074.1 GCA_023441105.1 Pseudomonadota bacterium | reverse complement strand
GGCCGGCTGCTGCCGCGCAAACCGCCTGCCGTCTCGCGGATGGTCACCGTCGCCATCGATCCCGGCCACGGCGGCGAGGATCCCGGCGCGATCGGGCGCCGCGGCACGCGGGAGAAGGACGTGGTGCTGGCGGTCGCGGCGCGCGTGCGGGCGAAGCTGGCCGACGAGCCGAACATGCGCGCCTTCCTCACCCGCGACGGCGACTACTTCGTGCCGCTCGCGACGCGGGTCAGCAAGGCCCGCGGGGTCAAGGCCGACCTCTTCGTCTCGATCCATGCCGACGCGTTCGTGAAGCCGCGGGCGCGCGGCTCATCGGTCTACGTGCTCTCCGAGCGCGGTGCGAGCAGCGTCGAAGCGCGCTGGCTGGCGAGCAAGGAGAACGACGCCGACCTGGTGGGCGGCGTCAACCTGCGCACCCGCAACCGCGAGACCGCGCAGCTGCTGATGGAGCTGATGACCACTTCGCAGATCCGCGACAGCCGCAAGTTCGCAGCCTCGGTGCTCAGCGAGCTGGGCGACATCGGACAGCTGCACAAGCCGCAGGTCGAGCAGGCCGGCTTTGCGGTGCTCAAGGCACCCGACGTGCCGTCGATCCTGGTCGAGACCGCCTTCATCAGCAACCCCGAGGAGGAGATGAAGCTGCGCAGCGCCAGGTACCAGGACGAGCTGGCCGAGGCGATCGTGCGCGGCATCCGCGCCTACTTCAAGGCCAATCCGCCGGGCCCGCGCGGCACCGTCCTCTAGGAGCCTGCGGCCCGGGCTCCCCAGCGCCGCGGTCGCTCATCGCGGATGCCTTTCCGCCGCCTGCGCCGTTGCTGCCGCCGTGGTGGCGGCGCGGTCGGCGCGCTTGCGGTAGATCATGTGGCGCAGCACTTCGAAGACCGCGGGCAGGCCGGGAATGATGATCATCGCCAGGGTCACCCATTCGAAGTTCTCCTTGACCCATGGCGTGTTGCCGATCAGGTAGCCGAGCACGGTCAGGCTCACCACCCACAGCAGTGCGCCGACCACGTTGTAGAGCGCGAACTTGGCATAGGTCATCGCCGCCACGCCCGCCACGAAGGGTGCGAAGGTCCGGATGAACGGCATGAAGCGCGCGACGATGATGGTGATGCCGCCATGCTTCTCGTAGAACGCGTGGGTGCGATCGAAGGCATCGCGGTTGAAGAAGCGCGAATTCTCCCAGCCGAAGACCTTGGGGCCGAAGTAGCGACCGACCGAATAGTTGACGGCATCGCCCAGTATCGCCGCCACGGTCAGCAGGAACAGCAGCAATCCCAGGTCGAGCCCGCCCACCGCGGCAATGGTGCCGGCCACGAACAGCAGCGAATCGCCGGGAAGGAACGGCATCACCACCAGCCCGGTTTCGACGAAGATGATGGCGAACAGCAGCGCGTAGACCCACACGCCGTAGTGTTCCACCACCGTCACGAGGTGCTTGTCGAGATGCAGGAAAATATCGAGGAGCGATGAAAGATCCATCGGCGGTCATCCGTTGCAGAGGCGTCCGATGATACAGGCGCACCTATAATCACCCCCCTTGCGACGCATCACCTTGGCGACATGCCGACCACCGCCCGCCAGTTTCCGCTGACGCACGGCAGCCCCGCAGGGCCGGAGCGGGACGACGGCCGCGAGCGCCGCGCGCCGCGGCCCATCGCCCTGCTGCCCGATGCCCTGATCAGCCAGATCGCCGCCGGCGAGGTGATCGAGCGGCCGGCGTCGGTGGTCAAGGAGCTGCTCGAGAACTCGATCGATGCCGGCGCCGACCATGTCGAGATCCGCATCGAGGAAGGCGGCCTGCGTCGCCTGCTGGTGAGCGACAACGGCCGCGGCATCGCGCCGCCGGAGATGCCGCTCGCGCTGCTGCGGCACGCAACCAGCAAGGTGCGCTCGCTCGCCGACCTGGAACGGGTCGCATCGCTCGGCTTTCGCGGCGAGGCGCTGGCGTCGATCGCGTCGGTCGCGCAGCTGGTGCTGACCACCCGCACCGCCGACGCGGCCCACGCCTGGACCATCGACGCCCGCCCCGGCCAGCCGCTGCCGCAGCAGGCCGCCCCCGCCGCCGCCGGCTTCGGCACCACCATCGAAGTGATCGACCTGTTCTCCGCGACGCCGGCGCGGCGCAAATTCCTGAAGGCCCCCGGCACCGAGGCGGCCCACTGTCTCGAAGCCATCCGCCGCATCGCGCTGGCTCATCCGGCCGTCGCCTTCGACGTCTACCAGGAGGGCCGGGAGATCCGTCACTGGCCGGCCACCGATCTCGAGGTCCGCACCCGTGAGACCATCGGCGACCAGGGTGTGCTGCAGGTGGTGGATGCGCAGGCCGGCCCGATGCAGGTGGACGGCCTGGTGTGCGATCCGGACGGCGCCCGGGGCCGCCCCGATCGCCAGTACCTGTACGTCAACGGCCGTTTCGTGCGCGACCGCATGCTCGGGCAGGCGGTGCGGCAGGCTTACCGCGAGCGGCTGCACGGCGATCGCCATCCGGTCTACGCGCTGTTCGTGCGCATCGATCCGGCGCTGGTCGACGTGAATGTCCATCCCGCCAAGATCGAGGTGCGCTTTCGCGATGCCGCGGCAGTACGCAGCCTGGTCTTTCACGCCGTCGAGTCGGCCATCGCGGCGGCGGGCGCGCAGCGCGAGCCGGCCGGCGACGCGCGCACCATCTCGTTGTCGGGCCAGGCAGCCGCGGCGGCGCCGTTGCCGACGAGCGGCAGCC
>JAEZQX010000059.1 GCA_023441105.1 Pseudomonadota bacterium | reverse complement strand
GCGGGCGGAGGCCGCGGGGCAGGGGGCGGCGCGGGGCCGGCAGGTGATGGAGATCGAAGGGGGGCGCGGGCTCGTCGCGCGCGCGGCCGGCGATCTCCCCGTCGCGCGCGAGGCCCTCGCCGGCGCGGTGGCGCTCGCCCAGCGGGCGGCCAACCATTGGCGTGAATTCGAATGCATGGTGTGGCTCGCCACCGTCGAGCTCGAGCAGGGGCGGCATGAGGACGTCGTGCGTCACGCCGACGAGATCCTCGCGGCCGCCGCCCGCATGGGCGAGCAGGACGCGCCGTTCGCACAGGCGCTTGCCGCGCTGGCTCGGCTGCGGGCCGGCCACGGCGAGTTGGCGGAAAAGGATCTGCTGGCGAGCCTGGAGGCGCTGCGCGAGCGGGACGACAAGGCGCATCTGGCCTACGTCCTCAACGAGCTGGCGGCCCGGGCGCAGGCCGCGGGGCGGCAGGACGTCGCCGCGCGCTGCGCCGCCGAGGCATTCGCCGCCGCGAAGACGGTTCGCCGCGCAACCGAGCTGGCGGTCGCCGCGGCCGGGCTGGCGATTGCCGGCGCCGGCGGCACGGAGGAAGGCTTGCCGCTGGCCGACGAGGCCCGCGCGATCGTTGCCGATTGGCCGCGCAGTTGGCCGTTGGCCGGTCCGCCAAGCGCTCGCGCCGCCACCGCGATGGTGGCTGCCAAGGCGGCATTGGGTGATCCGCTATCAACGGTCACTCAAACGCCGGCGCCGTAGATTGCTTTCGCAGGGTAACGCAGCTTCGCTGCCGGGAGGAGATCATGTCGCGGATCGTCGTCGAGCGGACCTTCGCAACGCCCCAGACGGATGAAGAGATGAAGGCGGTCGCCGATCGTGAGCGACCCTGTCTTGCCGCCTACGATGCCACCTGGCGGCGCAGCCTGATCTCGGCGGATCGCAAGCGGATGGTTTGCGAGTACGAGGCGGCCGACGCCGAGACCATGCGCCGCATCGAGCGGGAAGCCGGCGCGCAGTTCGATCGGGTCTGGGTCGGCCAAGTGATCGAGTAGCCGCCGCTTCAGCCCCCGGTGCTGGGCCTGCTGCCGGCAGCCGGCAGCACGTCCACGAACATCGGCATCGACTTCCACTTCGGCTCGGGCGGCGTCTGACCTTCGCGCGGCGTGTACGGCGACAGCTCGCTGGGGGATGCCGCTCGATGGATGTAGCGCGGGCAGTTGGGAAAGATGCGGGTCGCCCGCACCCGGACCAGCAACTGTGCGCCCGGAAACGCCGCCTGCAGCGGATCGTCCTCCGCGATGCGGGCCAGGCCGTTGACCCGCAGGCGCCGCGGCGATTCGAAGTCGATGAACAGCAGGCCGACCGCTGGGTTGACCAGCAGGTTGCCGAGGCTGCGGAACATGCCGTTGCCATCGTAGTTCGGAAACGCCAGCTCGTCATCGGCGGTGATCCGCACGAATCCGGGAGCGCCGCCCTTGTAGGAGCAGTCGGGCCGTCCCTGGGCATCGGCGCTGGCCAGGAAGAACATCGGTCGCGACTCGATGAACGCCCGGTCCTCGTCGCTGAAGGCGCTGCGCCCGAGTCGCTGGTCGAGCCTGTCGGCGAGGCGCCTGGAGTCGAAGCGATCCTGCAGTTGCCGCATCCCTCCGTGGTAAGTGGCGTTCGCGGTGCTGTTCGTCGTGTCGTCCATGACAGTCAGGCCTCCGTGATCGGATGCTGCGGGCGTCGATTGACCTGCAGTTGGAAGATGTCGGGACGGCCATAGTGGCCGGCGACGTCCAGGCTTCGCCGCGCCTGACCCACCCGTTCGAGGTCGATGGAGGCGTAGAGGATGGCATGCTGTTCGTGGAGCGGACCCTCGACCAGCCGCCCGCCCGGGGCGACCACCACCGAATCGCCGGGATTGATCCATTCTTCGGGATCCTCGAAGAGCTTCGCTTTGGCCGGCATGGCGGCCGCGATGTCGCGCCCCTGGAAGGCGCAGCCGCAGCCGAGCACCCAGCAGCCGCCCTCGCGCCCGATGTGCTGCATCGTGGCGGTCCAACGGTCGCCACTGTCGTAGGTCGGGGCCAGAAGGATCTCGATGCCCTGCGCGTACAGGGCGTGGCGCGCCAGGGGCATGTAGTTCTCCCAGCAGATGAGCGTGCCGACGCGGCCGCAGGGGGTGTCGACCGCCACCAGCCCGGACGCGTCGCCGAAACCCCAGACCATCCGCTCCGGGTTGGTCGGCATCAGCTTGCGGTGCCGGTTCAGCAGGCGGCCGTCCGGGCCGATCAGCACCACGGTGTTGTAGAGGGTGCCGCGGCTGAACGATGAATCGCGCTCCTGCAGGCCGCAGGCCACGGTGACCTCGTGCCGCGCCGCCGCCGCGCGCTGTGGCGCGAGGTCGGCGCCTGCGAGGTCGATCGATTCGGCCAGCGCGCGGGTGTGCAACTGCTCGGTGAGGGCCATGTCGGTTCCGGGACGCAGCCGCCAGATCCAGGCAGGGTAGCCTGGCACGAAGGCCTCCGGGAAGACCACCAGGCGTGCGCCCGCGCCTGCCGCCTCGGCAACCGCCTCGGCAGCCCGCGCCAGCGTCGCCGCCTTGTCGAGGAACACCGGCGACCGTTGGACGATGGCGATGCGTGGCATGATCAGCGCTCCCCGGCGAGGATCCACTTCTCGCCAATGGTGGCGCCATCGCGCACCATCGCCAGCGTGGCATCGAGGCGCGGGCCGCGTACGGTGCCGCGCCACAGCAGCTTGCCGTACTTCGCGCTCTCCGTCTCGGCACGGAAGGCGATCTCGCCGGCGCCGACGGTGGCGACGTAGTCGCCATCGCCGTAGCCGTAGCGGTCGCAGGCCGTCGAGCGGAAACGGCCAGCCTGGAAGATCAGGGTGTCCGCGTCGCCGCTGGTCCGGCCGCGTTCCAGCACGATGCCGTCGAAGCACCGCCCGTCGAGCGGCTGGGATGGATCCGGGGCCGGCAATGCCATGATCTTCTCCTTGGCGAGGCCTGGCACGGTGCGGCCGGGCTCATGGGTCCATGCTGGACGCGCAGCGTTGTAACCGCCGTTGTCGCTGTCGTTGTTGAAATGCCGCAACGCTCGGGTCTCTTTCTTGCCCCTGGCAACGGTGGCCTGGCGCCCGCCGCGATCTTGAATGCGGCGCAGGCGTACCCCGATGGAATCGGGAGCCTTCCTATATAACTTCAGGTAATTTAAATAGCGCCTTTTAGTAGTTGTCATGTCTGAAGGCGGGCTTCACAATCCCTGTCCTTTCCGAACTTGCCGCATTGACGGCTGCAGCCCTTGATCCTCGGCAGGGTGGGGTGTGATCGCCCCTTTTCGGTCGCCCGACGGACCTTTACAGATACCCGATGAAGCTGAGTTTCAACGGCGTCGCCAAGCGATTCGGTGACCTTCGCGTCATCGACGACTTCAGCCATGTCTTCACCAAGGGCCAGCTGGTGGCGCTGGTCGGGCCGTCGGGGTGCGGCAAGTCGACGCTGCTGCACATCGCCGCCGGCCTGGAGCAGCCCACCGGCGGCAGGGTCGTGGCCGATGGCGAGCCGGTGACCGGGCCGCATCCGTCGCGGACCCTGATGTTCCAGGAGAACGCGCTCTATCCGTGGCTCACGCTGGCGCAGAACGTGGCCCTCGCGCTCGAGTTCCAGAAGGTCGACAAGAAGCTTGCCCGCGAGCAAGCCGTGATCTGGCTGAAGAAGGTGGCGCTGGACGGCTTCGAGGACTACTACCCGCACCAGGTGTCGGGCGGCATGCGCCAGCGCGCGGCGCTGGCGCGCGCCGTCATCTCCGAACCGAAGGCGCTGCTGCTGGACGCCCCGTTCGGCGCCCACGCCGCGCTGCCCCGGCTCCCC
>JAEZQX010000042.1 GCA_023441105.1 Pseudomonadota bacterium | reverse complement strand
CGGTGGAACTGCGTGACTACAATCTGACCTTCGATGGTCTGGTGTCGCGGCCGGGACCGAATTATCGCGAACTGGTTGCGAAATTCGTCGTACGCCAGAACGGCGAGGTGATCGGGACGCTCGATCCGTCCAAGCGCAGCTTCACGGCGCGCGGCATGGCGACCTCGGAAGCGGCGCTGCTCACCCGCGGCTTCAGCCAGGTCTATATCTCGCTCGGCGATCCGAGTCCGGACGGCACGATTTCGGTGCGGCTCTATCACAAGCCGCTGGTGCTGCTGATCTGGATCGGGCCGGTCATCATGGTGCTGGGCGGAGCATTGTCGCTGTCCGACCGGCGTCTGCGCGTCGGCGCGCCGAAGCCGGCGAAGAAACCGGCGATGCAGCCGGCGGAGTAGGGCGATGAAGATATCGCTTCGCGCGGTTCTGGTGGGCGTTGCGCTGGCGGTCTCGGCGCCGGCATTTGCCGTGCAGCCTGACGAGATCCTGAAAGACCCGGCGCTGGAGCAACGCGCCCGCGCATTGTCGCGCGAATTGCGCTGCATGGTCTGCCAGAACCAGTCGATCGACGATTCCGACGCGCCGCTGGCGCGCGATCTGCGTATTCTGGTGCGGGAGCGGCTGCAGTCGGGCGACAGCGACAGGCAGGTGATCGACTTTCTGACCGACCGTTACGGCGATTTCGTTTTGCTCAAGCCGCGTTTGACGGCGCACACGGCCCTGCTGTGGCTGCTGCCGCTGCTGGTCTTGCTGGCGGGGGCGGCCGGTCTGCTGCTGTTGCTGCGGCGGCAGCGGGCCGAAAGGGAAGGGCCGCAGGGCCTAGATTCGGCACCATCATTGACCGCAGATGAACAGAAACGGCTGGCCGAACTCGTCGACGGGCAGCGCTGACCGCGGGTCACGGTCGCAAGTCATTGATTTTATTTTATTATATTCTTTGCTCGACCTTACCAACTTTTAATCCCGCCGACAGTTTGCCGTAAGGCTGCACTCGCCATCTTAGCGTCAACGGGCGGCTGAACACCTCCCCCGAAATTCGACGAACGAAATGGAGAGACCCCTCATGAGTCCCAATTTGCCCCCGAAAGCGAGCAGCCTTTCGGCGCGCCGCCTTCTGTTGCTGGGAACGACGATTCTCAGCCTGGGCGTTGCCGGCATGCTGGTTGTGCCGGACGCCGCGCGGCATTCCGCGTCGGCCCAGAACGTCAGCCAGCAGGCGCAGACGGTGCAGCGCCCGGTCGGTTTCGCCGACATTGTCGAGAAAGTGAAACCCGCCGTGATCTCGGTTCGCGTCAAGATCAACGGGCCGCAGCTCTCGTCCGATGACGGCGGCCCGTTGCCGCGCGGCTTCGAGCGCTTCTTCCGCCGCTTCGGACCGGAGATGTTCCCGGATATGCCGCAGGGCCCGCAGGGTCCCCAGCAGCGCGGTCCACGCCGGGCCGGCCAGGGCTCGGGCTTCTTCATCTCGGCTGACGGCTATGCGGTGACCAACAACCATGTTGTCGACAAGGCCGACGAAGTCGAGGTCATGACCGACGACGGCAAGACCTACACGGCCAAGGTCATCGGCAGCGATCCGCGCACCGATCTCGCGCTGATCAAGGTCGACGGCGGCAACTTCCCGTATGCGAAGATCGCGGACAAGGCGCCGCGCATCGGCGACTGGGTGCTGGCGGTTGGCAATCCGTTCGGTCTTGGCGGCACAGTGACCGCCGGCATCGTCTCGGCCCGCGGCCGCGACATCGGCGCCGGCCCCTATGACGACTTCCTGCAGATCGACGCACCGGTGAACAAGGGCAATTCCGGCGGCCCAACCTTCGACATCGACGGCAATGTCGTCGGCGTGAACACCGCGATCTTCTCGCCTTCGGGCGGTTCGGTCGGCATCGCCTTCGCGATCCCGGCGGCGACGGTGGATTCCGTCGTGAACCAGCTCAAGGAAAAGGGCACGGTGACGCGCGGATGGATCGGCGTGCAGATCCAGCCATTGTCCAAGGACATCGCCGACAGCCTCGGCCTGAAATCGACCGACGGCGCGCTGGTGGCTGAGCCGCAGGCCGGCAGCCCGGCAGAGAAGGCCGGCATCAAGGCCGGTGACGTCATCACGGCGGTCAACGGCGAGAAGATCCAGAATGCGCGCGAGCTTGCTCGCCGCATCGGGTCGATGGCGCCGGACGCCTCGGTCAAGCTGACCGTCCTGCAGAAGGGCAGCGAGAAGACCGTCACCCTGACGCTCGGCGAGCTGCCGCGCGAGGCCCGTGCGGGCGCTCCAGACCGTGAAGCGCCGTCGAGCGACGGTGCCCGGCTCGGCCTGCAACTCGCGCCCGCCAGCGCGGTGGCCGGCGCCGGCAGCGAGGGTGTGGTCGTCACCAATGTCGAGCCCAACGGGCCGGCCGCCGAACGCGGCTTCAAGTCCGGCGACCTGATCCTTGAGGTCGGCGGCACGACCGTCTCGACCCCCGCCGATGTGCGCAAGGCCCTGGCCGATGCGCGCAGCGACGGCAAGCGCACCGTGCTGATGCGCGTGAAGTCCGGCGATAACAGCCGCTTCGTCGCGCTCCCGGCCGGCCGCGGCTGAACCAGATAGGGGCGTGGATCCGGCAATCGTCGCCCCCGCCGGTGACACGAAACCCAGGGGACGGACGTCAAAGTCCGTCCCCACCTAAACTGGCTTGGAGACTGGTATCGTCGCCCCCCTTACGGTCTCTAAAGTCAGCGGAGGGGGCGGCTAAGTAGAGTTTGGCCGCCCCCTCACCATGTCCACGCCCTTTCAGCGCATGACGCCCCCGAATTCGGTAATATCCGCCGAGTCCGAACCGCAATCGATTCTCATG
>JAEZQX010000021.1 GCA_023441105.1 Pseudomonadota bacterium | reverse complement strand
TTCTCCCTTCGTCAGCGGACGGCTCCCACAAACAGCCCGTACCGCCGATACCCGCCGCCACCGCTGCCACCAGCCGGGCTGTTGAAGGTTGGGGGTTGCAGTGACGTTTGCCGCGTCGATGAACTTGTCACTCTGCTCGGAGGCGTTGGGCGGTCTGTGTCTTGATTTCCCACCCATTGCTGCGCGATTTCTACAGCGGATCCATCGGGAGCGCCTGCGATAGAACGGCTGCCTCTTCCCTCAGTGCTTCGGCCAATGCCGAGATCTTGGATGCGGGAAACTGCTCCGTCGTTCCAGTGATGCTGACGGCCGCGACGGGCTGGCGATTGCCATCCAGCACGGCGACTGCGACACCGGTGATGCCGGCAACCGTGTTGTCCTGGTTGAGGCCGTAGCCAAGCTGCGAAGACCGTTCCACCATCGCCCGGATCTTGCGCAGCCGCTCGTCGCCCAGGTGGCGGACTCGGTCGAGGCCATACGTGCACGCGGCGCGCTGAGTGGAAGGCTGCAGATGGATCAACATGGCGACGCCGGCTGAATTCATGACCATGGGCCGCCGGTCCCCCACCGCGAATGAGAAGGCGCGAACCGAGGTTTTGCCGAAATGCGCGCAGCATACGGCGTCGAAGCCGCTGGCGAGCGTGACAGCGGAGATGCCGCCGTGCCGGCGCGCCAACCGCTTGGCGATGTCGCCTCCCATATCCCGCAGCCGGGCATGCACGTCCAGCCCGAGACTGAGCTCGAAGAGCAGCGGGCCGGGGACATACCGCGCTGCCTTGGGGTGTCGAGCGACTAGCCGCTCGCGCAACAACCCGCTCACGATCCGATGCGTCGTTCCCTTGTCCAGCTCGCACCGCGCCGCCAGCTCGGTGAGGCCCCAGCCTACGCGGGACCGCGTTCCAAGTTCACGCAGGATCCGCGCAGCGCGCTCGATGGACTGCGTGCCGGTTGTGCTCGCAGTGCGTGCGGGGCCCGCGTTTCGTGGCATGTGTCCATCATACAGGGCAACGGTTCGCTATGTGAACTCATGGCGCCTGGTCGCCTTGTTCCTGGGGGATACGCTGCCTAACATGGCCTTGTCGCAATCGCCATGATGAAAGAGGAGACATGGGCAACCGCTTTTCCATCCGTCCGCTGTCGCGGCATGTCGGTGCCGAGATAGTCGGCCTGGATCCACGAGAGGTCGACGATCCGGAGGTCGCCGGCGCGATCCGCAGCGCCTTCGAGCGCCACTACCTGGTCCTGATCCGCGGGCAGGAACTCACCGAAGCGCAGCAGGTCAAACTCTGCGAGCTGGTCGGCGTCGTCTCGGGGCGCGGCGGCAAGGGCTATGCGAAGGCGGGACGTCGCTCCGCGCTGGTGTCGAACCGCAACGGTGACGTGATCTTCGGTGACGGCGAGCTGTCCTTTCATTCCGACCTGACCTTTCTCGAGTGGCCGCTGAAGGCGCGTGCGTTGCATGCCCTGCAGCTGCCCACCGAAGGCGGCAACACGCTGTTCTCGAACGTGAACGCGGTGTACGAATCACTGCCCGTGGATCTTCGCGTGCGTATCGACAACCTCTGTGCCCGCCACGCCGTCGTCTACGAGCGCGATGGGCAGCAGTGGATGGACGAACACACCCGGCCGATCGTTGGGCGCCACGGGCCTTCCGGCAAGCCGGTGCTGATGGTGAGCCGGGCGGTGGCGAAGGACATCCCCGGCATGGAGCGGCCGGAGTTCCGCGCCATGCTCAAGCAGTTGTGGGCCTGCATCGAGCGCGAGGAGTTCATCTACACGCACGTGTGGAAGCTGCACGACCTCATCCTCTGGGACAACGTGATGCTTCAGCACGCCCGCACGACCTTCGACCCGTCGCAGCCCCGCACCCTGCGGGCCGTGTCGCTGGATTCCCCGGAGGTGGCCGCGCTGGAGGCTGCCGCCCGCGCCAAGGCGCAACTGGCACCGGCCTGAAGAAGATGCCGTTCAAGCGAATCCTCATCGCGAACCGCGGTGAGATCGCGGTTCGCATCGCGCGTGCCGCGGCGGATCTCCGGATCCAGAGCGTCTCCGTCAGCTCGCAGGACGATGTCGGCGCAATGCATGGCCGGATGAGCGATGCGGACGTGACGCTGCACGCGAGCGGCCCGGGCGCCTACCTGGACATCCGGGCGCTGCTCGCCGCGGCGGCGCGCACGGGCTGCGACGCGATCCATCCCGGCTACGGATTCCTGAGCGAGAACGCGGACTTCGCCCGCGATTGCCGCGCCGCGGGCATCGCCTTCATCGGCCCATCGGAAGCCAGCCTGCGGCTGTTCGGCGACAAGGGCCGAGCCCGCGAGTTCGCAGAGGCACGGCATGTGCCGATCCCTCGCGGCACTGCCGGCCCAACCTCGCTCGTGGATGCGCGCGCCTTCATGCGCTCGCTGCCGGACGGCACGGGGATCATGGTCAAGGCCATCTCCGGCGGCGGCGGCCGCGGCATGCGCCGAGTAGCCTCAGTTGCGGAACTCGATGCCGCCTATGCGCAATGCGCATCGGAGGCGGACAAGGCCTTCGGCCATGCAGAGCTGTATGTGGAGCAGGTCATCCCGGCCGCGCGGCACATCGAGGTCCAGGTGCTCGGTGACGGCCGCCACGCCGTCCACTTGGGCGACCGTGACTGCAGCATCCAGCGACGCCACCAGAAGATCGTCGAGATCGCGCCCAGTCCCTGGCTCGATCCCGCGGTGCGGCGGCAGATCACTGATGCCGCGCTCGCGTTGGCGCGGGAGAGCCGCTACGAGACCGCCGGCACCTTCGAGTTTCTTGTGCCGCTGGAACCCCGCCGGCAGGAGCCTCCGTTCTTCTTCATGGAGGCGAATCCCCGCCTGCAGGTGGAGCACACCGTCACCGAGGAGGTGACGGGCGTGGACATCGTCGCCTCGCAGATCCGTCTGGCCGCGGGAGAGACGTTACGAGACCTCGGGATCTCGCAGGAGCAGGTGCGCTTCTATCCCGGGTATGCCATGCAGTTGCGCGTGCTCATGGAGGACATGACTGCGGCGGCGCCGCCTCCTTCAACGGGTGTGATCCAGTTCTTCGAGCCGCCCGCAGGGCCGGGTGTGCGCGTGGACACGCACTGCTTCACCGGCTATGCCCCGAGCCGCAATTTCGACTCTCTGCTGGCCAAGGTGATCGTGACGTCGCGCTCCCCGCACTTCGGCGATACGGTGGACCGTGCCTACCGCGCCGCCGGGGAGTTCACCCTGGCCGGCGTCGAGAACAACCTGCAGTTCCTTCAGAACCTGCTCGTGCTCCCGGCCTTTCGGGAAGTCCCCGCATCGACATCCTTCCTGGAGGAGTTCGCGCCGTCCCTCATGCGGGCGGACGGTGCCCACCCGACTCGCCGCAAGTCGCAGCAGCCGAACGGGGCGCTTCAAGACACTGGGATACCGGCGGCCGAGACCGCCGAAGCAGAGGTGGCCGAGGGCTTGGAGCCGGTCGTCTCCGAGATGCGCGCCAAGGTGGCCGAGGTCAGCGTCACGACTGGGCAGCGGGTGGAGGCCGGCCAGCAATTGCTGGTGCTGGATGCGATGAAGATGGAGCACACCATCGCATTGCCGGCGGCCGGCTGGGTGCGCGAGGTCCTCGTCTCGCGCGGGGACCAGGTGACGCCGGGTCAGTTGCTCGTGGTGCTGGAGCCGGATGGGTCCGCTGAGGCCACGACGCGCACCGAACGGCTTGTCGCCTCCGGGCCGCGGGCGGACCTCGAGGACGTCCGCGCGCGCCATGCGCTCACCCTCGACGAAAGCCGGCCCGAAGCAGTGGCACGTCGTCACGCCACAGGCCAGCGCACGGCGCGCGAAAACCTCGCCGATCTCTGCGATCCCGGCTCGTTCCGCGAGTACGGCGCGCTCGCCGTTGCAGCACAGCGCACCTCGCGCAGCTTCGAGGAACTGCAGCGCATCAGCCCTGCGGACGGCTTCATCTACGGCCTCGCGTCGATCAACGGCAACCTGTTCGGGCCGGAGCGCAGCCGCTGCTTCGTCGGCACGTCCGACTACACGGTGTTCAGCGGCACGCAGGGCTTCATCGGTCACAAGAAGCTCGACCGCCTGTTTGAGCAGGCGGAGCAGCACCGCCTGCCGCTGGTGCTCTTCACCGAGGGCGGCGGCGGGCGGGCGCTGGACACCGACAACTTCGCCGGCGTAAACCTGGCGAACCCGACCTTCTGGAAGCTGGGCCGCCTGAGCGGCCTCGTGCCGCTGGTGGGCATCGTATCCGGACCCTGCTTTGCGGCCAGTGCCGCCATGCTGGGCTGCTGCGACGTCACGATCTCGACCCGCAACGCGTCGATCGGCATGGGTGGCCCCGTGATGATCGAAGGCGCGGGACTGGGCCGCGTCAAGACGGGGGATGTCGGCCCGGCCGACATGCACGCGCGACAGGGCGTCGTGGACGTCCTCGTCGATGATGAGGCGCAGGCGGTTTCGGTCGCCAAGAAGTACCTCGCCTACTTCCAGGGTGACGTGACGCACTGGTCGTGCGCTCCGCAGGAGCCCCTGCGCGAAGCCATCCCGGAGCGCCGCACGCGCGCGTACCAGGTGCGAGACGTCATCCATCGTATCGTCGACATCGACTCGGGCCTCGAGTTGCGCCACGCCTTCGGCCGCGGCGTGTACACGGGCTTTGCGCGCATCGAGGGCCGTGCGGTGGGCGTCGTGGCCAACGATTCACGTGCCAACGGCGGGGCGATCGGTGCGGAAGAGGCCGACAAGCTCACGCGTTTCATGAAGCTGTGCAACACCTTCGGGCTTCCGATCGTGTCCTTGTGCGACACGCCAGGCTTCATGGTCGGTCCCGATGCAGAGCGCACCGCGCTTGTGCGACACGTGGCGCGCATCTTCCTGGCCGGGCCGAAACTGCAGGTACCGTTCTTCACGATCGTCTTGCGCAAGGCCTACGGGCTGGGTGGGATGGCAATGGGGGCTGGGTGCTTTGCGGGTTCGGTGTTCGCGGTCGCATGGCCCACGGGCGAGTTCGGCTCCATGGGGCTGGAAGGCCAGGCGCGCCTTGGGCACCGGCGCGAGCTCGAGGCGATCGAAGACGCCGGCGAGCGCCAGGCGCGCCTCAAGCAGTACGTGGACCGCCTCTACGAGCGCAACAAGGCCGTGAACATAGCGCCATACCTGAGCATCGACGACGTCATCGACCCGGCGCACACGCGCGCGTGGCTCGTCGACGGCCTCCATGCCGCGCGCCGGCAGCCGGCGCACTCCTCCGCGGCCCACGCGCCAGATCTCGACGCCTGGTGAACGAGCATTCAACCCTGAACGAGAAATTCGTCAAAAGGAGACAGCATGAATAAGATCCATCGCATCCTCGCGTGGGCGGCCGTCGGCCTCGCCTGCGCAGCCTCCACCACCGCTGGAGCGCAAACGCAGTCACCGGCCACGGCGTGGCCGCAGCGCCCGGTGACCATCGTCGTCGGCTTCGCTCCGGGCAGCACCGCGGACTTGGTGTCGCGCACCGTTGCGACCGCCTTGAGCCAACGCACCGGCGGCACCTTCGTAGTCGAAAACAAGACGGGCGCCAACGGCATGCTCGCCGCGGCGGCTGTCGCCAGGGCCAAGCCCGACGGATTCACGCTCCTGATCTCCACCTCCAGCCCGCTGACAGTGAATCCACACCTGTACAGCAACCTCGGCTACGTTCCGCAGAACGACTTCAGCTTCGTCACGCCGATCGTGTCGGTGCCGCTGGTGGTGGCCGTCAATCCGAACCAGCCGCTGATGAAATCCGTCCACACGCTCAAGGACCTCAAGCGCGTCGCCGCCTCCAAGCCGGATGGTCTGTCCTATGGGTCCGCGGGCAACGGCAACCTGACGCACCTCGCCGCCGCGCAGTTGAGCACCTCCCTCGGCTTTCAATCGCTGCATGTGCCGTTCCGAGGCTCCGCGCCGGCGGACGTGGCGCTGCTCGGGGGTGAGGTCGACTACACCGTCGGCCCGATCTCCAATGCGCCGCTGATCAAGGAAGGCAGGCTGCGGGCGCTCGCGGTGACCGACAGCGAACGCTGGCCCGACCTGCCGCAAGTTCCGTCGGTGACCGACGTCGACATGCCGGAGATGGGAATCGTCGCCTGGACGGCGATCCTGGCGCCCGCGGGAACGCCGGCCGACATCGTGGAAGCACTCGGCGCGCACATTCGCGCCATCACCGCCGATCCGAAGTTCCGCCCGGCGCTGTCCGCGCAGGGACGCATCTGGACCCTGTCACCGCAGGAGTTCAGCGCGCGCGTCGCGGACGAGTCGCGCCGGTACGGAGATCTCGTCAAACGTATCAACGTGAAGGTGGAGTGAGCGAATGACACGGCCGGTGAGCGGCACGTTCAAGCGGCGGGATGCGCTCGAGCGCGCATTGGCGCCCCGCACCATCGCCGTCGTCGGTGCATCCAATCGTCCCGGCTCGTTCGGCGCCCGTACGCTGGACAACCTTGCCGGCTTCGACGGCGAGGTCCTGCTGGTCAGCCGGAGCAGCGCCGCGCTGTCGCAGGGGCGCACCTACCCGTCGGTGTCGGACCTGCCGAAGGTGCCCGACTGCGTCGTCCTCGCCACGCCGGGCGACCAGACGGAAGCGCTGGTCACGGAGTGCGCTGATGCGGGCGTGGGCGGGGTGGTCGTCTACGCCTCGGGCTTCGGCGAAGTCGGGGATTCCGAGCGGCAGGAGCGCATCGCCCGCATCGCCCGCCGGACCGGCATCGCGGTGTTCGGCCCGAACTGCCTCGGCATCGCGAACCACACGAAGAAGCTGGTGCTCTCTTTCGCGGACTTCACCGGAGGCGACGTGGCGGTGCGGCGCGGCATCGGCGTCGTGAGCCAGTCCGGCGCGATCGGCATCGCGATGTCCCAGGCGCGCCGGCGCGGCGTGGCGATCAGCCACGTGCTGACGTTCGGCAATGGTTGCGATGTGGACACGGCGGACCTGATCGCCTACCTCGCGGACGAGCCCGCCTGCAGCGCCATCGCGTGCGTGTTCGAAGGAAGCAGCGCGCCCTTGCGCATCGTCGAGGCAGCGGCTCTCGCCTCGAGCCGTGAGAAGGTCGTCGTCATGTACAAGACGGCGACGGGCGATCAGGGCGCCCAGGCGGCGATGTCGCACACCGGCTCGCTTGCGGGCTCCGACAGCGCCTACCGCGCGGTGCTGCGCAGCGCAGGCGTCGTCCTCGTCGACTCCTTGGAGGCCCTGGTCGAGACGGCGAGCTTCTTCTCGAAGGCGCCGCCCCCGCGCGCCAAGGGCGTGGCCATCGTCTCCTCCTCCGGTGGGACCGGCATCATGGCCACCGACAAGGCCGAGGAGAACCGAGTCCCGCTGCCGCAACCGGACGCGGCTACGCTGGCCGTCCTGCAGCAGCATATTCCCAGCTATGGCTCGACACGCAACCCGTGCGACCTGACGGCGCAGGTGCTGGGCAGTCCCGGTTCGCTGGCGGCCTGCTGCGAAGCCTTCGCGATGAGCGACGACTATGGAGCGCTCGTCACGACGCACCCGTGGGCGGCGCAGGCGCTGGCCGCGCGTGTCGCCGTCTACGAGGAAACGGGCAGGCGCAGCGGCAAGCCGGTCTGCGCCGTTTGGGTCAGCCAGTGGCATGAAGGCCCCGGCGCCATCGAATTCGAACAGAGCGAGCGCGTGCCGGTCTTCCACTCGATGGACCGGTGCTTCGCCACGCTGCGTGCCTGGCACGATCACCACGCCTGGAAGCAGCTTCGCCGCACGTTCGCCGACATACCGGCCGCGCAGCGCAGGGCCGCGGCGGAGCTTTGGGATCGCTGCGCCTCGCCGACCCTCGGTGAACGCGAAGCCAAGCAACTGCTGGCCCTTTATGGCGTGCAGGTCGTGACCGATGCTGTCGCGACCAGCGCGGCTGAAGCTGTGGCCGCCGCCGATGCCATGGGTTACCCGGTAGTGATGAAGATCGAATCGCCGGACGTGCATCACAAGAGCGACATCGGCGGCGTTCGGCTTGGCATCCGGTCCCGCGACGAAGCGATTCAGGCCTATGGCGAGATGATGGAGAGCGTCTCGCTTGCCGCGCCACAAGCGCGCGTGGCCGGTGTGCTGGTGCAGCCGATGATCAAGGCAGGCGTCGAGGTGATTGTCGGTGCCCGGCGCGATCCCCAGTTCGGGCCGCTGCTCGTCGTCGGCCTCGGTGGCGTGTTCGTCGAGTTGCTGGCCGACGTATCCATCGCTCCCGTACCGGTTTCGCGCGAGGAGGCGCACGCCATGCTGCTGGACCTGCGCGGTGCGCAGGTGCTGCGAGGCGTGCGTGGCCTTCCGGCCGTCGACCTGGAGCGGCTCGCGGACGTCGTGAGCCGCATCTCGACGATGGTCGACGACATGCGCGGCGAGTTGCTGGAGCTCGACGTCAATCCCCTTATTTGCGGCCACAACGGGCAGATCCACGCGGTCGATGCCCTCGTGGTCCGCCAGGCAAAGCCGGTCCCGGCTGTAGCGCCGGAAGGAGCAGGCAATGAAATGGCTTAAGAGCACCGAGCACATCCTCTTCGACGTCGCCGGTGGGGTGGCGACGATCACGCTGAACCGACCGGAGAAGCGCAATGCGCTGAACCGCCTGCTGATGCAGGAGTTGCGGCAGGCGTTGCTGGAAGCGGACGACCGCCAGGCCGTGCACTGCGTGGTGCTTCAGGGCGCGGGCAGCGATTTCTGCTCGGGCTACGACATGGTCGACTACAAGGCCGAACCCGCTGCCGGTGCACCCGCCACGGACGACTACGATGCCGCCGACTACCGCGTGCCGTCGGCCAGCCACGACAATGACATCTGGCGGATGGAACGCAACCAGGCCGACATCTTCACGATCATGGACATCCACAAGCCGGTGATCGCCAAGGTGCACGGGCATTGCCTCGCCGGTGGAACCGACCTGGCGTTCGCGTGCGACCTCGTGGTCGTCGCGGACGACGCTCGCATCGGCTTTCCGGCAACCCGCTCGCAGGGTTCGCCGCCGTCACATATGTGGACTTACCTGGTCGGACCGCAATGGGCCAAGCGCCTGCTGCTGACCGGCGATCTCCTCCTTGGTGCGGATGCGGCCCGGATCGGCCTTGCTGTGCATTGCCATCCAGTCGCGCAGCTGGACGCACACGTCGCCGCGCTCGCGGCCCGATTGGCACTGGTCGATCCCGACATCCTGGCCGTGAACAAGCGGGTCGTGAACGTCGCAATGGAGCTGATGGGCGTCCGCACGCTGCAGCGGCTGGCGGTGGAGAACGATGCCCGCGGCCACCAGGCGCGCTCGAACAAGCAGTTCCGCGCCGACATGACCGAGCTTGGCTTCGGCGGGGCCGTCCGGAAGAGGGACGCCCCGTTCGGCGACCCGTTCGTGAAGCCCTGACTCCCTCCCATTGCCGAGGAACCGAGATGACCATCCAATACCTGAAACAGGGCGCGAGCGACGCCGAGATCGCCGAGCAGGACGGCGAAGTCCGTTCGATCGTCGAGAAGACGCTGAAGGACATCACCGCGCGCGGAGACGACGCCGTGCGCGAGCTCTCGCAGAAGTTCGACAAGTGGGCGCCGCAGTCGTTCCGGCTCACGCGGGCGGAGATCGAGGCGGCCGCGAAGAAGATGTCGCCGCGCGAGCTCGAGGACATCGCTTTCGCACAGGCGCAGATCCGGCGCTTCGCGCATGCCCAGCTCGATTCGATGCGCGAAGTCGAGATCGAGACCATGCCAGGCGTGGTGCTCGGGCACAAGCACATCCCGGTGAATTCCGTAGGCTGCTACGTGCCCGGCGGCAAGTATCCCATGATCGCCTCGGCGCACATGAGCGTGCTGACCGCAAAGGTTGCGGGTGTCAAGCGCATCGTCGCTACCGCGCCGCCCTTCGAAGGCTCGCCCCACCCGGCCATTGTGACAGCGATGGACCTGGCGGGGGCTGACGAGATCCTCGTGCTCGGCGGCATGCAGGCGGTCGGCGCTATGGCGCTGGGGACGGAATCGATCCGTCCGGTCGACATGCTGGTTGGACCCGGCAACATGTTCGTGGCCGAGGCCAAGCGCCAGTTGTTCGGGCGCGTCGGCATCGATCTGTTCGCCGGGCCGACCGAAACGCTGATCATCGCCGACAGTACGGCGGACGCCGAGATGTGCGCGGTAGACCTGCTGGGGCAGGCGGAGCACGGGCCGACGTCGCCTGCAGTCCTTCTCACGACGGACGAGAGCCTGGCAAGGAGCACGGTCGCCGAAATCGAGCGGCAGCTGCTGCGCCTGCCGACGGCCGAGATCGCCCGCAAGTCCTGGGCGGATTATGGGCAGGTGATCGTCTGCGACTCGGTCGACGAGATGGTCCAGGTGGCTGACGACCTCGCTTTCGAACACGTGCAGGTGCTTACTGCGGACCCGGACGTGTTCCTGAAGCGCCTGACCAACTACGGCGCGTTGTTCCTGGGACCTCGTACGAACGTAAGCTATGGCGACAAGGTGATCGGCACCAACCACACGCTGCCGACGCGCCGCGGCGCTCGCTACACCGGCGGTCTCTGGGTCGGCAAGTTCCTCAAGACCTGTACATACCAGCGCGTCACGAGCGACAGCGCATCCGCCCTGATCGGGGAGTACTGCTCGCGGCTCTGTCACATGGAACATTTCGCAGGACACGGCGAACAGGCCAATCTACGTGTGCGCCGTTACGGTTCGCGCGGCGACGTGCGGTGGTACGAACCCGTCGAATCGCTGTCCTGAGCACGGTCCGGTGAAGACGCCGAGCTTCCGCCTGGACGGACGTCGCGCGCTGGTGACCGGCGGCAGCCGGGGTATCGGTCTCGCTGCGGCGCATGCGTTGGCGCAGGCGGGGGCCGAAGTCGTGCTCGCCGCGCGCGATGCGCATGGACTGGAAGCCGCGGCCGATGCTGTCGCGCAGTCGAGTGGCACGCGGCCCGAGACATCGAGCCTCGATGTGACCGACGCGGCTGCGGTCAGCCGCTACGTGGCGTTGCACGGGCCCTTCCGTGTGCTGGTGAACAGCGCCGGCACCAATCGGCCAGCATTGCTCGGCGAAACGCTTGACGAGGACGTCGATGCGGTGTTGGACCTGAACGTGAAGGGCGCGTTCTATGTCAGTCGTGCCGTCGCCGGAGGGCTGCAGCGGGCGAAGCTCCACGGCAGTCTGATCCACATATCGTCGCAAATGGGACATGTAGGCGGTCCGCGGCGGACTGTGTATTGCGCGACCAAGCATGCGCTCGAGGGCTTCACCAAGGCGCTGGCCTGGGAGCTGGGACCGTCCGGCATCCGCGTGAACACGCTTTGCCCGACGTTCATCGAGACTGCGATGACCAAGCCGATGTTCGCCGATCGCGGGTTTCGGGACTTCGTCACGTCCCGCATCGCGTTGGGCCGGCTTGGACAGCTGGAGGACGTGATGGGCGCCATCGTGTTCCTCGCCGGCGATGCCTCGCAGATGGTGACCGGCTCGGCGCTGATGGTCGATGGGGGCTGGACGGCGGCCTAGCCGTCCAAAGCCAGGACTGAGGCCCCGCGCATTTACGACCGCGCGGCCTGCGGCCTCAGCAGCGCCAGCGACAACGCCCCCACGCTGCAGCCCATCGCCAGCAACTGCAGCGCCCCCAGCGGCTCGCCGTGCACGATTGCGCCGCTGATCATCGCGACGACCGGCACCATGATCGATGACAGGCCGGCGACGTTGGCGGGCAGCAGGCCGACGATCGCGAACCAGCAGACGTTGCCGATGCACATCGGCACCAGCGCGATCCACGCGATCACCGCGATCGATTGCCAGCTGGGCACGAACCATTCGTGGTCGCCGAGAAGCAGGGCGCCGACGGTGATGGGAATTGCCGTGAGGATCATCTGCCATCCGGTCAGCACGGTGGTCGGCACGTCGATGACGCGCCGCTTCAGGATCAGCGTGCCGATCGCCCAGCCGACGCCGGCGAGCAGGCCGAGCGAAAGGCCCAGGGGTGCGTCGGCATAGGCGCCGAAGTTGGGGATCATCAGCAACGTCACCCCGATGGTCCCGAGCGCGATGGCGAGGAACAGCCTGGGGGTGGGCCGCTGGCCGAGCACCAGCCACGACAACAAGCCGGCCCACAGCGGCATGGTGAAGCCGAGGACCGCGGATTGGCCGGAGGGAATGAGGATCGCCGAATAGGTGCTGGCGATGTTCCAGACCACGAGATACGCGATCGTCGCGAGCACGATCGTTGTCCAATGCTCGCGGCCGATGGCCAGGGATTGGCCGCGCGCCCGGGCGATCAGCAGCAGGACGACGCCGGCGATCACCAGCGAGATCGCTCGGAAGGTCCACACCGATATTTCCCGGACCGCGAGCGGGAACAACGGCCAGTTGGTACCCCAGACCAGGGTGAGGATGACGAGCAGGACGAGGGCGCGACGCGGAACGGGCTGGTGGTGCATGGCAGGCGTGCAGACTCGCACGTTTTTCCTGCCAGAGCAAACGCGTCGGGCCGCTCCTCGGAACGACCCGCGCCATTCCGTCGGGCGACCCGGTCCCGCGACGGCGTCGCCGCCCGGCGGTCAACCTGGCATTGGCGGGGGTGGCGGAATCTGGTCGGGCCCGGGCACAGGATCGGGCTGCGGGTCGGGCGAAATCGGCAGTGGCGGATCGCCCACCGGCATCGGCGGCGGATCGCCGATCGGATCGGGGGCAGGATCGGGATCGGGCGAATGGGCGCGCAGCGGCTGCGGCGTTGCAGTGGGCGGTGAGGTCATCGCATGCTCCAGATTCGGGTTCGGACAGGTTGACAGGTGGCAAGCACTGCGCCCGTTCATTTGGAGAAGTCGCGACGGACCCCTAGAATTTCCGCAGCGCCTGAAGCTGAACGAGGCGTACAGGAGGAGGGGCGCGTAGTCGTTCCAGGCCATGACCGAAGCGCTCACCCGTCGTCTGATCGAAGCCATCGCATCGAGGGTGATTGCGGCGGCAGACGACCTGACCGCGCTCGATCGCGAGACGGGAGACGGTGACCACGGCGTGAACATGAAGCTCGGTTGCGAGGCGGTGCTCGCGCAGGCCGAGCAGCTTGCGCAGCGTCCGCTGCCCGATGCCTTGCGCGGCGTCGGCAACATCCTGCAGATGAAGGTGGGCGGTGCGTCGGGTCCCCTGTACGGCACCCTGTTCATCGCCCTGGGCAAGGGGCTGGGGCAGGATCCGGGGCCGGCGCCGGCGCGGGATCCCGCTCGGTTGGCGGCGGCGCTGGCAGGCGCCATCATGGCCATGCAGCGCCTGGGTCGCTCCGAACCGGGTTGCAAGACGATGCTCGACGTGCTCGTTCCGGTGCAGCGCCTGCTCGCGGAAGGCGGTCCGGACCTGCCGGGGCGCATCGACGCGCTGGCCGCCGAGGCGGCCGAGGCAACCGCAGCCCTGAAGGCCACCCGTGGCCGCGCAGCTTTCCTTGGCGATCGCTCCGTCGGCCATGTCGATCCGGGCGCGCGGTCGGCACAGCTCATGATCGCTGCCGCCTGCAGCGTGCTTCGCGACGCTTGAGTGGCGCGGCGGGGGACTTGCGTCCATGTCCAGCAGCAAGCTTCGCTGATCGCGGAAGTGCCTTCGAGATGAAGGACAACCGGATCAAGGGCCGGCCGGCGTCGCCGGGATACGCTGTCGGACGGATCCACCTGCTCGACGTGCTGACGGGGGCGGGCGCCCACGTCTATCCGGACCCGGAGGGGGATCCGGCAGCGGTCGCCGCAGCGGAGCCGCCCGTGCGCGATCCGGCGGTGGAGGCGGCGATGCTGGCCAAGGCGCTGGCGGTCGCCGCCGATGAAATGCGCGCCCTGATCGCCACCCTCGGCGCCGCCGGCACCCGCAACGATGACGCGGTCGGCATCCTCGGCTTCCAGCTCGCGTTGTTGCAGGACGAGGCGCTGGTGGCGCCGGCACTGCAGGCGATTGCCGCAGGCCGGCCGGCGGTCGAAGCCTGGCGGTCGGCGCTGAACGACCAGATCCGCTGGTACCAGACGGCCGAGGACGAATACTTCCGCGCCCGCGCGAGCGACCTCGGCGACGTCAAGGACCGCGTGCTCGACTGCCTGCAGCGCGGCTCCTCCGATACCGGCGACTGGCTGGCCGAGATCCCGCAGGGCGCGTTGCTGGTTGCCGGCGACCTGGCGCCGTCGCGGTTCCTGGCGATCGAACCGCGTCGCCTGGGCGCCTTGCTGCTGCTGCAGGGCAGCCCGACCAGCCATGTGGCGATGCTGGCGCGCGCGCGGGGCTTGCCGATGGTCGTCGGCCTCGACGGGAGCAGGCTGCCGGTGCGCGAGTGGCAGGGCCTGGAAGCGACGGTCGATGGCAACCGGGGCGAGGTGGTGCTCGGCCCGGGCGAGGCGGCGCTTGCCGAACATGCCGACAACCTGCGTCGCGAAGCGGCGATCGATGCGGCGGCCGAGTGCCTGCGGCTCAAGTCCGCCCGCACCGCCGATGGCCTGCCGATACGCATCTGCATCAACGTCTCCGATCTTGCCGAACTCGACGAGGTCGATGCCGCCTCCTGCGACGGCATCGGCCTCGCCCGCACCGAGTTCCTCTTCCAGGACGGGGACGGGCTGCCCGACGAGGAGACCCAGTTCCTCGCCTACCGGCGCATGGTCGACTGGGCGGGCGGACGCATCGTCACCATCCGGACGCTCGACGCCGGCGGCGACAAGCCGATCGCCGGCCTGACGATCGAGAACGAGCTCAATCCATTCCTGGGCGTGCGCGGGCTGCGCCTGTCGCTTGCCAGGGAGGAGGTGTTCCGGGTGCAGTTGCGGGCGCTGGCGCGGGCTGCCTGCCACGGCGACATCCGCGTGATGGTGCCGATGGTGACCATGCCGCGCGAGCTGGCGCAGGTCCGGCGGATGCTCGCTGAGGAGCATGCCGCGCTGGCGCGGGCGGGCGTGCCGGCGGCCATGCCCCTGGTCGGCATGATGGTCGAGGTTCCGGCAGCCGCGCTGATGGCCGAGACCTTCGATGCCGGCTTCTTCTCGATCGGCTCCAACGACCTTGCGCAATACGTTTCGGCCGTCGGCCGCGATGTCGGCGCGCTGGCCGACCTGGCCAGCCCGACCCAGCCGGCCATGCTGCGCCTGATCGCCGGGGTGGTTGCCGCAGGCAACCGTCGCGGGATCGAGACCAGCCTGTGCGGCGACGCCGCCAGCGATCCGGACGAGATCGCCGCCTTGCTCGGCACCGGCCTGCGCACCTTGTCGGTAGCGCCCGCCCAGCTGCCGCGGGTCAAGCTTGCCGTGGCCGGAACCCGGGTCGCGGCGCCGACGGCAGCCGGCTGACCTCGTCGGGTTCTCGCCCCGCCGCTACGGCTTGCGATCGCCAGCCATAGCCCCGCCCGGCGAACAAGCAACGTTTGCGGCAGTACAATGCGAATAATTCTCATTGCTTGACTGACTGGCGCTGGCGCCGTGGAGATCGCAGTTGAACAGACGCTCGTTCATGAAGACGCTGGCGCCGCTGGTGATAGGGCTGCCAGGCCTGTCGCTGGCGCAGTCGCCTGCGGCCGCGCCGGCGGCATCGGGTACGAGGGCAAAGGCCGTGGCGGGGGTGGTGGCGCACTATGCAGCCATCGTGCAGGCGGGCTACCAGGACACGCTCGATGCGGCCCGCGAGATGCAGGCCGCCATCGCGCGCTTCACCGCCGCGCCGTCCGAAGCAGGGCTGGCGCAGGCGCGCAAGGCATGGCTCGAGGCGCGCGAGTGGTACGGGCAGACCGAAGCCTTCCGCTTCTATGGCGGGCCGATCGACGCCGAGGACGGCCCTGAAGGGCGGCTCAATGCCTGGCCGCTGGATGAGGCCTACATCGATGGCGTCGAGGACCTGCCCGGCGCCGGCCTCATCAACGATCGCAGTGTCCCGATCACCCGGGAGCTGCTGGTCGAGGCCAACGAGCGCGGTGGCGAGGAGAACATCTCGACCGGCTGGCATGCGATCGAGTTCCTGCTGTGGGGCCAGGATCTGGCGGACGACGGGCCGGGGGCTCGTCCCTACGGCGACTTCGTCGACGGCCAGCGCGACAACGCCGATCGCCGGCGGCAGTACCTCGAGATCGTCAGCGCGCTGCTGGTGGACGACCTCGCGTCGCTCGTCGATGCCTGGGCACCGGCTAGGCAGAACTATCGCGCCGGCTTCGAGAAGGATGGTCTGGAATCCGTGCGCAAGATCATCGTCGGCGTCGGCTCGCTGTCGCGCGGCGAGCTGGCGGGAGAACGGCTGGAGGTGGCGGCCAACACGCAGGACCAGGAAGACGAGCATTCCTGCTTTTCGGACAACACCCATCGCGATGTGGTCGTCAATGCAGTCGGCATCGCCAACGTCTGGCAGGGCCGCTACCGCCGGCGCGACGGCAAGATCCTCGAAGGGCCGTCACTGCAGGCGCTGGTGGCCGCGGCAGATCCGGCGCTAGCCAGTCGCACCGGGGCCGCCATCGCGGCATCGGTGGCGGCGGCCGAAGCGCTCCAGCCCCCCTTCGACCAGGAGATCATCGGCGACGACGACGCGCCCGGCCGCAAGCGGGTGCGCCAGCTGATCGACAATCTGGTGCAGCAGTCGAAGCACCTGGTGGAGTCGGCAGCAGCCATCGGCATCACCCGCCTGACGCTGCAGCAACCGTGACCCGGCTGCGATACGCCGTCGGCTGCATCGCCTGGGCGCTCGCGGCCGGCGCGGTGG
>JAEZQX010000005.1 GCA_023441105.1 Pseudomonadota bacterium | reverse complement strand
GTGATGAACTCGGCGAGCGGCAGCTCGCGCGTGCCGTTGCCGGATGCATGGCTTGCAAGCTCCACCAGCGCGTCGAGCGCCAGCAGCGGCGGCACGCCGTCGGCCGCCCGCGCGGCATTGGAGAGGTTGCCGCCCACCGTGCCGCAGTTCTGGATCTGCACGCCGCCGACCTCGCGGGCCGCGAGCTTCAGGCCGTCGAACGCCGGCGGCAGCGACGCGCGCAGGACTGCCGTCCAGGTGGCGCCGGCGCCGATCCGCCAGCTGCCGTCCGCCTGCCGGCGGATGTCCTTCAGGGCTTCGACCCCGCCGAGGTCGACCAGCCGTCCGCCCGGCAGTTGGCCGACTCGGCTGGCGAAGTAATCGGTGCCGCCGGCAAGCGGCGTGGTCGACGGATCGGCAAGCAGCGCAAGCGCCTCGGCAACGGACGCTGGGCGACTGAAGGAGGCTGGGGTCATGCGTCGATCCTACCGGTTAGCCGTCGCAGCGGCAACCGAACTGGTGGCCGCGGCGCGTGACCTTCATCACGGCACTGGATGGCTACCCGGCCGACAATTTCTTGCCGCCGTGAATCCGGCCGCCGGGGTCGCCCGACTGGCCTCGACCGCCGGCGGCCGCGCCGGTCGCCACGGCCGTCCCGGCGCCACGACCGCGCCATCGCTTCATTCACCGCCTCTGCCAACATGCCGCTACTTCGACGCACTGCCGCCACCGTCACCGCCGCCTTCATCACGCTCGGCCTGCTCGCCGGTTGCGGCGGCGGCGGGGATGATGGCTCCGCTGCCGGCGCAACGCCGCCGCCGTCCGGCATCGTGCCGCCGCCGGCAGCGCCCGCCGATGTGCAGCCCGACGCGCAACCAGGCACCTCGCTGCCGGTCGCATCCGCCAACATCGTGTACGAGAAGCGCGCCGCCGGCAGCCGCGTGTGGGTGGCCAACCAGGACAACGATTCGGTGAGCGTGATCGACGCGACCTCGTTGGGACGCATCGCCGAGATCCCGGTCGGCCGCAACCCGCGGGCGCTGGCGCTGGATCACGACGGCCGGCTGTGGGTGAGCAACCGCGGCTCGGACAGCCTCAGCATCGTCGACACCGGTTCGCTCGCGGTTGCCCGTACCGTCGCCCTGCCGCGGGCGTCGCGTCCGTTCGGCATCGTCTTCTCCCCCGCCGACGGCGCGCCCTGGGTGGTGCTCGAGGCCCTGGGCCAGGTAGCCCGGCTGGACGCGGCAAGCGGCGCGATCGCCGCCAGCATCGCGGTCGGCGCAAACCCGCGGCACCTGTCGATGCCCGCCGACGGCAGGCGCCTGCTGGTGTCGCGATTCGTCTCCCCCCTGCTGCCGGGCGAAGCCACCGTCACGCCGCGCCCGCAGTCGGGCGGCAACGAGCACGGTGGCGAAGTGGTGGTTGCCGATGCCGCGAGCCTTGCAGTGCTGAAGACCATCGTGCTGAAGGTCAGCGATCGCCAGGACTCGAGCCTGCAGGGCCGCGGCATTCCCAACTACCTCGGCGCCGCGGCGATCGCGCCGGACGGCCTGTCGGCCTGGGTGCCGTCGAAGCAGGACAACGTCATGCGCGGCACGCTGCGCGACGGCCAGCCGCTCGACTTCCAGAGCACCGTGCGCGCGATCAGCTCGCGCATCGTCCTCGGCGAGAGCCTGGTCGAGGACAGCGACTTGCGGGTCGACCACGACAATTCGGGCGTCGCCACCGCGGCCGCCTTCGAGCCGACCGGCAACTACCTGTTCGTCGCCCTCGAGACGTCGCGGCATGTCGCGGTCGTCGATCCGGCCAACGGCCGCGAGATCTTCCGCTTCATCTCCGGCCGGGCGCCGCAGGGCCTCGCGGTGTCGGATGACGGCCGGCGCCTCTTCGTCAACAACTTCATGGACCGCACGGTCGCCGCCTTCGATCTCGGCCGCCTGCTCGACCAAGAGCGGGTGGCCCACATCGGCACCACGGCCGCCGTCGCGGCCGAGAAGCTCGCCGCCCAGGTCCTGAAGGGCAAGCAGTTCTTCTACGATGCCGCCGATCCGGACCTGGCGCGCGACGGCTATCTCAGCTGCGCCAGCTGCCATGCCGATGGCGGCAGCGACGGCCGGATCTGGGACTTCGGCGGCTTCGGCGAGGGCCTGCGACGCACGATCTCGCTGCGCGGCCGCGCCGCCGGCAGCCTGCCGATGCACTGGAGCGGCAACTTCGACGAAGCCCAGGATTTCGAGGCGCAGATCCGCGACTTTGCCGGCGGCCGCGGCCTCATGGACGACGCCGATTTCGTCCTGCGCAGCGATCCGATGGGTGCGAAGAAGGCCGGCGTCAGCGCCGACCTGGATGCGCTCGCCGCCTACATGGCTTCGCTGGACAGCCACGAGCCCAGCCCGCATCGCAATGCCGACGGCAGCCTCACCACCGCGGCGGCCGAAGGCAAGTCGTTGTTCGCTGCCCGTGGCTGCCTGGCCTGCCACGGCGGCCCGGACTTCAGCGGCAGCGACGGCCAGCTGCACGATGTCGGCACGCTCAAGCCGGCGAGCGGCGGCCGGCTCGGCGGCAGCCTCGCCGGGATCGACACGCCGACGCTGCGCGACGTGTGGTCGGCGAACGCCTTCCTGCACGACGGCTCGGCCGCTTCGGTGGCCCAGGCGATCGCCGCCCACACCACTCTTGGTGCGTTCGACAGCGGCGACCTTGCCCGGCTCTCCGCCTACGTCATGCAGATCGGCAGCGAAGAATAGGACAGGATCAGACCTCGAAGAAGACGGTCTCGTCGGCGCCCTGCATGCGGATGTCGAAGCGGTAGACCGGGCAGCCGCCGCGCTCCGATTCGCGCACCGCCAGCAGCGTCCTGCGGCGGTCGACGGGCACGCCGGCCAGCACCGGATCGCGCTCGTTGGCTGCCTCGCCGTCGAAATAGATCCGGGTGAAGGCATGCACCAGCAGCCCGCGCATCAGCACGATGACATCGAGGTGCGGCGCCTGGCCGTCCCGGGTGGCGCCCGGCTTGATGGTCTGGAAGCGGAACTCGTTGCGCGGATCCGTGCCGGTGCCGACGCGGCCGAAGCCGCGAAAGCCCGGCTGCGCCTCGTCGCGGCTCTTCAGGTAGCGGCCGCCGGCATCGGCCTGCAGGATCTCGATCACCGCGTCGGGAATCGGCTGGCCCTCGCCGTCGAACACCCTGCCGACCAGCTCGATCCGCTCGCCCGGCACCGTCTCGTCGGCGATGCAGCCGTCGAAGAGACTGGGGAAGGCATTGCCTTCGCTGTAACCGTACTGGCTGGGCACCAGGCCATAGGCGAAGAACGGCCCGACGGTCTGCGACGGCGTCTGCCGCAGCGCGATCACGTCGCCTCCCTTCGACGACTTGTCCTTCTGCGGCTTGCCTTTCGGCGCCTTGTCCTCGGCATTCACCGGCTGCTGCGGCGCCCGCCCCACCGTTGGCGCAACCGCCAGGACGTCGGCTGTCCTGCCTGCCTTGGCCGCCTTCGGCGTCTTGGCCACCTTGGCCTCCTTGGCCATCTTGTCCACCTTCTTCGGCTTCTTCATCGCGGCGTCTCCATCGGCGTGGCTTTCGGCCCGCGCAGGACGATGTCGAACTGGTAGCCCAGCGCGAATCCCTCCTCGGTGAGGTCCAGCGAGAATTTCGACACCATCAGCTCGCGGGCATCCTCCGGCACCGAGCGCAGGATCGGATCGATCGCCATCAGCGGGTCGCCCGGGAAGTACATCTGCGTCACCAGCCGGCTGGCGAAGTACTCGCCGAAGAGCGAGAAGTGGATGTGGTTCGGCCGCCAGGCGTTGGGATGGTTG
>JAEZQX010000488.1 GCA_023441105.1 Pseudomonadota bacterium | reverse complement strand
ACGTAGAGGTAGTTGTGGCTGTGGATCTGTCGCAGCCAGGCGTTCTGGGAATCCCAGGAGTGGTACATCGCCATCGGGCGCTGGGTGACTGCATGCAGCGGGAAGCGCGCGACATCGGTCGCTTCGTCCTCGAGCGGCGGATACCAGAAGGGCAGGGGATCGAAGTAGCGCTCGATGCGCGCACGAAGGTGTTCCGGGGGCTGGCGGCCGCCGGTCTTGCCGCGCGCCGCCAGGCGGAACGACTGCAGCGTGTCGGAATAGAGCGCGAGCTGGACCACGTCGTTCTTCTGGCGAAAGCCGTGCTCCATGCCGAAATCAAGGTAGGCGCGGTTCCAGTTGCGCATGTACTGCATGTCTGCCGGCAGCTTGTAGTGGAAGACGCAATTGTTCTTGGCGTACATCTCCCACTGGCGCGGGTTGGGCTCGCCCTTGAGCGGCGAATTGCCGTCCTTGCCGCGCCAGCCCATGAGGAAGCCGATGCCGGGCTTGTGCTCGAAGTTGACGACGAAGTCCGCATAGTCGCGAAAGCGGCGGTTGCCCTCGGGCGTGGTGAAGGTCGGCAGCTTCAGCCGCGTGGCCAGCTCGATCAGCACGTCCTGGAACGGCTTGCAGTTGCCGGTCGGCTCGACCACCGGCACGCGCACCGAATCGCTCGGCCCGTCGAACTCGGAGATGGGCCGGTCGAGCATGCTCATGACGTCATGGCGCTCGAGATAGGTGGTGTCCGGCAGCACCAGGTCGGCGAAGGCGACCATCTCCGACTGGAAGGCGTCGCAGACGATCAGGAAGGGGATCTTGTACTCGGCCTCGCCGCCCCGGCCCGGCGCGCCGGCACCGGTGGCTTCGGCATCGACCCGCGCGTTGAGCATCTCGCGCACCGTCGAGGTGTTCATCGTCGAGTTCCAGGCCATGTTGGCCATGAAGATCATCAGCGTGTCGATGCGGTACGGATCGCCGTTGACCGCATTGGTGATCACGTTGTGCATCATGCCGTGCGCCGACAGCGGGTGCTCCCAGGAAAAAGCCTTGTCGATGCGGATCGGCGAGCCGTCGGGATTGACCGCGAGCTCCTCGGGATGGGCCGGAAAGCCGAGCGGCGCCGCCGGCAGCGGCGTGTTGGGCTGGACCTGCTCCGGGCTGTGGATGGTCCGGTAGTTGGGCACGATGTGGCGCGGGTACGGCGCCTTGTGCCGGAAGCCGCCGGGCCGGTCGATGGTGCCCAGCACGCTCATCAGGATGGCCAGCGCGCGCGTGGTCTGGAAGCCGTTGGAGTGGGCCGCAAGGCCGCGCATCGCATGGAAGGCGACCGGCCGGCCGGTCACCGACGGATGCTCGATGCCCCAGGCGTCGGTCCACCGCACCGGCAGCTCGAAGGCGTGGTGCAGCGCGGTCTCGCCGAGCTCGCGGGCGAGCTTGCGGATGCGCTCGGCGGGGATGCCGGTGATGTCGGCGGCCCATTCGGGTGTCGCCGCCGCGACCCGTTCGCGCAGCAGCTGGAACGACGGCGCGACGCGCGTGCCGTCCGCCAGGGCGAAATAGCCCTCCAGCGCCGGCTCGATGTCCTGGTCGTAGGCATGGCGCACGGCCCCCGCGCGCAGGTCCCAGACCAGCTTGTTGTGCGGGTTGCGCCCGTCGCCGGGTGGCCCGGCGGCGGGATCGAAGGCGAACAGGCCATCGCGCTCGCCGCCGTCGAGGACCACCAGCTGCGGCGCGTTGGTGTAGCGCTTGAGGAAGTCGCTGTCGATCAGGTCGCAGCGGATCAGCTCGTGCAGCAGCGCCAGGAACAGCGCCCCATCGGTGCCCGGGCGGATCGGTATCCATTCGTCCGCCACCGCCGAGTAGCCGGTGCGGATCGGGTTGATCGAAATGAAGCGCCCGCCCTGGCGCTTGAACTTGCTGATCGCCATCTTCAGCGGATTGCTGTGATGGTCCTCGGCAGTGCCGATCATGACGAACAGCCGGGCGCGCTCCAGGTCCGGTCCGCCGAACTCCCAGAAGCTGCCGCCGATGGTGTAGATCATGCCGGCGGCCATGTTGACCGAGCAGAAGCCGCCATGGGCCGCATAGTTGGGCGTGCCGTAGTTCTTGGCGAACAGCCCGGTGAGCGCCTGCATCTGGTCGCGGCCGGTGAAGAGCGCGAACTTCTTCGGGTCGGTGGCGCGGATCCTGCCGAGGCGCTCGGTCATGATCTCGAAGGCGCGGTCCCACGAGATCGGTTCGAACTCGCCCGCCCCGCGCGGCGAGCCGGGCTTGCGCAGCAGCGGCTGGGTCAGCCGCGCCGGCGAGTACTGCTTCATGATCCCCGAGGAACCCTTGGCGCAGATGATCCCCTTGTTGAGCGGATGCTCGGGGTTGCCGTCGATGTAGCGCACCTGCCCGTCGCGCAGATGCACCCGGATGCCGCAGCGGCAGGCGCACATGTAGCAGGTGGTGGCCTTGACCTCCGTCGTGGCCCCCGGCAGGGGCGACGCCAGCGGGTCGTGGATCGGTTCGCTCGAGAGAAACTTCAGCATGGAATCCGGGTCGGCAGGTGAGACGGTGGAATGATCGGTCCAGCTCAGGCGAAGGTGCGGGCGATCGCCGCCGCCGCTTCGTTGAGGGTTGGGACGAATTCTATGGCGCGCGCCAGCGGCAGGCGGGCAGTGGCGGCATGCACCGCCAGCGCGGCCACCGGCTCCCCATCGGCCGCCTTGACGGCCACTGCGACGCAGGCAACGCCCAGCACGTACTCCTCGTTGTCGAGGGCATAGCCGTTGGCGGCGATCCGGTCGAGCTCGGCGGCCAGCAGCTGCCGGTCGCAGATGGTGCGCTCGGTGAAGCGGGTGAGCGGCATCGCGCCGATCAGCTGGTGGCGCTCCGGGGCCGACTTGAATGCCAGCAGCAGCTTGCCGCTGGCGCTGCAGTGGGCGGGCAGGGCGCTGCCCATCGGCAGGTGCAGCCGCAGCGGCCATTCGGCTTCGACCCGGTCGATATAGATCAGCTCACCCTTGCTGAGCATGGCGAGGTTGCAGGTCTCGCCGATCTCGCTCACCAGGCGTCGCAGGATGGTGCGGCGGACCGCGCTGACCGAATCATGACGCAGGATCTCGAGGGCGAACCGGCCCAGGCGCGGGCCGGGGGCGTAGGCGCGGCCATTCGACTCGCGCGACACCAGGCGGGCTTCCTCGAACAGCGCCAGCGTCCGATGCAGCGAGGCCTTGGGCATGCCGGTGGCCTGGATCAGCTCCGCCAGGGTCATCGGCTTGCCGTTGCCGATCAGGATCTCCAGCACCGCGAAGGCCTTCAGCGTCGACGAGTTTTCCGCAGCGACCTCGAGTCGCGGGCGTTCGACCGCGACCTGTTCCGGCGCGAGTTCGGCAAGGTTCTGCATGGGCGATAGCTTAGTCGGGGTTGGCCCGAAAAAGCAATCGAATTGTTCCATTAAACGGAACAAAAGGGCTTGTGGCGGCGGCGGGCTTGGAATAACTTAGCGACATTGAGATTTTCCGTCTCGTTCAATGATCCGCCGCTACGTCCTGCGGCCGGCCTCCCAAAGGAGTTCTCCGATGACTGACATGAAGCAGCCCCAGCGTACCGTCGTGCAAGGCAAGGTGAAGATGACGCCGTCCGAGGCGTTCGTGGAGACGCTGGTGGCCCAGGGGGTCACCGACGTCTTCGGCATCGTCGGCTCGGCATTCATGGACGCGCTCGACATCTTCCCGGCTGCGGGGATCCGCTTCATTCCGGTGGCGCACGAGCAGGGCGCTGCCCACATGGCAGACGGCTATTCCCGCGTATCGGGCCGCCACGGCGTCTGCATTGCGCAGAACGGCCCCGGCATCACCAACTTCGTGACCGGCGTCGCTGCCGCCTACTGGGCGCATTCGCCGGTGGTCTTCATCACGCCGGAGACCGGCTCGATGACGATCGGCCTCGGCGGCTTCCAGGAGACCGAGCAGCTGCCGATCTTCTCCAAGATCACCAAGCACCAGTCGCACGTCATGCATCCCAACCGCATGGCGGAGCTGACCAGCCGCGCCTTCGACCGGGCGCTGCTCGAGATGGGGCCGGCCCAGATCAATATCCCGCGCGACTTCTTCTACGGCGAGAGCGAGACCGAGATCCCCAGGCCGATCCGGCTCGGCCGCGGGCCCGGCGACGAGAAGGCGCTCGACGAGGCGGCCAAGCTGCTCGCGGAGGCCCGTTTCCCGGTGATCCTGGCCGGCGGTGGCGTGATCATGGCCGGCGCCTCGGCCCAGGCGGTGGAGCTGGCCGAGCTGCTGCATGCGCCGGTGGCCTGCAGCTACCTGCACAACGATGCCTTCCCGGCAACCCATCCGCTGTGGTGCGGCCCGCTCGGCTACCAGGGTTCGAAGGCGGCGATGAAGCTGATCGCGCAGGCCGACGTCGTGCTGGCGCTGGGCACCCGTCTCGGGCCCTTCGGCACCTTGCCGCAACATGGCCTCACCTACTGGCCCGCCAATGCCAGGATCATCCAGATCGACGCCGACGCCAGGATGCTCGGGCTGGTGAAGCCGATCTCGGTGGGCATCCATGCCGATGCCGCGGCCGCGTCGTCGGCGCTGCTGGCCCGGCTCAAGGGCAAGACACTCGCCTGCCAGCAGAACCGCGACCAGCGCGACGGCACCATCAAGGCGGAGAAGGCGGCCTGGGAGAAGGAGCTCGACCAGTGGACGCATGAAACCGATCCGTATTCGGTGGAGATCAGCCAGTCGAGCAGCCACATGCATCCGCGCCAGATGCTGCGCGAGCTGGAGAAGGCGATGCCCAAGCGGGCGATGGTGTCGACCGACATCGGCAACATCTGCTCGGTCAGCAACAGCTACCTGCGTTTCGACGAACCGCGCTCGATGTTCGCGGCGATGAGCTTCGGCAACTGCGGCTATGCCTTTCCGGTGATCTGCGGCGCCAAGGTGGCCGCACCCGACCGGCCGGCAATCGCCTATGTCGGCGACGGCGCCTGGGGCATCAGCTTCAACGAGCTGCTCACCTGCATGCGCGAGAAGATCGGCGTGACGGTCGTGCTCTTCAACAACGGGCAGTGGGGCGCCGAGAAGAAGAACCACGTCGACTTCTACTCGCAGCGCTACCAGGGGGTCGAGCTGGACAATCCCAGCTGGGCGGGCGTCGCCCGGGCGTTCGGCTGCGAAGGCATCACCGTGGACAAGCTGTCGGACGTCGGTGCGGCGCTCGCGCAGTCGGTGAAGAACCAGTCCGAGGGCAAGACCACGGTGCTCGAGATGATGGTGACCAAGGAACTGGGCGATCCGTTCCGCCGCGACGCGCTCAGCAAGCCGGTGCGGCACCTGGCAAAGTACAAGGACTACCGCTGATCCCACTGCCCGACGAATGAGCCGGGGAGAGGTCTGCCCTCGTCGCAGCCGCTGGTACAGGCGGGCAAGCTCCGCGCGCTGGGGGTGACTGCGCTCGAGCGAGTCGACTCCCTGCAGGGCGTCCCGGCGGTGGCCGAAGCCTTGCCCGGGTTCGAAGTGACGGCCTGGATCGCGCTGTTCGCGCCCAAGGGGACGCCGCCGTCCATGGTCGAGGCGCTGGACAGGTCGATGGCCGAAGTGCTCGCCAAGCCGGCGACCTTGGCCAAGCTCCAGGACCTTGGGGTCGCACCGCGCACGCGCCGCGGCGCGGACCTCGAGAAGTTCGTCGCGGCCGAGATCGCGAAGTGGAACGACGTCATCCTCAAGGCCAAGGTACCGCCGCAAGAGTAGGGATGGCGGCTACCCCGCGGTGACGTCGTCGCCGCCTGGTGCCGGAGGGGATCGGGCGGAACGCCTCAGGTGCTCGACGAAGGTCTTCGCCGCGCTCGGCAGCGTCTGCAGGTCCCGCACCACGATGCGGATCTCGAGATGCGCCCATTCCTCGGCCAGCGGGATGAAGGCAAGGTTGTAGATCCGGGCGTGGGAGTGCTCCATGAAGGCCGGCACCACGCCGATGCCCAGGCCGCTGGCGATCATGCGGCAGCTGGCATCGAAGCCGTGGACCCGGATCCGGGTGTGCTTGGCGACCGGGAATTGGCGCGCCGCGCTGTCCAGCAACTGGGCGAGGGCCGACGTCCTGCCGGGGTCGACCTGGTCGTAGTTGAGCGTCTCAGCGTAGGTGAGCGATGCCCGCGCGGCCAGCTCGTGACCGAGCGGCACGACGACGCACAGGTCGTAGCTGCGGTAGGGAAACAGCTGCAGCCCCTCCTGGCTGGTGAAGTACGGGGCGACGCCGACGTCCGCCCGGCCTTCGGCGACGTCGCGGAACACGACCGGCGTCTCCTGTTCCTCGAGGTCGATGCGCACGTGGCGGTTGGCGCGGGTGAATTCCTGCAGGTCGACCGTCAGCCCGGCCGACAGGGCGGAGGAGCTGGCGCGCACCCGGATGTGGCCGCGCACCCCTTCGATGTAGTCGACCATCTCCGCCTGCATCCGGTCGATCGCCTGCTGGATCATCCGCGCGTGATGGGCCAGCGCTTCGCCGGCCGGCGTCGGCCGCACCCCGCGGCGACCCCGTTCGACCAGCGCGACGCCGAACAGCTCCTCCAGGTCCGCCAGCCGCTTGCTGACCGCCGATGCGACGATATGCTCGCGCTTCGCCGCCTTGGCGATGCTGCCTTCCTCGACGACGGCGAGGAACAGGAGTGCCGAAGTGAAGTTGATGTTGCGCATGCGGCAGGCCGTGGAGACATCTCGTTTCGAGATGGTCCCCATTCTAAATTAGTGCTTGCTGCGCGACCCGACCCGAGGAACCATACCGTCCTTTCGAATGTCCGGCCCAGCCGGCAGCCGATGCGGCGACGATGCGCGAGACAGCGCGTCGCCCGCGGACGGAAACGAACGGATCGGAGGAGCGATGTTGAGCCTTGCAGTGGAGGATCTCGAGTTTGTCGGCGAGCAACTCGAGCGGCCGGAAACCGTCCTGGCGACGCGGTCCGGGGACATCTTCATGCCCGACAAGCGCGGCGGCATCAGCGTGGTCCGGGCCGACGGCAGGACCGAGCTGATCCTCGCCAAGAACGCGCCGGCGGGTTTCCTGCCGAACGGCTTTGCGCTGCTGCCCGATCGCAGCTTCCTGATCGCCGATCTCGGCAACGGCGGCGTCTGGCACATGAGCCGGGACGGTTCGCTGACGCCGCGGCTGATGGAGATCGACGGGCGTCCGCTGGAGCCGACCAATTTCGTCGGCATCGACGCGCAGGGCCGTACCTGGGTTTCCGTCAGCACCCGGCTGGTACCCCGCGAGCAGTCGATGCGCAAGGGCCATGCGGACGGCTACATCATCCTGATCGATGACGCGGGTGCGCGGGTCGTCGCCGAGGGCATCGGCTTCACCAATGAAGCGATCGTCGATCCGACCGGGCAGTGGCTCTACGTGAACGAGACCATCGCCCGCTGCACCAGCCGCTTCCGGATCGGACCGGCCGGCTCGCTGGGCAAGCGTGAAGTGTTCGCGCAGTACGGCGCCGGTACCTGGCCCGACGGCTTCGCCTTCGATGCCGAGGGCGGCATCTGGATCGTCAGCGTCGTCAGCAACCGCGTGATACGGGCGGCACCCGACGGAACGCAGCATGTGATCATCGAGGATGTCGATCCGGACCACCTCGAGGTCTGCGAGGCGGCTTTCCAGAACGGCACCTACAACCGGCGCGACCATCTCGATTCCGGCGGCAAGCGTCGGCTCGGCAACCTGTCCGGCATCGGTTTCGGCGGTCCGGACCTGAAGACGGTCTATCTTGGCTCGTTGTTCGGCCGGCGGATCGCGACATTCAGGTCGCCGATCGCCGGCGCCAAGCCGGTGCAATGGGAATTCTGAGCCGGCCTTGTCGAGGCCGGCTGGAGACAGCGCCGCGCGAGCGGCACGATCCGCGAATCCGCGGCAAACTTGATGGAGTAGGAGACGGGCAATGAAGCGCTTGATGGTGGTGTGGCTCCTGGCGATGGCTGCCGCGGTCGGCTGGACGGGCCAGGCCGCGGCGCAGGCGAAGACGCTGAAGATGACGACCATCGCCATCTCCAACAGCCCCTGGCACAAGGCGCTGTTGAAGTTCAAGGAGATCGTCGACACCGAGAGCAAGGGACGCTACGTCGTCAACGTCTACACCGACGGGCAACTCGGCGACATCGCGCAGCTGCTGTCGGCAATGCAGATCGGCACCGTGGAGTTCGGCTATTTCGGCCTGTCCTCCATCAGCTTCGTGCGCGGTGGCGAGGCGCTGAACGTGATCTACGTGCCTTACCTGTTCAAGGACGGGGAGTGGGCCGAGCGCATCCTCAACAACGACGAGTTCAACGCCATCTACTCCAAGATCGGCGAGACCGCCGGCGTCCGGGTGTTCGGGGCGTGGGGACAGCGCTCGCCGCGCGCCATCCAGACCACCAAGGGCCCGATCATGAAGCCCGAGGATCTCAAGGGCATGAGGCTGCGCATCCCTTCGCTGCCGATGCTCAAGGCGACCTTCGACCGGCTGGGCGTGCAGGTGACGCCGCTGGGCATGCTGGAGATCTACAACGCGCTGTCGCGCGGCACGGTGGATGGCCAGGACAATGGCTTCGACCTGTCGATCCCGCCCAAGTTCCATGAGGCGGCCAAGTTCTGGTCGGCTACCGATCACGTGCAGGAGCTGGTCGGATTCTTCGTGTCCGAGCGCTTCTGGAAGGGACTGCCGGAGGCGGATCGCGAGCTCTTCAAGCGGGCGGCCAAGGAAGCCGGCGCGGTGACCACGCAGCTGACGCGGCAGTTCGACAAGGACAGCGTGCAGGTGCTCAAGGACGCCGGCGTTACCTACGTGGTGCCGGACAAGGAGGCGTTCCGCAAGGCGGTGCAGGGCGTCGAGAAGGAGTTCGACGGCAAGCTCTGGCCGGCCGGCCTGGTGGATCGGATCCGCAAGGAGCAGGAAGGCAAGTGAGCTCGCTACCGGCGGAGGCTCCGGTGCCGCACGGACGGGCGGCGGGCGCCCAGGCAACAGCGGACGCGCAGGCATCGGCCAGCCCGGGACTGGCCGCCGCCGTCCGGATCCTCGATGGCATCGTCAAGATCGGGATCGTCGTCGCGCTCGGCATGGTGCTGGTGTTCACCGTCGGCCAGGTGGCGGACCGCTACTTCCTCAAGACCAGCTTCGATGCGCACGACCAGTTCGCCCGCATCGGCATGGTCTGGCTGACGTTCCTCGGCATCGCGGTCGGCATCCGCAACCGCATCAACGTCCGGATCGAGCTGCTGGGGCACCTGGCGTCCGTGGCGACGCGGCGGCGCGTGGCGGTGGTGCTGGACCTGGTGATGCTGGTCGTGTCGGTGTTCCTCGTCATCGTCGGTGCGCGGCTGATGGAGATCGGCGCCTTCCAGGCGATCATGGGCACCCCCCTCAACTACGACACCATGTACGCGGCGCTCCTCGCCGGCATGACCCTGCTGGCCGTCTTCATGGTCATCCGCTTCGCCGACATCCTGAGCGGGCGCCGCCTCAAGATCGATCCTCCGATCGAAGACGATGATCATCGCGATTAGTACCGTTCTCTTCTTCGTCCTGCTGATCGCGGGTCTCGACGTCGGCTTCTCGATGATCGTGGCGGCGCTGCTGGGCATGATGCTGCACGCCGGCGGCGGCGTCGATCCGGTGATGGTGCCGCTCACGCTGGTGTCGGGCGTCGACAGTGCGGCGCTGGTGGCCGTGCCGCTGTTCGTGCTGGCGGGCGAGATCATGAACCATGGCGGCCTGACCCGCCGCCTCATCGACTGGGCCTCGGCGATGGTCGGGCACTTCCGCGGCAGCCTGTCGCAGGTGTCGATGATGACCAACCTGGTGATGGCCGGCATCTCCGGCTCGGCGGTGGCCGACGCGACCGCCACCGGCTCGCTGCTGATCCCGGCGATGAAGAAGGACGGCTACCGTCCCGCCTACGCGTCGGCGGTGATCGCCGCCGGGGCCATGCTGGGGCCGATCCTGCCGCCGTCGATCCCGATGATCGTCTACGCGGTGATCGCCAACGTCTCGATCGCCAGGCTGTTCCTGGCCGGCATCGTGCCGGGCCTGATGCTGTTCTTCGGCTACGTCGTCATCTGCGCCTGGATCGCGCGTCGCCGCGGCTACCAGGCGAAGCCGCGGGCGCCGTTCCGCGAGCAGCTGCGCAGCACCCGCATCGCCATCTGGGCGCTGATGGTGCCGATCCTGATCCTGATCGGCATCCG
>JAEZQX010000427.1 GCA_023441105.1 Pseudomonadota bacterium | reverse complement strand
GGCCGGGACACAACAGGCGCGGCCCTGCATCACGAGCGACTCAGGCGCTGCGCGGATCGCCGGCGCCCGGGCCCGCCATGTCGCGCTCCCAGAAGGCGGCCGGCGCGGCCTGCTCGTTCATCAGCGCGACGATCCGCTCGCGGGGGATGACGCCGCAGCGCTCGGCCCAGCCATCGTACTCCGCCGCCATCCGCGCGACCCGCTCGGGATGCCGCGCGGAAAGGTCGTGCAGCTCGGTGCGATCGGTCTCCATGTCGTAGAGCTCCCAGGCGCCGGGAAACTTCTTCACCAGCTTCCATCTGCCCATGCGCACGGCGGCATTGCCCTCGTGCTCCCAGAACATCGGCGGCCGCTGCGGCAACTCGGCGCTGAACAGCGGCGCGAGGCTCGAGCCCTGCAGCGGCTCGATCGGCTTGCCGTTGTGCTGCGCCGGATAGCCCGTGCCGGTGATGTCGAGGATGGTTGCCATGATGTCGGGCAGGTAGCCGGGCGAATGGCGGATCGCGCCCTTCTCGGCGATGCCGTCGGGCCAGTGGAAGATCAGCGGCGTGGCAATGCCGCCTTCATGGATCCAGTGCTTGTAGAGCCGGAAAGGCGTGTTCGAGAGGTTGGCCCAGGCGGGGCCGTAGCTCTGGTAGGTATCCTCCGGGCCGGGCATGAGCGTCGGGTCGTTGCCGAAGCGCACCTCCGCGCCCCGGCGAGTGTGCGAGCGGGCAATCCGCAGCTTGTTCACCAGCTCGTCGATCGTCACGTCCTCCGGAATGTCCTCGGCGCAGGCGCCGTTGTCCGACAGGAAGACGATCAGCGTGTTGTCGAGCTGGCCGGCGCGCTCGAGCGCAGCGATGATGCGGCCGATGCCCTGGTCCATGCGGTCGATCTGGGCGGCATAGACCTCCATGCAACGCAACAGCCAGTCGCGATGCTGCGCGTCGGTCCAGGGCGGCTGGGTCTCGTCGCGCGGGGTCAGCTGCCACGCTTTGTCGAGCAGCCCGGAAGCGACCAGCCGCTGCAACCGCTCCTCTCGCAGTGCGTCCCAGCCCTTGTCGAAGCGGCCCTTGTACTTCGCGATGTCGCTGTCGTGGGCATGCAGCGGCCAGTGCGGCGCGGTGTAGGCCACGTACTGGAAGAACGGCCGTCCGGGCTCGCGCTGCTGGTGCTCGAGGATCTGGCGCACCGCCTGGTCGCTGATGGCGTCGGTATAGAAGAACGAGTCGTCCTCTTTCGCCTCGTGCTCCACGTTCCGGTTGCCGCGGGTGAGGGTGTTCGGATCGTAGAAGCTGCCGGCGCCGATGATGGTGCCGTAGAACTCGTCGAAGCCGCGCTGCAGCGGCCAGGAGCCGGTGGGCTCGACCAGGTTGCTGGACACGTGCCACTTGCCGCTCATGTAGGCCCGGTAGCCGCTCGCCTTGAGCGCTTCCGGGATGGTCACGCAGCGGTCGTTGAGGTCGCCGGCATAGCCTTCCGGCCCCATGTCGTAGGTGAGCACGCCGATGCCGGTCTGGTGCGGATGCAGCCCGGTGAGCAGCGAGGCGCGCGACGGGCTGCAGCGCGCCGTGTTGTAGAACTGCGAGAAACGCAAGCCGTTGCGCGCCAGCCGATCGAGATTGGGCGTGTCGATCTCGCCGCCGTAGCAGCCGATGTCCGAGTAGCCCATGTCGTCGTTGAGGATCAGCACGATGTTGGGCTGGCGAGTCTGTTCCGGTGTGTTCATGTCGCTTGGTTCCGGCTGGTGAGTCGGTGGTCGTGGTCTGCTGGTGGTGGCGGTCCTGGTCGCCTGGAGTGGCTGCCGGGCTCAGGCAGCCTGCGGCCGCAACCGCTCGCCGCTCGCGCTGTCGAACAGATGCGCGGCGGCGGGGTCGAACGACAGCCGCACCTGCTGGCCTTCGGCGAGCCCTTGCGCGCGGTCGCGTCGCGACTTGAGCCGCTGGCCCTGCACCTCGAAGTTGATGATGACGTTGTCGCCGAGGTCCTCGATGAACTCCACCCGTGCGGCGATGCCGGGGCCGTCGCCGGCGAGCTGCAGGTCGGCGGGCCGGATGCCCAGCGTGACTGCGCGCCGCTCGCGGGCGTGGCCCGACACCGGCAGGCTTGCGCCGTGCACTTCGATCCTCCCGTCGGCCAGTTGCGCCGGCAGCAGGTTCATCGCCGGCGTGCCGATGAAGGCAGCGACGGTGGCATTGGCCGGCGCGAGGAAGATCTCCTTCGGCGTGCCGACCTGCACGATCCGCCCCTCCATGAAGACGGCCATCCGGTCGGCCACCGTCATCGCTTCTTCCTGGTCATGGGTGACGTAGACGGCGGTGATCCCGAGCGAGCGCTGGAGCTTGCGCAACTCGGCGCGGGTCTCGAGCCGCAGCTTGGCGTCGAGGTTGGACAGCGGCTCGTCGAGCAGGAACAGCCGCGGCTTGCGCACGATGGCGCGGGCCAGCGCGCAGCGCTGCTGCTGGCCGCCGGACAGCTGGCCCGGTCGGCGCGCGAGGAGGTGGCCGATGCCGACCCGCGCCGCCGCGTCCCGGACCGCCGCCGCGGTATCGTCGGCGCCGGTGCCGCTCATCTTCAGCGGGAAGGCGATGTTCTGCTCGACCGTCATGTGCGGGTAGAGCGCGTAGCTCTGGAAGACCATCGCGACGTCGCGCTCGCCCGGCTCCCGATGGGTCACCTCCTCGTCGTCGAGCAGCACCCGGCCTTCGTCCACTTCCTCGAGACCGGCGAGGATCCGCAAGGTGGTGGTCTTGCCCGACCCGGAGGGTCCCAGCAGGGCGAAAAACTCGCCGGGGGCGATGTCCAGGTCGATGCCGTGCAACGCGGTGAACGTGCCGTGCCGCTTCACCACGCCTTCGAGCCGTACGCTGCCAAGCCGGGTCAATTCAGTGCCTCCTGCATGCCCATGTGCCTCATCGCCGTCCTCCGCCCTTGACTGCGCCGACCGTGAGCCCCTTGACGATATGGCGCTGGGCCGCCAGGCCGATCAGGATCACCGGCGCCATGGCCAGCATCGCGCCGGCGGCCAGTCGTGCCCACTGGGTCTGTTCCACCGAGATGAAATTGAACATCGCCACCGTCACCGGCCGCACGTTGTTGCCGCCGAGCACGACGGCAAAGAGGAACTCGTTCCAGGCGTTGAGGAACACGAAGATGGTGGTCACCGCGATGCCGCCGCGCACCTGCGGCAGGATCACGTACCACAGCGTGCGCAGGCGACC
>JAEZQX010000399.1 GCA_023441105.1 Pseudomonadota bacterium | reverse complement strand
TCCTCGAGCGACGGCGTGATCAGGCCCGACAGGCCGACGATGTCCGCGTTCTCCTTCTTGGCCATCGCCAGGATGTCGCTGCACGGGACCATCACGCCCATGTTCACGACTTCGAAGTTGTTGCACTGGAGGACCACGGTGACGATGTTCTTGCCGATGTCGTGGACGTCGCCCTTGACGGTGGCGATGACCATCTTGCCGCGCGCCCGGGTGGCGCCGCCGGCGGCGGCGATCTGCTCCTTCTCCGCTTCGATGAACGGCAGCAGGTGGGCAACCGCCTGCTTCATGACGCGGGCCGACTTCACCACCTGCGGCAGGAACATCTTGCCGGCGCCGAACAGCTCACCGACGATGTTCATGCCGTCCATCAGCGGTCCCTCGATCACCTCGATCGGCCGCTTGCCCGCGGCCGCCATCGCCGCGCGCACCTCCTCGGTGTCCTCCACGATATGGCTGGTGATGCCTTGCACCAGCGCATGGGCGAGGCGCTCGGCCACCGGCTTCTGGCGCCAGGCCTGGTCTTCTTCCTTCCTGGCACCGCCGGCCTTCAGGGTGGCGGCGAACTCGATCAGCCGCTCGGTTGGCGTCTTGTCGCGCTCCGGTGAATCGGCCGGCAGGTCGGGCGGCAGCGTGGCGCCGCGGTTGAGCACGATGTCCTCCACCCGCGTGCGCAGCTCCGGATCGAGCTGGTCGTAGACGCCGACCATCCCGGCGTTGACGATGCCCATCGTCAGGCCGTTGCGGATCGCGTGGTAGAGGAACACCGTATGGATCGCCTCGCGCGCCGGATCGTTGCCGCGGAACGAGAACGAGACATTGGAGACGCCGCCGGACACCTTGGCCAGCGGCAGGTTCTCGCGGATCCAGCCGCAGGCGGCGATGAAGTCGTTGGCGTAGTTGTCGTGCTCCTCGATGCCGGTGGCGATGGCGAAGATGTTCGGATCGAAGATGATGTCTTCGGGCGGGAAGCCTACCTTCTCCACCAGCAGGTCGTAGGCGCGCTTGCAGATCTCGATCTTGCGGGCAAAGGTGTCCGCCTGGCCCTTCTCGTCGAAGGCCATCACGATGGCGGCCGCGCCGTAGCGGCGCACCAGCGTCGCCTGGCGCAGGAACTCCGCTTCACCTTCCTTGAGCGAGATCGAATTGACGATGGCCTTGCCCTGCACGCATTTCAGGCCGGCCTCGATGACGCTCCACTTGGAGCTGTCGATCATGATCGGCACGCGCGAGATGTCCGGCTCCGAGGCGATCAGGTTCAGGAAGCGCACCATGGCCTTCTGCGAATCCAGCATCGCCTCGTCCATGTTGACGTCGATGACCTGGGCGCCGTTCTCGACCTGCTGGCGCGCCACCTGCAGCGCCTCGTCGAACTTCTCGTTGAGGATCAGCCGCGCGAACGCCTTGGAGCCGGTGACGTTGGTGCGCTCGCCGACGTTGACGAACAGCGACTGCTCGTCGATGGTGAACGGCTCCAGGCCCGACAGCCGCATCGCCGGCGCGATCTCGGGCACCGTGCGCGGCGCCAGCCCCTGCACCGCCGCGGCAATCGCCTGGATGTGCTCCGGCGTGGTGCCGCAGCAGCCGCCGGCGATGTTCACGAAGCCGCTCTGCGCGAACTCCTGCAGCAGCGCCGAGGTGACGTCCGGCGTCTCGTCGAAGCCGGTTTCGGCCATCGGGTTGGGCAGGCCGGCATTGGGGTAGACGCAGACGAAGGTGTCCGCCTTGCGCGCCAGCTCCTCGATGTAGGGCCGCATCAGCGCCGCGCCGAGCGCGCAGTTCAGGCCGATGGTCAGCGGTCGCGCATGGCGCACCGAGTTCCAGAATGCTTCCACCGTCTGCCCGGAAAGGATGCGTCCGGAGGCATCGGTCACCGTGCCGGAGATCATGATCGGCAGCGGCGGCAGGCCCTTCCCCGCGCGTTCGGCATGCAGCTCGTCGATGGCGAACAGGCACGCCTTGGCGTTCAGGGTATCGAAGATGGTCTCGACCAGGAACAGGTCGGCGCCGCCATCGACCAGTCCGCGTGCCTGCTCGAGATAGGCCGCGCGCAACTCGTCGAAGGTGATGTTGCGCGCGCCCGGATCGTTCACGTCGGGCGAGATCGACGCGGTCTTCGGCTGCGGACCGAGGGCGCCGGCGACGAAGCGCGGGCGCTCCGGCGTCGAGTACCTTGCGCAGGCCGCCTTCGCCAGGCGGGCCGAGGCGACGTTCAGCTCGTAGGCGATGTCCGCCAGCCGGTAGTCGGCCTGCGCCACCGCCGTGGCGCCGAAGGTGTTGGTCTCGACCAGGTCCGCCCCGGCGGCGAGGTACTGCTCGTGGATCTCGGTGATGATCGACGGGCGGGTGAGCGACAGCAGCTCGTTGTTGCCCTTCACGTCCTGCGGATGATCCGCGAAGCGATCGCCGCGGAACTGCTCTTCCGTCAGCCGATAGCGCTGGATCATCGTGCCCATGGCGCCATCCAGCACCAGGATCCGGCTCGCCATCATCTCGCGCAGGCGCTTCTCCACCGGACTCACCGGACGACTGAGGGGGACGGGCTGCACGACTGCGGACATGGGGACCACTCTGGCTGGCAAAACGCCAATTCTATCAAGGGGTTATCGAGCAGCCCCGTGACAAAGTGGCGTTTGCGGCAAAGACCTGCCGGCGCGGGCCGGGGAAGTCGCCCGCACCGACGCTTCCCTGCATGCAACCGGACGGTTGCCTATCGCGCGGGTTCGTGCCATGATCGGGCAACCAGGAGGTTGCCAATCATGCAGGATCGCATCGAGAAGACCATTGAACTGAAAGCCCCGGTCGCGCGGGTCTGGCGCGCCCTCACCGATCACGTGGAGTTCGGGCAGTGGTTCCGCGCCAGGCTCGACGGACCCTTCCGCGTGGGCGAGATCTCGCGCGGCCACATCACCCATCCCGGCTACGAGCACTTCCGGTGGGAGGCGACGGTCAAGGCCATGGACCCCGAACGGCTGTTCTCGTTCACCTGGTGCCCCTATTCGGACAATCCGGACGCCGATTACTCGCGCGAACCGACCACGTTGGTGGAGTTCCGGCTCGAGCCGATCGCCGGCGGCACCCGCCTGCACATCAGCGAATCCGGCTTCGCGTCGCTGCCCGACGACCCCCGCCGCCTCACCGCCTTGCGCATGAACACCGAAGGCTGGAACGCCCAGGCCAAGTACATCGCCGAGCATGTCGAGAACTGATGCCGGCGGCAGGGCGGGGGCCGCTCGCACGCTGGTCCCCCGGGGGCGACAAGCGCCGGCCGACGCGGCGCCGATCTTCGCCGCGCTGGGCGATGCGACCCGCCTGCGGATCGTCGCGCGCCTGAGCGATGGCCAGGCGCGGTCGATCACCCGGCTGACCGATGGCCTCGGCCTGACCCGGCAGGGCGTGACCAAGCACCTGCGCGTGCTGCAGGAGGCCGGCCTGGTCAGTTCGATCAGGATCGGTCGCGAGAGCCAGTTCGCCTTCGCACCGGCGCCGCTCGCGCAGGCCCGTTCCTACCTGGACACGGTATCCCTGCAATGGGACCAGGCGCTCGCGAGGCTGCAGCATTTCGTCGAAAGCAGGCCCGACGGGATGCAGGAAAAGCGCAACAGAAGACCCCGATCCAGGGGCTGACGGCGGCGGCGCGCGGCCTGCCGGTCCATCTGTTGCGGGACGTTTCGCGGGCCTTGGCGACCCGCGGCCGAAGTGCCATGATCGTCGATCGGGTATTTCACCGGGGGCGAGATGGCGCGGCTCGGCGAGCACACCGCCAGCGGGCTGGCAGCGCTCCTGCGCCGGCGTGAGGCCTCCTGCGTCGAGCTGCTCGACGACCTGCTGGCGCGCATCGACCGGCACAACCCGCGCCTCAACGCCATCGTGACCCTCGATCCGGAGGGTGCGCGACTGCGGGCGCGCGCGGCCGACACGCAGGCGGAACAGGATGGCCGCCGCGGGGCGCTCCACGGCGTCCCATTCACCCTCAAGGACTGCTACGAAACCGCGGGCCTGCGGACCACTGCCGGCCATCCGCCGCTGGCGGATCACGTGCCGTCCCACGACAGTACCGTGGCAGCCCGGCTCAAGGCGGCGGGTGCGATCCTGCTCGGCAAGACGAACGTGCCGCCATTGGCGATGAGCCTGCAGACCAGCAACGACATCTTCGGCCGCACCAGCAATCCGTGGGATCCTTCACGAACGCCGGGCGGCTCGAGCGGCGGCGCGGCAGCGGCGGTGGCGGCCGGTCTCGCGCCGTTCGACGTCGGCAGCGACATGAGCGGATCGATCCGCATCCCGGCCCACTACTGCGGCATCTACGGCTTCAAGCCGACCGCCAACCGCGTGCCGGGCACCGGCCACATTCCACCGCCACCCGGCGTGCCGCGGATGGACCGGCAGCTCTGCAGCTATGGCCCGCTGGCACGCAGCATCGACGACCTGGCGCTGCTGGCAGCACTGCTGGTCGGCCCGGACGGCAGCGACATCGAGGTCGCGCCGGTGCCGTGGCGCCGCGCACCACGCCGCGAGCCGAAATCGCTGCGCATCCTGTGGCGCAGCAGCTGGAGCGGCGTGCCCACCGCCAACGCGGTGCGGGCGGCCGTCGAGCAGGTCGCCCGCCGGCTCGAGGACGCCGGCGCACGGGTGGAGGAAGGGGATCCCGGGTTCAGTCGCGAGCAGCTGATGGCGGTGTGGGAGGCAGCTTTCCCGCTCGTTTCCGCCGCCGTCATGGAAATGATGGGCATGAGCCTGCCGGTGAAGGCAGGACCCGCGGCCGCCAGCGGCCTCGTCGCCTGGATCAAGGTCCAGGCCGCGCGGGATGCGCTGGTGCGCGCGGTCGACGACATCCTCACCCGCCGCTTCGACGCCTTCCTGTGCCCGGCAGCCAACGGCAACGCCTTCGTCCATTCGCCGCCCCGCGCACCCTTCGACATCGACGGCACCCTGGTGGACTCCCGCTTCGTCGACCACTACCTGTTCCCCTTCAGCCTGCTCGGCAACCCCTGCGTGGTCATCCCGGCTGGTCTGGCGCCGGACGGCCTGCCGGTGGGCGTGCAACTGGTCGGGCCGCGTTACGGCGACGAAGCGCTGCTGGCCGTGGCACACGCGGTGGACCTGGTGGCGGCGGGCTATCGACAGCCCCCCACCTGGGACTGAGCGACGGCGATATCACGAGCGTCGCCGAGAGCGGCGCTTGTCTGCGAGGCCTGAAGTCAAGGAGACAACCATGGGCATTCGACGTAGAGACTTTCTCCAAGCCACCGCTGCGCTCGCCGCCCTCGGCGGGACCGGCATCACCCGCGGCCAGACGTCGCCGCAGGCGCCGAGCAGCGCCGCCGGCGGCCGGGGCGACACGCTCAAGAGCGAGGCCGACAAGATTCTTCGCGCAGGCGTCGACTCGGGTGACATACCGGGCGTCATCGCCTGCGCCACCAATCGCGAGGGGACGATCTACCAGGGCGGCTTCGGCAAGAGGGTGCTCGGCAGTGGTCCGGCGATGGAACCGAACACGGTCGTCTGGATCGCCTCGATGACCAAGGCCATCACCGGCATGGCAGCCATGCAACTGGTCGAGAAGGGAAGGCTTTCCCTCGACGATCCGGCCAGCAAGGTGATCCCGGCGCTTGCCGACGTCAAGGTGCTGGAGGGTTGGGACGGCGACACGCCGCGCTTGCGGGCTCCCAAGCGTCCGGTGACGCTGAGGAACCTCCTGACCCATACGGCCGGCTTTTCCTACAGCCTGTGGAATCCGGACATCGGCAAGTATGAGAAGGTGCGCAACATTCCCGACATCATCACCTGCCAGAACGCGGCCCTCGCCACGCCACTCGTCGCCGATCCGGGCGAGGAGTGGAACTACGGCATCAACATCGACTACGCCGGCAAGATGGTCGAGGCGGTCAGCGGCATGCGCCTGGGCGAGTACCTCGCTGCCAATGTCTTCGAGCCGATGGGCATGCGCGACACCGCCTTCAAGATCACGCCGGCCATGCGTGCCCGGCTGGCGAAGGTCCACCAACGCGGCGGGGACGGCAAGCTCGCACCGATCGACCTGGAGATCCCGCAGGATCCCGAGTTCGAAATGGGCGGCGGCGGACTTTACTCCACCGCCGGGGACTATCTCGCCTTCGTGCGCATGATGCTCAACGACGGCAAGGCCAACGGCCACCAGGTGCTGCAACCGGCGACGGTGGCGGAGATGTCGCGCAACAACATGGGCAACATCAAGGTCACGATGCTCAAGACCGCCGCGCCGGCTGCCACCAACGACGCCGAATTCTTCCCCGGCATGCCCAAGGGCTGGGGCCTGAGCTTCATGATCAACGACCAGGAAGCGCCGACCGGGCGCAGCGCCGGCAGCCTCGCCTGGGCGGGCCTGGCCAACACCTACTACTGGATCGACCAGAAGAAGGGCGTGGGCGGCGTCTACCTGTCGCAGATCCTGCCGTTCGCCGACGTCAAGGCCCTGCCGCAGTTCTATGCCTTCGAGAAGGCGGTGTACCAGTCGCTCGCCTGATCCGGCGTGATCGACGAAGTCGGCCGGCGGCCCTGCGACCGTCAGCCGGCGACTTCGATCACCAGCCCCGCCTCGAAGCGAGCATTCTCGATGACGCCATCTTTCGCATAGCCGCGCGGGTTGCAGACGATCCGCGTGCCGTTGACGCGGTAGTCGAAGCTGTCGTGCGTGTGGCCATGGATCCAGAGCTGCACCCGCCGGCCGTCGAGCAGGTGGTCCGCGGCGGACACGAAGCAGGCATTCAGCAGCGAGTCCGCGAAGCGGGGATGGATGCTGCCCGGCGACGGCGAATGATGGGTGATGACGACGGTCTGCCCCTGGAACGGAACGTCGAGCCGCTGGCGCAGCCAGTTCGCGTGACGCCGGAACAAGGCGGCCGAATCCTGCGGCGTGAACACCGCATCCGAGGCTTCCGCCCGGCGGATGCGGCTGAAGTCCCGGATCAGGCGTTGGGCTTCGGCCATCGCCTCCGCCCGGCGCGCCGCATCCTCGAAGAGCTCGAAGTCCGACCACAGCGTGGAGCCCAGGAAACGCACCCCACCCAGGACGACTTCGCTGTCGTCGAGCACCTGCACCGGGCTGCCGGCGCAGGCGCGCCTGAGCGTTTCCAGGGTGCCGTCGATGCTGCCGCCGTAGAACTCGTGGTTGCCGGCGACGTACAGGACCGGCTTGCCCAACTGCTTGGCCCACGGCACCGCTTCCTTCGGCCGGGCGATGTCGCCCGCCAGGATCACGACATCGGCGTCGGTGACAGGCGGCTCGAAGCCACCGGATCCCAGGTGCAGGTCCGACAGGATGTGCAGCTTCATGGGGCTTTGGCCGAGGGCTCGTCGGGTCAGGAAAGCCCCCAGACTACCAGAGCGCCGAACAAGGCTGCATAGGCCAGGGTCGCAGCCCACACCGCCAGCTTCGCGCGCGCGACGCCCAGCATCCCGGCGGCGAAGCCCGCGAGCGGCAGCACCTGCTCGGCATGGATCCCCACGAAATGGGCCGGCCGCAGGTCGCCGCCCTGCAGCGACCAGCCGAACAGCGGCACGACCGCGCCGCCGGCGGGCGGCTGGAGGTTCGACAGGAGCATGCCGGCCCCGGCACCCATGACGAACGTCAGCACCAGCCCGAGCAGCACGGCCTGGCGATAGGCGGGTGGCAGCGACCGGTCTCCGTGACGATAGAGCAGCCAGGCGAGCATCGGCTGGGTCGCCGTCAGCACCAGGGCGGCGATGCCCATCAGGGCATACATGGCGATATGCAAGCCGTCGACCAGGTTGTAGTGCGAACCCGCGCCCAGCCCGGCTTGCAGCGTGATGTACGCCAGCTCGAAGCTGCCGGTCATCACCAGCAGCCAGACGATCCAGTCCATCGCCCTGCCGGTACGGACCCGTTCCGGCAGATGACCGGCGAACCAGGCGGTGGTGAAGGCCAGCACGGCGATGGACAGCGAGAACTTCATCGGCTTGATCCAGACATTGACATCGCGCAGCATCCGGTCGTCGAGGCCCGCGGCCACCGCCATCGGCAGCAGCAGCGCCAGCAGCAGCGCGCCGTAGATTGCCAGTCGCGGCTCGCGGGCATGCAACTCGGCGGCCAGCCGCCAGGGCGCGCGCCAGGTGGCGTGCAAGGCCGGACGGGGGTTCAGGGTCAAGGTAGCCATGGCTCGATCTCCTTCTGGATGAACGTTCGAGGATCGGTCGGAAGGGCGTTCTCGGAGCAAACGGGTTCGGGGGCAATCACTGCGGAACAGCCGGACCGGCTGTCGCGCCGCGGCGGGAGCGAAGGGCCTGGATCAGCGCGAACGCCAGCAGCCCGGCCGGCCCGAACATGAAGGTCAACAGCAGCAGCGGCAGCACGACCAGATGCGGCAGGCCGATCGCGCCGGCCCGGCCGGCGATCCAGGCGCCGACGAAGAGGTCGAACGCCAGGTAGTGCAGCCAGCCGGCAAGCAGCAGCTCCGGCACCGCGAACAGGCGCTGCACGGCGGCCAACGAATCGTAGCCACCGCCGCCCATCCCCTTGGCGAGGAACAACGCGACGTAGGCCACGGCGAAGAGCAGCGGCACGAATCGGCCGGCGATCTGCCGCACCCGCGGCGTCCAGCGGGCGCCGTGCGGCGAAACCGCCAGCGCCAGCCACGACAGCATGGCCAAGCCGTTGGCGAGCGCGAAGAGGAGGTGCGGATCGGTCAGGGCACGGTCGGACATGAACATCTCCATCGAAGGGTGCGGTTCAGTCGGATTGCTCGCGGCAAGGCCAAATGGCAGGGGCTTGAGAGCGTAAAACTGAACACTGTCAAGATCATTTGACGCTAGAATCTGAACGTTGTCAAGTTCCGGATGCCACCATGAATCGACCGACTGCCACCAGGCCTCGCGCATCCCGGCGCAGCCCCGCACCAGCGCCAGCACCTTCACCCGCCCCTGCGGCGGTGCCGGCACGCCGCAGCGCCTATCACCACGGCGCGTTGCGGCCGGCGCTGATCGAGGCCGCCGAATCCCTGCTCGCCGAGCGCGGCGTCGAAGGTTTCTCGCTGCGGGAGGTGGCGCGGCGTTCGGGTGTTTCGCCGGCGGCGCCGGCCCATCATTTCGGCGATGCCGCGGGCTTGCTGACGGCAGTGGCGACCTCCGCATTCGACAACCTGACGGCGGCTCTCGAAGCCGGCAATGCCCGCGGCGGCAGCGACCCGCTTGCGCGCTTGCGCGAACAGGGCGTGGGCTACGTGGCTTTCGCCTTGCAGTATCCCGGCCGCTTCGGGCTCATGTTCCAGGCCGGGCTGAAGAAGGACGAGCCTTTGCAGCGTAGCGGGCAGGCTGCATTCCAGGCGCTCGAGCAGGCGATCCGGGACCTCTACGCGGTTCCGGCGGCCCGGCCGCTCTCAGCGTCGCAGAGGAACGCGCTGCTCGAGGTGTGGTCCGTGGTCCATGGCTTCGCGCATCTTGCCCTCGCCGGCCAGCTCGATCACTTCGCCCCGCCGGGCGACCGGGCAGCGCTGCTGCGCGAGACGCTGGCACCGATGCTGGAGCAGCAGTTGTCGGGGTTGGCCGCAGTCATCGAGGGAAAGCGCCGCCGCAAGTCCGGATGAGATGGGACCTCGCGCCAGTGCTAGCGCGTCCTCATCCGGCGAGCGTCCCGCGCGAAGCATCCGCATCCTGCAACAGTGCCTCGATCGCCTCCACCGAGTCGATCAGGTCGACGTCGAACTCCACCTCTGCGAAGTCGATGCCGAACGAGTCCTCGAGGAACATCACCAGCTTCGTCATGGTGAGCGAGTCGAGCCTGCCGCTGACAAAGAGCGAGGAGTCGTCGGAGAATTCGTGCGTGTCGCCGGCGGCGCCGAGGCATCCGGACAGAAATGCACGCAGATCCTGCTTGGCGGTCGTGTCCATCATCCGTATCCGAAAAGAGTGACAAAGAAGGAGAGCCGCTCGCGCAGCGACAGGGTGCGCGACTCGTCGCTGAACACGTGCAGGCAGATGAAGAAGCCCCAGACGCACAGGCCGGACCAAAGCATCCCGAGCAGCGATACCGGCAGCTGGCGCCCGGCGCTGATCCGGGCTTGCGAGATTCCGATGCCGATGGCGAGCAGGAAGCAATACAGGAAATAGCTGGCGAAATCTTCGAATGCCTGCACCGGGCCGAGAAGCGCGACGTACTCGATGTCTCTGATGAAGTGGTAGATGGCGTTGCCGACGCCGGCCGCCATGAAGGTCGCGAAGAACACTCGAAGGCGCGGATGCTGCCGGAACGACCTGAGGAAGGTCGGCATGAAGAAGAACTCGACCATCAACTCCTTGAAATAGTAGTAGTAGCGGTTCCAGAACTCCGCCAGGCTGCGCGATCGGAGGGGCCGCCACGTGTTGCGTGGCAGCCGGAAACCGGCCAGCCGCGCGATCGCGATGATCTCGTGTCCCCAGATCGCCAGCGTCAGCGTGCCGCCGAGGGTGGCCCAGGCCAGGCCGGCCCATGCGAGGTGCAACTGGAACGGCTCGCCACGGGCGAAAGCACCGTACAGGTCGTCCGGCCGGGGAATGCCGAGCCGGTCGGTGAGCGCTTCGTCGAGAAGCGCTGCCGCCAGGGCCAGGAAAAGCGCCCACAGCAGCAGCTTGAGTCCCTTCAACTGAGTGACTGCCAGCTCGACGTCGTCCTTGGCCTGGTGCTTGCGCAGGAAGGCGGCACCTTTGCCGAAAGGCGTCGCGCTCGAACCCCAGAAGGGATTCAGGATGCCCAGCTGGAACGGCAGCGCCGCCGGCGTGCGCGAGCGCTGGTCGACGAGCGCGTAGGCAATGAACCAGAAGAAGGCCGCGAAGACCACGACGACCGACCACCAGGCGGCGCGCACCGGCGCGGCTGGCCAGGGCAGCGACGCCATCGCGCACAGGGCAAGCAACGCACCAAGCAGGCTCAGCGCCGGCCGCCGCGCCACCAGCCGGGCCTTGTCGCGGCGGATCAGGACGAACAGCCAGCCGGCGCAGGCGGTCACGACGGCCGCCGCCGTGATTCCCCAGGCAGATGCCGATCGCGCATCCAGGCCTTCCTGCAGGAGAATGGCGCCGATGCCGTCGATCGAGATCCTGCCGTCGGGATTCATGATCAGCGCCGACAACGCGGCGCCGAGCGCGATCCAGCTGCGGTAGCGCGGAAGATGAGCGAAGCCCGCCGCGACTGCCACCGCCATGGGATGGATGCTCGCAAGCCAGGCGGCAACTGCGAACAACGAGACCAGGACCAGGCGGCCCGCTGGCGTGCCCGCCAGCCGCACGATTTCCTCGCGCTCATCGAAAGCCCACAGGCTGCGGCAGCGGCGCGGCGCGGACGGCGACGGCGCGGCAGCGAACGACGGGTCGAAGGCCTGCAGCGTCATCACGCGAGTCCCTCTTCGAGACGCTGGCGCAGCGCCCTGCGGTCGACCTTGCCGTTGCCGTTCAACGGCATTCGATCCAGGCGCACGACACGGGATGGAATCATGTAGGGCGGCAGGCGCTGCTTGAGGGTCGCGATGATGCCTGCCTCGTCGCGCACTGCGCCGGCGTAGAAGGCGACGAGCCCCTGCGCGTCACCGTCCGCCAGCGGCCAGGCGACGGTGCCCACCAGATCCGCATCGGCCACGACGCGCAGGTGCGCATCCACGTCCTCGAGCTCGACCCGGTGCCCCAGCAGCTTGACCTGGTTGTCCACTCGCGCGAGCCACTGGAAGCTGCCATCGGGATCGCGCCGCGCCAGATCGCCGGTGAGATACCAACGCCTGCCATCGATGGTCGGGAAGCGCGCTGCCGTCTGCTCCGCTGCGTTCAGGTAGCCGCTGGCGAGTTGCACGCCTGCAATGGCAAGCTCGCCGGCAATGCCATCGGCAACCGGACGGCCTTGGGGGTCGAGCACGGCGGCCTCGCTGCCCGGGAATGCGGTTCCGATGGCAATCACGTCTCTTCCATCGGCCATCGGTGCCCGTCCCGCGAGCGGCAGCCCCATGCAGAACACCGTCGCTTCCGTCGGTCCATACAAGTTCCAGATCGCGCTCTGCGGCGCTGCCGCCCGCCATGCCTGCACCGTGCGCCACGACAGCTGCTCGCCCCCGAACACCGTGAGCCGCAGGTCCGGGAGCACGCCGGGCGCCAGAGCCTTCACCTGGCGCAGCAGTCCGGCAAGCGAAGGAACCGAGTTCCATACCGTCAGGCGATTCGAGCGCGCAAACCGGATCGCTCCCATGGCGCGAGCCGCAGGCAGCAGGTGGAGGGACGCCCCTGCCTCCCAGGTGCTGAACATGTTGTGCACCGAGAAGTCGAAGGTCAGATCGCAGCTTTCCATGGCGCGGTCCGAGGGCGCCAGCCCGAGCATCCCGGTGATGGTGCGGATGTAGTACCGGGCGGCGCGCAAGGGGATCATCACGCCCTTGGGCACGCCGGTGGTGCCGGACGTGAAGATGATGTACGCGATATCGGACGCGACCATCGGCGTCGGTGCCGGGATGGTTTGCCGATCCCACGGCGCGTCGGTGTCGATCCATTGCACCCGCTCCTCCGTCGCGCCGTCGCTCGGCTTCGATCCCAGCGCCAGCACGCAAGGCGGCGCCGCGTGCAGGATGCGACCATCGAGGCGGCTCGCGCCGACGGCATCCGCGACGATCGCCGTCAGGCGGCAACGCGACAGGATCGCCAGAAGCCGCTCATCCGGCAGCCTCGGCCCCAACGGCACATAGGTCGCGCCTGCCCATGCCGCGCCAAGGACGGCGATGCAGGCGTCGGCACTGCGGGAAGCAAGCACACCCACCCGCGGGCGCTCCGGGCGGTCGTTGCCATGCCCTGGCACCGCCCATCCCGGTGCTGCCGCCAGGTACCCGGCGAGACGGGATGCCTGTCCCGCCAGTTGCCGGTAGTCGAGCAAGCGTCCTGCAGACGCGACGGCGAGCGCCGAGGGCGTGGCGACGGCATGACGATGGACGGCGGCAGCCAGGCTGCCCACTGCGTCCATGTCTTGCGGCTCCATCTCCAACACCTCGGCACTGCTGCCTCGATACTAAATAAGGACGGCCGCGAACTTTGTTAACTTGGGTTTTGACCGTCCTGCCGCGCGATGGCCGCCGCCAGAATCTCCGCCGAGCACGGCTTGGGGATCACCTCGAATCCCTGCCGGGAGATGGCCTCCATCTGCTCCGCATACCCGGTGATCAAAATGATGCGCAGCCCGGGAAAGCGGGCGCGGGCGCGCTGGGCCAGCGTCAGGCCATCCATTTCTCCGGGCATGACCACGTCGGACAACAGCACGTCCGGCAGGCGAGATTGGCGGCCGAGCCATTCCGCGGCGGTGGCTGCCCGGTCCAGCCGCGTCACTTGGCAGCCCAGGGACTGCAGCACCGGCTGCAGGGCTTCGGCCACCTCGTCGTTGTCTTCGACCAGCAGGACGGTCCGAGCGAGATTGGTCGGCAGCGCCGGCGGTTCGTTGGCCACATCCGCCGGGCGCTCCGCCACCGGCGGAAAAAACAGCCTGACCGTGGTGCCGACGCCGAGCTGGCTCTGGATGGTCGCCAGGCCGCCGCCGCGCTGGCACAGCCCATAGATCTGGCTCAGGCCCAAGCCGGTGCCGCCGCCCACCGGCTTGGTGGTGAAGAACGGCTCGAACACCTTGCCGAGCAGCTCCGGCGGGATACCCTTGCCGCTGTCGTTCGCCTCGATCATCACCATCGGCGGCTTGAGGCCCGGCGGCAGCTCATCGGCTGCCGCGTTGCGCGCCGCGAGCCGGAAGTGGCCGCCGCCCGACATGGCATCGCGCGCATTGACCGCCAGGTTGATGAGCGCGAGCTCGAACTCGGCCGGATCGATCATGATCGGCTGCGTGTCCTGCGCGGTCATCACCACCAGTTCGATCTGGCGCCCGAGCACCGGCTCGAGGAGGTCGCGAAACGACGGCAGCCGATCCTGCAGCCGCACGTACTCCGGCACCAGCGCCTGGCGTCGCGAGAAGGCCAGCAGCTGGCGGGTCAGCTTGGTCGCCGACTCCACCGCCCGTTCCATCGATGCGACGCGCGCGCGGTCGACCTCGGGCTGCTTCTCCTTCAACAGGAAGAGGTTGTTGCTGATCACCATCAGCGCGTTGTTGAAGTCGTGCGCCACCCCGCCCGTGAGGCGACCGAGCGCCTCGAGCTTCTGCGACTGCAGCAGCGATTCCTCCACCCGACGCCGCGCCAGCGTCTCCTCGCTGAGGCGATGCGCCGCGTCGAGCGCATCGCGGGTCCGGCCGATGGCGATGCGCGCCACCAGGAACAAGCCCAGCAACGGCGGCAGCCCGAAAGCCGCGAGCCACGACATCTCGTCGAGCCAGCGGCTCCGGATCTCGCGCATGGCCATGCCGGTGCCGAGGTAGACAGGGAAGTCGCCGACCCGGGTGAAGGTCAGCAGCCGCTGGCGCTGGTCGACCGAAGAGATGCCGCGGGTGCCGCCGCTGGTCCGGCCGGCGCGGATCAGGCGCATCACCGGGCTGTCGTCGGCGAGCCGGCCGGGGCCCTCGGGCAGCGGCGGCCAGCGCGAGAGGATGGCTCCGTCCTCGCGCAGCATCGTGATCGCCAGGCCCGGCTCGTCGGCCGCGAGATCGCCGTGGAACGCCTCGAAGTATTCGGGATCCAGGCTGGTGGAGACGGTGCCGGCAAAGGTGCCGTCCGCCGCGTACCGGCCGCGGCTGAGGTCGAAGAACGTCCGGCCGCTGACGCGGCTGGCCAGCAGATCGGAGACGAAGATTCCGCCGCGGCGATCCTCGTGCCACTGGAAGTAGGGGCGATCGGCGACGTTCAGCCCGGCTTTGACCGGCAGCATGCGGTCACTGGCGACGATGTCCCCGCCCTCGTCCACCACCCAGACCCCCTGGATCTGCGGCTTGTTCAGCGACATGGCGGCGAGCTGCTGGTGGATGCGCGCCTCCTGGCGGCGGATCGTTTCGCCATCGGCCGCGCCGATGGCCTCGACGGCGCGCGCCAGCAGGGTCTCGTTGGTCTCCAGCACCCGTCGCGCGTGCTCGGTGGCGATGCGCAACGCGCGATCGAGCCGGACCTCGGTCTCCGCGATGATCTGCTGGTAGCGCACGGCGCCGACCACGCCATAGACCAGCAGGGGCAGGCCGATGCAGAGCAGCGCGAGGATGCGCAGCGACAGCAGCGGCGCGCGGGGCCGCGCCGGCGCCCGGCTTGCGGTCGGCGCGGCAGTGCGCGCGGCAGCATCGGCCGCAGGCCCCGGCAACATCACGGGCGGCGGCAGGCTTGGGCTTGCTTCTGATTGGTCCGTGGCCACCAGCCGATTGTGGCATGCCTGGAAGGCGAGGCTTGTATGATCGGGGGTACCGTCCAGATTCCCCGACCGGCGGCGCCACGCCGCCTGCGCCCTGCCTGGAGCAAGCAATGAGCTATGTATTCGCGCCCCCCGCCCCCGTCTCGATCCCGGTCCATGCGTCGGACCAGCGCTTTCCGGTGCGCCGCATCTACTGCGTCGGCCGCAACTATGTGGAGCATGCAAAGGAGATGGGGTTCACCGGCCGCGAGCCGCCCTTCTTCTTCATGAAGCCGGCGGACGCGATCGTCTATGTCCCGGATGGCGAAACCGGCAGCATCCGCTATCCGCTGGGCACCAAGAGCCTGCATCACGAGATCGAGCTGGTGGTGGCGATCGGCAAGGGTGGCGAGAAGATTGCCGCGGCCAAGGCCGCCGAGCATGTGTTCGGCTACGCGATCGGCCTCGACATGACCCGCCGCGACCTGCAGACCGAGGCCAAGAAGGCCGGGCGGCCGTGGGAGATCGGCAAGGCCTTCGACCAGTCGGCGCCGATCGGTCCGATCCATCCGATCAGCAAGACCGGCTGGATGGACAAGGGCGAGATCGCGTTGCGGGTCAACGACAAGGTCACGCAACAGAGCACCATCGACAAGCTCATCTGGAACGTCGCCGAGACCATCGAGCACCTGTCGGCGTACTGGGCGCTCGGCCCCGGCGACCTGATCTACTCCGGCACCCCCGAAGGTGTCGCCGCGGTTGCCAGCGGCGACCTGATGGTGGGTAGCGTCAGCGGCCTCGGCGAACTGAGGGTCGAGGTGCGTTGAACCCGTCGGCCCGCCCGGCCGGGGCCAGCGTCACGGTCCTGTTCTGCCACGGCTCGCGGAGCCCCGACTGGCGGGTGCCCTTCGAGCAGCTGGCGGACGACTACCGGCAGCACTTCGCCGGGCAGCGGGTGAGGCTGGCATTCCTGGAACTGATGTCGCCGGACCTGCCTCAGGTGCTGGCGGAGGAAGCCGACGCCGGCACCCTGGTCGTGCGGATCGTGCCGCTTTTCCTGGCCCCGGGCACCCATACCAACCGCGACCTGCCGGCCTTGGTGGCCGAGGCGCGGCAGCGATGGCCGAAGCTGCAGGTCAGCGTCGAACCGACGGTGCTGGAGTCCCCCGCACTGCGCCAGGCGCTGGTGGCTGCCCTGGGTACATGACGACCGCGCGGCTGCGGTCGCGCAAAGAATGGACGTGATATGGCCAAGCTCGTGTTCGGAATGAACCAGTCCCTGGACGGCTACGTCGACCACACGGAATTCGGGCCCAGCCCCGCGCTCTTCCGCCACTTCATCGCGGAAGCGGAGGGGCAGGCGGGCAGTGTGTACGGCCGCCAGATGTACGAGATCATGCGCTACTGGGACGACGATCACCCCGAATGGGGCGCCGACGAACGAGCCTTCGCGGCGGCATGGCGCAGGCAGCCGAAATGGGTCGTCTCGCGCTCGTTGCAGTCGGTCGGCCCCAACGCCACGCTGCTCGAGGATGATCTCGAGCGGGCGATCCGGGAGCTGAAGGCCGGGCGTGAGGGAGAGATCGAAGTAGCCGGGCCGAGGCTGGCGCACAGCCTCACCGGGCTGGGCCTGATCGATGAGTATCGAATCTATCTGCACCCGGTCGTGCTGGGTCGGGGCACGCCATATTTCGCCGGCCCCCGGCCACCGCTCCGCCTGGTGGCCAGCGACCGGATCGACGGCGATGTGATCAGGTTGACCTACGTGCCTGCCTGAGCCCCCTGGCCTCGCCGCCGGAATTCGCCGCAGGAGTCCGCTCCCGGCGCGTCCGCGGCGCCCCGTCCTTGCGCCGCGCCCTTATAAGCCGGCGCTATAAGATCAGGTCCAACAAGTCGTTTGTCGCCGCGCGGACGGGGACTATCCTCGACGGGATGGAACATGCACCTACTGCCGCCAGGTCCGCGGCACCGTCGAACCTCCCCGCCAGCGCCCCCGGCGCCAACACCCGCGACCGGGATCCAGCAAGCGGGTCGGACGCCCGTGTCGAGCTCGGCTATGCCGGCGATGTCGCTCCCGGGCTCGCCTGGCAGCTGTTCCAGTCGGGCCAGGCGACCCTGGTCGATGTCCGCACCGCCGAGGAGCTGCACTATGTCGGGCGCGTGCCCGGCGCCCTCCACATCGAATGGGCCAGGGGTCGCGAGCAGGTCCGCAACGACAAGTTCCTGGAGCAGCTGGCTCAGGCGGTCCCGCCGGAGCGGCAGGTGCTGTTCCTGTGCCGCAGCGGCGCGCGCTCGGTGAGCGCCGCCAAGGCAGCCACCGGCGCCGGCTACCGCTCCGCCTGGAACGTCCTGCAGGGCTTCGAGGGCCCGCTCGACTCGCAGAAGCAGCGCGGCCGCATCGGCGGCTGGCGCGCGGCCGGCCTGCCCTGGCAGCAGAGCTGACCCGCCTTCATGTACCTCTACGACGAGATCGACCAGGCGCTGGTCGACGAGAGGGTGGCGCAGTTTCGCGACCAGACCCGGCGTTTCCTGGGCGGCAGCCTCTCCGAGGACAACTTCCGGCCGTTGCGGTTGCAGAACGGGCTCTACATCCAGAAGCATGCGCCGATGCTGCGGGTGGCCATTCCGTACGGCCTGCTGGCGTCGCGCCAGCTGCGCAAGCTGGCCGACATCGCCACCCGCTACGACCGCGGCTACGGCCACTTCAGCACGCGCCAGAACATCCAGTTCAACTGGCCGCAGCTCGAGCGCGTGCCGGACATCCTCGCCGAGCTGGCGACCGTGCAGATGCACGCCATCCAGACCAGCGGCAACTGCATCCGCAACATCACCACCGACCAGTTCGCCGGCGTGGCGCCCGATGAGGTGGTCGACCCGCAGGTGTGGGCGGAGCTGATGCGGCAGTGGTCGACCTTCCACCCCGAGTTCGCCTTCCTGCCGCGCAAGTTCAAGATCGCGATCAGCGGTTCGCGCGACGACCGGGCGGCGGTGCTGGTGCACGACATCGGCCTGCTCGCCCACAAGAACGAGCACGACGAGGTCGGCTTCCGGGTGATCGTCGGCGGTGGCCTCGGGCGCACGCCGATGGTCGGCCACGTGATCGATGAATTCGTCGCCTGGCCGCACCTGCTCACCTACCTGGAAGCGATCCTGCGGGTTTACAACCGTTACGGTCGCCGGGACAACAAGTACAAGGCGCGCATCAAGATCCTGGTCAAGGACCGCACGCCGGCGAAGTTCGCCGAGGAGGTGCGCGCCGAATGGCAGCACCTGCGCGATGGCCCGAGCACGGTCACCCTTGCGGAGATCGAGCGCATCCGCGGCCGCTTCACGCGTCCGGCCTATCGCAAGCTGCCGGCCGGCGATGCCTTCATCCAGACCATGGGTGCCGCCGAACCGGCGTTCGCCCGCTGGATGGGTCGCAACGTGCAGCCCCACCGCGTGCCGGGCTATGCCTGCGTCACCCTCTCGCTCAAGCGCACCGGCGTACCCCCGGGAGACATCACCGCGGAGCAGATGCTGGCCATCGCGGACCTCGCCGACGACTACAGCTTCGGCGAGCTGCGGGTGACGCACGAGCAGAACCTGGTCCTCGCCGACGTCGAGGTCGGGCGCCTGCATGCGCTGTGGCAGTCGCTGCGGGCACTGGGACTGGCAACGCCCAACATCGGCCTGCTGAGCAACATCATCTGCTGTCCCGGCGGCGATTTCTGCTCGCTCGCCAACGCCGCCTCGCTGCCGGTGGCGGACGCCATCACGCGCCGCTTCGATGATCTCGACTACCTGCACGACATCGGCGAGATCGACCTCAACATCTCCGGCTGCATCAACGCCTGCGGCCATCACCATGTCGGCCACATCGGCATCCTGGGCGTCGACAAGGCCGGCGAGGAGTGGTACCAGATCACCATCGGCGGTCGCCAGGGCAACGACGCGCGCATCGGCAGGATCATCGGCCGCTCGGTCGCCCGCCACGAGGTGGCGGATGTCGTCAGCCGGCTGATCGACGTGTACCTCGAGCGCCGCGACGATCCCGGCGAGCGCTTCATCGACGTCGTCGACCGGCTCGGCCTCGAGCCTTTCAAGGAGCGCGTCTATGCCCACCTTGATTGACCGCAACGGACCGATCGCCGACGGCTGGACCTGGTTCCAGGCCGACGGGGAAGCGACTCCGGGCTCCGCGGCGGGCGCGACGTCCCGGCGGCTGATCCTGTCGCTGGCGCAATGGCCGCTGCATGCCGACGCCTTGGCAGCCGCCGGAGCCAACCTGGGCATCTGCCTCGAGCCGGCCGACGAGCCTGGCGCCATCGTCCCCTTGTTCGACCGCATCGAACTGGTCGCCGTCCGCTTCCCGGCCTTCACCGACGGCCGCGGCTATTCCACCGCCCGCCTGCTGCGCCAGCGCCATGGCTGGCAGGGCGAGCTGCGCGCCGTCGGCGACGTGCTGCGCGACCAGATGTTCTATCTCGCGCGCTGCGGCTTCGACACCTTCGACCTGAAGGACGGCGAGTCGGTGGCGGATGCGCTGAGGGGCTTCGGCGACTTTTCCGAGGTGTACCAGGCGGCAGCCGATCGCGGCCCGCTGTTCCGGCGTCGCCCGCCGGCGCCCGCGACTGCCGCCGACCTTGCCGGCCGCGAGCAGACCCACCTCCCCCAGGCCCGCTGGTGAGCCGCGACGGAACATCGACAGTGGCCGCGGCGCCACTGCCGGGCCGGGTGATCCTGGTCGGGGCCGGGCCGGGCAGCGTCGACCTGCTGACCCTGAAGGCGGCGCGCCTCATTGCCGAAGCCGACTGGCTGGTGCACGACGCGCTGGTGCAGCCCGAAGTGCTAGCCCTTGCCAGGCGTGCCGCGATCATCAGCGTCGGCAAGCGCGCCGGCCGCAAGAGCACCCGCCAGAACGACATCAACCGCACCCTGATCGACTGCGCCCGCCGCGGCGGCCTGGTAGTCCGCCTCAAGGGTGGTGATCCGCTGATGTTCGCGCGAGCCCAGGAAGAGCTCGAGGCACTGCGCGAGGCCGGCATCGCGGTGGACGTGGTGCCCGGCATCACCACCGCCCAGGCCGCGCATGCCGCCCTGGCCGCGCCGATGACCGAACGCGGCCGGCGCCGCTCGATGGTGTTCGCGACGCCCCAGGTGCAGGCCCCCGCCGGCACGGCCGGCCCAGCCGGCGCGGCGACGGCCGGGAAGGTCGACGTGCAGTGGGCACGCGCGCTGGTCAACGCCGGCGGCGGCGCGCTCTACATGGCCTCCACGGTGGCCGCCAGGACGCGGGCAACACTCCTGTCGCTGGGCATGCCGGCGGATACACCCGCCACCTGGGTCGTCAACGTATCGCTTCCCGGCCAGGCGATCGTTGCCACCACCGTCGGCGAGCTCGGACCACTGCCGCCGGAGCAGGCCGGCCAGCCGGCGCTGCTGCTGCTGGGTACCGCCGCGCCCGCCCCGGACGCCGGCGTCCGGCAAATCGCGCGAGTCGTAGCACAATCCATCCGTGAACCTGCAACAGCTACGCTATCTTCGTGAGACCGTCCGGCGCGACCTGAACCTCACCGCCGCCGCCCTTGCCCTCCATACCTCCCAGCCGGGATTGTCCAAGGCCATCCGGGAGCTGGAGGACGAGCTCGGCATCACCATCTTCGTTCGTCACGGCAAGCGGCTCACCAACCTGACCGACGCCGGCCGCGAGGTGGTCACCATCGTCGAGCGGATCCTGCTCGAGATCGACAACCTCAAGCGCAGCGCCCAGGACTGGCACAACGCCCAGGTCGGCGAGCTGCGCATCGCCGCCACCCACACCCAGGCGCGCTATTCGCTGCCGCCCGCTATCGCCCGGCTGCGGGCGCAGTACCCGGAGGTGACGGTGCGACTGCACCAGGGCAGCCCGTCGCAGATCGTCGAAATGATCCGCTCCGGCCAGGTCGACCTCGGCATCGCCACCGAAGCGCTGGCCCAGCAGGCCGACCTCCATTCCGAGGATCTGTTCTCCTGGTTCCACTGCGTGGTGGCGCTGCCGTCGCATCCGCTGTGCCAGCTCGACACCGTGACCCTCGAGGCGCTCGTCGAGTACGACCTGATCACCTACGATCCGCAGTTCGCCGGCCGCGGCCGCATCGACCGCGCCTTCAGCGAGCATCGGTTGCAGCCGCGGATCGTGCTCGAGGCAACCGATTCGGACGTCATCAAGACCTATGTCCGGCTCGGCCTGGGGGTCGGCATCGTCTCCGAGCTCGCCTTCGAGGAGGAGGTCGACGCCGACTGCGAGCCCGCCAACCGGCTGGTGAAGCTGCCGATCGGCCATCCGTTCGCCCGCAATACAACCCGCGTGGCCTACCTGCACGGCCGCATCCTGCGCGGCTACGAACAGGCGCTGATCGAGGCGATGAAGCGTTAGGCCCGATCGGGCGGACGCCTGCCGGCATCGGGGCGGCAGGCGTCGGA
>JAEZQX010000390.1 GCA_023441105.1 Pseudomonadota bacterium | reverse complement strand
CCGGTTCGCCCGCCCCCCCCCGCGCGCCCCGGGGCGGGGGCGGCGGGGTCGGGCTTGGGCGGCAGCGCCCGGGCGCCGCCGGTACCCGGCGGCCGGCGGCCTGCTTCGATCTATCATCGCTCCTTTTGCCGGAATCTCATCATGCGGCTGCTGGCCGGCTATGTGACCGCGATCAGCCGGCTGAACTCCATCGTCGGCCGCCTCTTTTCGTGGCTCGCCCTGGCGACGGTGCTCGCCTGCTTCTGGGTGGTGGTCGAGCGCTACATCTTCTCTACCACCCAGCTCTGGCTGCAGGACCTGTACGTCTGGCTCGGCGGCGCGATGTTCATGGCGGTGGGCGGCTTTGCGCTGATGCGCGACGACCATGTCCGGGTCGACATCTTCTATCGCCCGGCGCCGCTGCGCAGCAAGGCGGTCCGTGACCTGGTGGGCGTGGTGCTGTTCCTGATCCCCTACTGCGTCGTCGCCTGGATCTATTCCTTCCCCTACGTACGTCGTTCGTGGGCGCTGTTCGAGCCGTCCTCCAATCCGGGCGGCATGCCCGGGCTCTACATCCTCAAGACCTTCATCCTGGTGTTCATCCTGCTGGTCTTCCTGCAGGGCATCGCGATGGCGTTCCGCAGCATCCTGGTGCTGGCGGGACGCGAGGACCTTCTCCCCCTGCAATACCGCTATCCCCAGCAGACCTAGCATGAAACGAGCGGCCGGGCGCCCCTGACATGGACACCGTACTGACCGGCGAGATCCTCGCCGCGCTGATGTTCTTCGGCGTCATCTTCGTGCTGCTGATCGGCTTTCCGGTCGCCTTCTCCCTGGCCGGCGTGTCGCTGTTCTTCGCGCTCGCCGGCTGGCTGGCCGGTTCCTTCGATCCGTCCAACTTCGGCGCCCTCGCCTCGCGCTACATCGGCTTCATGACCAACGAGGTGCTGGTCGCGGTGCCCCTGTTCATCTTCATGGGGGTGATCCTCGAGCGCTCCGGTATCGCGGAGGCGCTGCTCATCACCATGGGCAAGGTATTCGGCCGGATGCGCGGCGGCCTGGGCCTGTCGGTGATCGTCGTCGGTGCACTGCTGGCGGCATCGACCGGCGTCGTCGGCGCCACCGTCGTCACCATGGGCCTGATCAGCCTGCCGGCGATGCTGCGCGCCGGCTACGACCCCAAGCTTGCGTGCGGCGTCATCTGTGCCTCCGGCACGCTGGGACAGATCGTGCCGCCCTCGACCGTGCTGATCTTCATGGGCGACATGCTGGGCGGCATCAACTCGCAGGTGCAGATGGCCAAGGGCAACTTCGCGCCGTCACCGGTGTCGGTCGGCGACTTGTTCGTCGGCGCGCTGCTGCCGAGCCTGGTGCTGATCGGCCTGTACGTGCTCTACATGATCTACAAGGCGATCTTCGACCCGAAGAGTTGTCCCGCCACGCCGGGCACTGCCGAAGAGCGGGCGGCGCTGCTGGGAGAGGTATTCACCGCGCTGATCCCGCCGCTGCTGCTGATCGTGGCGGTCCTGGGCTCGATCCTCGGCGGCTTCGCCACGCCCACCGAAGCCGCATCAGTGGGCGCGGTCGGCGCGATGCTCCTGGTCCTGCTCAAGGGACGATTCAGCCTCGACATCGTTCGCCAGGCCTGCGTCTCAACCGCCTCCATCACCTCGATGGTATTCGTGCTGCTGCTCGGCGCCTCCGTGTTCTCCATCGTCTTCCGCATGCTGGGCGGCGACGACCTGGTCCACGAACTGCTCTCGGATCTGCCTGGCGGCGCGATGGGCGCGCTGATCGTGGTGATGGCGGTGATGTTCGTGCTCGGTTTCATCCTCGACACCTTCGAGATCATCTTCATCATCATCCCGATCACCGCGCCAGTGCTGCTGAATCTCGACGTCGATCCGGTCTGGCTCGGGGTACTGGTGGGCGTGAACCTGCAGACCAGCTTCATGACGCCGCCGTTCGGCTTTTCGCTCTTCTACCTGCGCGGGGTGGCACCGCCCTCGGTCTCCACCGGCACGATCTATCGCGGCATCGTGCCTTTCGTGGCGCTGCAACTCGTCGCCCTGGCCGTGCTGCTGACCTTCCCGGAGCTCGCCACCTGGCTGCCCCGCTGGATCTTCAGCTGACCGCCTCCTCGGCCACGACCGCCGCCATGCCGGCAGAGCCGCCGGCGCCGCGGCGCAATAGCCTCCCCTTCTTCTGCTACGCTTACCTCCTCCCCGCATTCCCGCCGGAACTCGCTTGAGCCGCCCCACTTCCCGCCTGCCCCGCCGCCTTTCCAGCCTGGACGCACCGAGCCTGCGTGGGCTGCGACGCGGCATCGAGAAGGAAGGCCTGCGGGTGAATCCGGACGGTTCGCTGGCCCTGACGTCGCATCCGGCCAGGCTCGGTTCGGCGTTGATGCATCCGGCCATCACCACCGACTTCAGCGAGAGCCAGCTCGAGCTCATCACCGGCGTTCATCCGGACATCGATGCCTGCCTGCAGCAGCTGAAGGAGACCCACCAGATCGTCTATCAGCGGATCGGCGACGAAGTCATGTGGGCCGCCAGCATGCCCTGCAGCCTTCCGGCCGACGACGTCATTCCTATCGGCCGTTACGGCAGCTCCAACGTCGGCCGCGCCAAGACCGTCTATCGGATCGGCCTCAAGCACCGCTACGGCAGCCGGATGCAGACCATCTCTGGACTGCACTACAACTTCTCGCTGCCGGCCGACGCCTGGCCGTTGCTGAAGGCAGCCGACGCCCACCAGGGCAATGATCGCGATCATCGCGACGAGAGCTATTTCGGGCTTATCCGCAACTTCCGGCGTGATTCGTGGCTGCTCCTCTACCTGTTCGGCGCTTCCCCGGTAGTGTGCAGTTCGTTCGTCGCCGGCCGGCCCCACGGGCTGCAGCCCCTCAACGAGAGCACGATGTACCTGCCGCATGCGACGTCGCTGCGAATGGGCCCGCTCGGCTACCAGAGCAATGCGCAGTCGAACCTCGGCGTCAGCTATAACTGCCTGCGCAGCTACGCCGAATCGTTGCGTGACGCACTGACCACGCCCTATCCGGCCTACGAGGCGATCGGCCTGCGGGACGAAAGCGGCCAATACCGGCAACTGAGCACCTCGCTGCTGCAGATCGAAAACGAGTTCTACGGCACCATCCGGCCGAAGCAGCCGGTGCGCAGCGGCGAACGACCGCTGCGGGCGCTGGCGGGCCGCGGGGTCGATTACGTGGAGGTCCGGCTGATGGACCTCGACCCCTTCAGCCCGGTGGGCATCACCGCCGAGACCATCCGTTTCCTGGACATATTCCTGCTGCATTGCCTGCTGCAGGACAGCCCTCCCGACAGTCCCGCCAGCATCGCTTGCCTGTCGCGCAACCGCCATGCGGTCGCCCAGCGCGGCCGCGAACCCGGCCTCCAGCTCGAGAAGGACGACGGCAGCCGGATCGCGCTGGCCGACTGGGGCAGCGAGCTGCTCGACGCCTGCCAGCCGGTCGCGGCTGCGCTTGACGCGGCACACGGCGGCAGCGCCTATGCGCAGGTGCTGGAACGGGCGCGCGAACTGCTGGCGGAGCCGGCGCTGACCCCGTCCGCCCGGGTGCTGGAGCAGGTCCGCGGCGACGATCGCGCCTCCTGCAGCGGCTTCTCGCTGCGGCAATCGTTGCAGCATCGACAGGCCTTCCTCGCCGAGCCCCTGGCGGCCGATGTCACGGCGCGCTACGAGGAGATGGCGGCGGAATCACTGGCGGCGCAGCGCGCTGCCGAGGAAGGGGACCGCCTGAGCTTCGATGAGTTCCGGCAGCAGTACATCTCGCAACCGCTCGTCGAGGACACGCCGCCCACGACCCGCCAAGCCGGTTAGCCGCGCGAATGAACGAAGCGGACGCACGCAACGCACTCCTGGTCCGGGCGTTCGAAACGGCACCGCCGACGCCGCACTGGGATAACGCCGACCCCGACTGGGCAAGCCGCAGCGCCGCCCAGATCGAGGGCGAGAAGGCGGGGGCGGAAGCATTCGTAGCGCGGCGCGCGAGCCTGGCGGCGGAGCGGCTCGCGAGCCGGGTGCCGGCCGTCGCGCACACGCTCGCGGCGGTGCAGTGGCGACCCTGGGCCGGCTGGCTGGTGG
>JAEZQX010000380.1 GCA_023441105.1 Pseudomonadota bacterium | reverse complement strand
GCCGACGCCTGGGAGCGCCTGCAGGCGCTATCGGTGGGCGCCACCATCGAGCGCCGCAGCGCGCGCGCGATCGATTTCCGCCCGGCGCGACCGGCGCTGATCAAGCGCGCCGTCGGCAGCCACGGTCGCGGCAAGGAGCCGCCCGACGCCAAGGCGCTGGAGCGGGTGGGTACGCCCGCCAAGGGTCTCCCGGCATTGGAATGGCTGCTGTGGGATCCGGAGGCCCCGCGCACCGCGCCCGCCTGCCGTTATGCCCTCGGACTGGCGCAGGCGGTGCAGCGCGAAGCCGCGGAACTCGCGCAGGCGCACGCTGCCGATGCCGAGCGCGACTGGCGCGAGGACAGCGAGGCTGCGGCGGGGCGGGCGGCCGAGGGCGTCAATCAGTGGCTGGCCGGGCTGGAGGCGCTGCGCTGGCGCGACCTTGGCAAGCCGCTCGCGATGGTGGCCAGCAAGGCGGGCTCATCCGGATCACCCGGCTCGGCTGGATCGCATGGTTCCTCCGGTTCTTCCGGTTCATCGGGGCTCGACCCGCATGACGACATCTGGCCGCGGCCGCCGAGCGCCAGCCATCGCGAGGCATGGCAGGCACGCTGGGAGACCTTGCGCAGCGTCGCCATCGGTCCGGCGCCGACCGACGGCTTCGGGCCGCAGCCGGCCGTGCCGCCGGCGGTCGTCAGCCTCGAGGCGATGCTGCGCGGCCGCGGCCGCAACAACGATGCCGACGCCTGGGCGCAGGCGGTGATGGCAGCGGACCAGGCGATGGAGTCGCTGACCAAGGCGGGTCCTGCGCCGGCGTCGTCCGGCCAGGAGTTGGCCACGCTGCCGCCGGTCAGCGCGCAGCTTCCGCCGCTGGCCGACATGCAGCGGGCGGTGGCTGCGCTCGACGCGGTGAAGCGCTTCATGCAGGAGACCGTCGCGCCGGCACTCGAGGTGACGCTCGGCTTCTCGGACGCCGATGGCGACTGATCGCCGGCGCCGGTTCCTGATCGATGCCGCCGGCATCGCCGTGGCGGCCCGCGCGACATGGGCGCGGGCGGCCGCGGATCGCAATGCTTCGGGCGGCGCCATCGCGGGGTCGAGCGATGGCGAGCCGGGCAGCGCTGCGCCGGATGCCGCCTTCGCTGCCACCTGGGAGCAGGACGGTCGGCATTTCGTGGGCGTGCTCGCCGCCCGGGGCGATGTCGTGGCGGTGGCCAGCTGCCAGGAAGTGCCGAGCCGCGCCCATGGCCTGGCGGTGGAGCCGCAGGGGACGATCCTGCTGGTCGCGCGCCGCCCTGGCGACTGGCTGCTGCGGTTCGATCCACGACGTGGCGCGGTGATCGATTGGGACTGGAGCGAAGGCGAATACGTCTACAACGGTCACGTGATCCGCAGTGGTGACGGCCGTCGGCTCTTCACCACCGAAACATCGCTCGAGACCGGCCAGGGCAGTGTCGGCGTGCGCGACGCGCGCAGCCTGGCGCTGCTCGAGCGCTGGCCTGCCGGCGGCATCGATCCCCATGAACTGGTGCTCGGGCCCGATGGCGCGCTGTGGGTCGCCAACGGCGGCATCGAGACGCGGTTGGAAACCGGCAGGACCAAGCACCACCTCGAGCGGATGGATTCGTCGCTGGTGCGGCTCGATGCGGCCAGCGGCCGCCGCACCGGCCAATGGCGTCTCGATGATCCTCGCCTCGGCTTGCGCCATCTGGCGGTAGCCTCCGCCGGCACGATCGGCGTCGCGCTGCAGGCGGAGCATGACGATGACCAGGCGCGCCGGGCGGCGCCGGTGCTGGCGCTATGGGATCCTCGCCGCGGCCTGCGCCCGGTGCCGTTGCCGCCGGGCGTGGCGCTGGCCGGCTATGGTGGCTCGATCGCGGCGTCCGCGGACGGTATCGTGGTCAGTTGTCCGCGAGCCGGCAGGGTCGTCCGCTGGCAGCTGGCGGCGGGCGAGGCGCGCTGGCAGTCGCCGGTTCTCCTGCCGCAGGCCTGCGCCATCGCCGCCGACTGGGCGGGCGGTGCCGGTGCCATCGTCCAGGCAGGTTCCGGCGCCGACGTCGCGCCTCGCCGGCTGGCGCTCGACGATTCCCTGCGGCTCGACAATCACTGGGCCCTGATCGACGCCGGCGGCGCTTCCGGGCGCTCCTGAGCTCGTTTCTCCGCCTCGTCCTGCAGGCGCCAGGTGACGCGCTTCACCGTCCAGTCGTCATGCTCGCGCGAGATCTCGAAGCCGAGCCGTCGCGCCAGCGAGATCATCTGCCGGTTGGTTGCAAGCGTGAGCCCGGCGAGCTGCCGGACGCCGGCGTCGCGAGCGACCTGCCGCAGCCGCTGCAGGATCAGCTTGCCGATGCCCCGACGTTGCCAGGCATCGGCGACGACGATGGCGAATTCCGCCGCCGGGGCGAGTCGGTCGTCGTCGCCGTCGACGGAGTCGCGCACGTAGCGGGCCACCGCCAGTATCCGCTCCTCGCCGTCGACCTCGGCGGTGGCCACCAGCGCCATCTCGCGTTGATAGTCGATCTCGACCATGCGCCGCAACTCGCCAGGCAGCAGCCCGCGGGCCGACATCAGTCGCTGGTATCTCGTCTGCAGCGACAGCGAGCAGAGAAAGCGCCAATGGCGCCGGCGATCCGCTGGCGAGATCGGTCGCGTGCGCAGGGCCGTCCCGTCCGGCAGACGGTGGTCAGCCGCCAGGTGATGCGGATAAGGCGGCTCGGATCGAGCCGCGGCGGGCGGGAAGCCCGTGGCGGCTGCATCATCGATGATGGTGTCGTTGCTTCGCGCGTCCATCGCGTACCTCCTCGATCGTGGCGCGGCCGCTTGCAGATCGGTTGGGCGCTCAGCCGAGTGCCGTGACCGGCTGGCCGAATGCGCGCCGCACGGCCTGCAGCAGGCGTTGCGCCAGCGCCGGCGAGCTCGCGGGGCGGCGCGATGACGGCGGACTGACCACGATCTCGGCGCTGTCGAACGCCTGCACAATCGCGAGCTCCGGCTGATCGAGCAGGAAACTCTCGCCGCTCGACAGCACGACGTCGCGCAGGTCGTTGTCCTGTGTGATCCAGATGGCGCCGCGGCGCGCGGTGATGCAGGTACCCTGGCCGTCGGAAACGGTCAGCGGCCGGCCCCAGCGCAGCGAGACCCGGAATGGTGGTGCATTGACTTGCATGATGGCTCCTTGCATGATCTGCGTTCATCGAACGGTGCGCCTATCGTGACGCTGCGCCATCGAGCGCTCAAGCGATGATTTCGAATGGGCAGCATGCGCGGGGAGAATGCATGAGCAGGGAAATTGCCGAGTCCGGACGAGCCGTCACTGCCTCCAAAGAGAGAGAAGCCTCATGGCCCGCACCCTGCCGTCGCTCGAGCTGATCCGCGGCTTCGAGGCGGCGGCGCGACTGTCGAGCTTCACGCGTGCCGCCGAGGAGCTGTTCATCACCCAGTCGGCGGTCAGCCGCCAGGTCCAGGCGCTGGAGGAGCACCTCGGCACGGCGCTGTTCGAGCGGCGTCACCGCAGCATCCGCCTGACGCATGCCGGCGAGTTGCTCTACCGCGCGGCTAGCCAGGCGCTGCTGATCCTCGGCGACACCGCCGCGCGCATCACGCAGGAGGGGGCGCAGCGATCGGTCACCGTCTCCTGCACCTTCGGCTTCGCCTCGTTGTGGCTGGTGCCGCGATTGATGGACTTCCGCGAGCTGCATCCGGATGTCGACGTGCGCATCGCCGCCAACAACAGGATCATCGACCTCGAGCGCGAGAGGATGGAGGTCGCGGTGCGCTACTGCACCGCCGACCTGGTTCCGGCCGGCACGCCGCGGCTGTTCGGCGAGGAGGTCTTTCCGGTCTGCAGTCCTGCATTGCTCGAGCGGCGCGGCAAGCGACTGCTCGTGCCGTCGGACCTGGCGCGCCACGTGTTGCTTCATCAGGAAGGCGCGGACCGTGACTGGCCCACCGGGTCATGGGGCGCATGGCTCGAGGCGGTGCAGCTCTCCCGGCTGAAGCCGGCCGGTGCGCTGCGCTTCGACCAGTACGACCAGCTGATCCAGGCCGCCATCGAAGGGCAGGGCGTCGCGCTCGGCATCGGCGCGCTGGTCAAGCGCCACCTGCGCCAGGGACGGCTGGTCGCGCCGTTCGAGCAGAAGTCCTCGTCGCCGCGCGGCTACTACCTGGTCGTCGCCTCGCACGCCGCCAGCCGCAGCGAGGTCGCGTCGTTCAGGAGCTGGCTGATGCGCGCCGCGCGTCGCGACGCGCGCAGCTGATTGTCATCGTCCTGTCGCATCCGCTTAATCCGGTCGTCATATCCCGTCCCGATCATCGCTGCGATGCCGATCCTCGATCGGCAAGCGATCTTCTTCAACGGACGGAATACCTGATGAGCCACATCGACGTCGACGACCTGCCGACCAGCCCCGCTGCCAACCAGCACTTCAACGATCTCGTGGAGCGCGCGCGCTCCCGCCGCCGCTTCATCAAATCGGGCCTCGGACTCGGCGCCGGCGGCTTCCTCGGCGCCGGCGTTTCGGCCTGCGGCGACAGCGACAGCCAGCCGGTCGCGGCCGCCAACCAGCCATCGCTGTCGGACCAGCCGGGGCGTCCGCTGGAAGAGGGAAAGACCGAGTCGCTGCTCGGCTTCGCCGCGGTCGCCGCCAATTCGCTCGACCGCATCACCGTGCCCGAAGGCTATCGGTCCGCGGTGCTGTGCCGCTGGGGCGATCCGCTGTTTCCGAACTCGCCCCAATGGCAGGGCGATGCCTCCGAGGACGCCGAGGCGCAGCGGCTGCAGTTCGGCGACAACCACGACGGCATGCACTTCTTCGCGCTGTATCGCGACGATCCGACCGAAGGCCTGCTGGTGATGAACCACGAGTACTTCAATGCCGAGTACTTCTTCACGCCCGACATCCTCTCCGGCGAGGTGCCGTGGAGCCGCGACAATGTCCTGAAGGGGCAGCATGCGCATGGCGTCTCGGTCGCCCATGTCCGACTGCAGGACGGCGACTGGAAGGTGGTGATCGGCTCGCGCTTCAACCGTCGGATCCATGCCAATACCCGGATGCTGGTCACCGGGCCGGCCAAGGGCCATGCGCTGATGAAGACCAAGGCGGATCCTGCCGGCGTCATGTCGCGCGGCACGGTCAACAACTGCGGCAACGGCTACACGCTGTGGAACACGTTCCTCACCTGTGAGGAGAACTTCAACGGCTACTTCGGCACCACCAGCGGCAGCGACACCCGCAACGCAAGCATGAAGCGCTACGGCATCTCCGCGCAGCAGTCGAGCTACCGCTGGGAGGAACACGACGAGCGTTTCGACTACGTGAAGGAGCCGAACGAAGCGAACCGCATGGGCTGGATCGTCGAGATCGACCCGTTCGACCCCAGCGCACCGCCGCGCAAGCGCACCGCGCTGGGCCGCTTCAAGCACGAGAATGCGGCGCAGACGCTGGCCAAGGACAACCGCGTCGTCGTCTACATGGGCGACGACCAGGCCAACGACTACATCTACAAGTTCGTCTCCGACGGCCGGTACAGCCCCGAAGTCCCAGGGCTGAATCGTCACCTGCTCGAGTCCGGCATGCTCTACGTGGCGAAGTTCGGCGCCGGTGCGGCCGCCGGCGACATGATGGGCAGTGGCGAATGGATCGCGCTGCAGCTCGACACCCCGAGTGCCGCGGGTGGCCGGCTCGGCGACCTGTTCCCCGACATGGGGGCGCTGCTGATCGACACCCGCCTCGCCGCCGATGCGGTCGGCGCCACCCGGATGGACCGGCCGGAATGGGTGACCGTTCATCCGGCAACCGGCGAGGGCTATTGCACCCTCACCAACAACAGCAGCCGCAAGGAGACCGACGACGCCAACCCGCGGGCGGCCAACGTCTACGGCCAGATCGTGCGCTGGCGCGAAGCCGCGGGCGACGCCGGCGCCACCCGCTTCGAATGGGACCTGTTCGTGCTCGCCGGCAACCCGCGGGTGCATCCGCAAGGCGACCTGCAGGCGGGCAGCGCCAACGTCAACGCCGGCAACACCTTCAACAGCCCGGACGGGCTCGCCTTCGACGCCGACGGCCGCCTGTGGATCCAGACCGACGGCAACTTCTCGAACGCCGGTCCGTACGAAGGGCAGGGCAACAATCAGATGCTGGTCGCCGACCCGGCCACCGGCGAGATCCGCCGCTTCCTGGTGGGCCCGTCGGGATGCGAAATCACCGGCATCACCTTCACGCCGGACCAGAAGTACGTCTTCGTGAACGTGCAGCATCCGGGCGAATACGGCAACCATCCGAACAAGCCGGCGGGGGAACCGGACGCCGATCCGCTGGCCTTCTCGAAGTGGCCGGAAGCGGACGGCGGCAGGCCCCGCTCGGCGACGGTGGTGGTCTGGAAGGAAGACGGCGGCAAGGTCGGGACCTGACCGCAGGCGCAGCGGCCGGCGGTCGAAGCCGCCGGGCCGGCGTCAGGCGAGGGTCTGCAACAGCCAGCGGTTGAGGTCGACGATCTCCTCGGCGCAAACCGAGTGCGGCATCGGGTACTCGTGCCATTCGACCGGATGGCCCAGCGCCCGCAATGCGTCGCGCGAGGCGGTTGCGCGGGCGATGGGGATCACCTGGTCGACGCTGCCATGGGCGAGGAAGATGGGCGTGTCGTGGTTGGCGGCATGCCGTTCGGCTTCGGTCACCGCCGCCAGCGGCAGGTAGCCGGACAGGCCGACCAGGCCGGCAAGCCGCTGGCCGTAGCGCAGGCCGGTCATCAGCGTCATGGCGCAACCCTGCGAAAAACCCATCAGCACGATGCGCCCCGCCTCGGTGCCGCGCTCGATTTCGCGCTCGATCAGCGCCTCGACCATCGCCTGCGACGCCCGCAGGCCGCGCTCGTCCTCGCGGCGCTCGACCTCGCTGCCGAGGATGTCGTACCAGGCGCGCATGGCCATGCCGCCGTTGATGGTGACCGGCATGACCGGCGCGTGCGGGAAGACGTAGCGCACCTGGCCGATCGGGTCGAGCTTCAGTTCCTGCGCGATCGGCACGAAGTCGGTTCCATCGGCGCCGAGGCCGTGCAGGACGATGATGCTGGCCGTCGGCTTCTTGCCGGATTCGAGTTCGATGACTTCGAGCTTCGTGCTCATCGGTTCCTTCGTTGACAGTGAGGCAGGTACTCGCGCCGACCGCCCCGGCGGCCCCGGGGGCCGGGGGGGGGTTTGTTAAGGGTT
>JAEZQX010000573.1 GCA_023441105.1 Pseudomonadota bacterium | reverse complement strand
CAGTGGGATCCGCGGCCCTACACGATGAAGCTGCGCAGCGCGCCGGCGGGCGCGCCCGGCGAGTATCCGGCCGACGATGCCGCCCTGCCACCGGTATGGAGCCGCGGGCGCGGGCACCTGGCGCAGGCCAGGCCGCACCTTTCATGACATGGAGACCGTGATGAATGCTTCCTCTTCGAGGCGCCGCCGCGCGCTGCTTGGCACCGGCATCGGCGCCGTGGCTGCCGCTGCCATCGGCGCGTTCGTGCCGGTGGTCGCGCGGGCCGCGCCGGCGCGGCTGAAGCTGTCGAGCTTCGAGCCGCCCGCCGCCAACATCACCGCCAATGTGCTGACGCCCTGGGCCAAGGAAGCGGCTGCCGCCTCCGGCGGGAGCCTGCAGGTTGACATCTTTGCCGGCGGCACGCTGGGCCGCAATCCGACGCAGCAGCTCAAGCTGGTCACCGACGGCATCGCCGACATCGCCTGGGTGGTGCTGCCGTACACGCCGGGGCGCTTCGACGACACCGAGGTGGTCGGCCTGCCGTTCGTCACCAGCAATGCGCTGGAGGCGAGCCTTGCCCTTCACCAGCTTTACGCGGATGGCGCATTGGTCGGCTTCGACGGCCTGCGGATGCTCGCCGTGGCGACCACCCCGCCGGTGGCGGTGCATTCCAACCAGCCGGTGCGGCTGCCGGCCGACCTGAAGGGACGGCGGGTGCGTGCCGGCGGCGACCATCTTTCGCGCGTGGTGGAGTCGCTTGGCGGGGCGGTGGTCCAGCTCGGTGGCGGCCAGATCGCCGAAGGCCTGTCGCGCGGCGTGGTGGACATGACCCTCAACAACTGGGGCTTCGTCGGCGACTTCAAGGTCAACGAGGTGACCAGCCATCATCTCGACATCGGCCTGGGCTCGGTGGCCGTGGGCGTGGTCATGCGCCAGGATCGCTACGAGCAGTTGCCGGCGCAGGCGCGCACCGCGCTCGACAAGGCGAGCGGCGCGGCGTTGGCGCGCAAGCTGGGCGCCGCCTTCGACCGCCAGGAGGTGGAAGTGCGCGACAAGGTCCGCAAGTCCGGACGCAACACGGTGGTGACGCCATCGGCCGCCGAGCTGGCCGAATGGAAGCGGACGATCGAGCCGGTCAACGCGAAGTGGATCGCCGAGAAGCCGCGCAACCAGCGCACCTGGCGCAGCTTCTCCGACGCGCTCGCCAAGGTCAGGGCGGCGATCTGAGCGCCGCAGGATGGCCGCGGATCAGGAGCCGGCGACGGGCGGGGTAGCCGCCTGGGCGGATCGCCTGGCGGCCGCGCTGGCGACGGTCGCCATCGCCGGCCTCCTGGCGGTGGCCATCCTCATCACCCTCGACGTCTGCCTGCGCTACTTCTTCGCCAGTCCGATCCGCGGCTTCTTCGACGTGCAACCGCTCGCCTTCGCGGTGCTGCTGGCGGGCTGCATGCCGCTGGCCCTGGCACGCGGCAGCCACATCGCCGTCACCCTGCTCGGCGACCGCGTCGGCGGCGGCCGGATGCTGGACCGCTTCGGCCGGCTGATGACGCTGCTGTTCTTCGGTCTGATGGGCTGGCAGTACCTGCGCTATGCCGCCGAGATGAAGCAGACCGGCCAGACGATGGCCGTGTTGCGCTGGCCGGTATGGCCGTGGTGGGGTGCGGTGGCGATCCTGGTCCTCGCCGCGGCGCTGGTTGCGCTGGTCACGCTCGACAAGCGGCGGACACGTGCCGACTGAGCCGGTGTCGCTGGCCGCGCTGGGACTCGCCGCCACCTTCGCCCTGATCCTCCTGCATGTGCCGGTCGGCGTGGCGATGGGACTGGCCGGCATCGCCGGCTTCGGCCTGCTGGTCGGCTGGGAGCCGGCGTTCGCGATGATCGCCTCCGAGACGTCGAATGCCTTCTCGTCGCTCGAGCTCGCCACCATTCCGCTGTTCATCCTGATGGGCAGCTTCGCCAGCGCGGCAGGGTTGTCGGAGGACCTGTACCGCCTCGCCCATGCCTTGATCGGGCACCGGCGCGGCGGGCTGGCATCGGCCACCATCATCGGCTGCGCCGGGTTCGGGGCGGTGTGCGGCAGCTCGGTTGCCACCGCCGCCACCTTCGGCAAGGCGTCGCTGCCGTCGATGCTCCAGCGCGGCTACCGGCCCGGCTTTGCCGCCGGCACCGTCGCCGCCGGCGGCACGCTCGGCATCCTGGTGCCGCCGTCGTCGATCATGGTGATCTACGCGGTGCTGGCCCAGGAGCTGATCATCACGCTCTACCTCGCCGCACTGGTGCCGTCGCTCGTCGCGGTGACGCTGCACCTGCTCACCATCCGGCTGCACGTCGGCCGCCATCCGGAGCTGGCGCCGGCGGGGCCGCGGCTGTCGGCGGCCGAGCGCTGGCAGGCGGCACGCAGCAGCTGGCAGGTGATCGTGCTCGCGGCCATCGTCATCGGCGGCATGGCGCTCGGCGTGTTCACCGCCACCGAGTCGGCCGCGGTCGGCGCGGTGCTCGCCGGCCTGTTCGCCTTCGGCCGTGGCGGCATGACCGGGGCGCGGCTGCGGGAGGTCTTCGCCGAGGCGGCCACCACCGCGTCGATGATCTACGTGCTGATCATCGGCGCCTCGCTGTTCGGCTACTTCGCCGCCGTCACCCAGGCCCCGCAGGCGCTCACCGATGCGGTTGCCTCCTCCGGCCTGTCCATACCGGTGATCCTGGTGCTGATGATGGGCATGTTCATCGTCGCGGGCGCGATCTTCGACGAGGTGGCGGCGATGGTGATCACCATGCCGTTCGTGCTGCCGCTGGTCAAGAGCTGGGGGTTCGATCCGGTCTGGTGGGGCATCGTCAACGTGGTGGTGATCGAGCTCGGCATGCTCGTGCCGCCGCTGGGCATGAACGTGTTCGTGGTGCACGGCGTCGCGCCCGGCATCAGGCTGTCGGCCATCTACCGCGGCGTCGCGCCGTACATCGCGTCGAACCTGGTGCGGCTGGGGTTGCTGCTCGCCTTTCCGGCGTTGGCGCTATGGCTGCCGGCGGCGCTGAGGGGCTAGAAGGCTTGCGGGGTACGGTGGCATGAAGCGGCGAGGATCGAAGCGGCATGGATGAGGCGAAGGCGATGGGTGGCGCGCACGAGGAGCCCTGCGACGTGGCGATCGTCGGCTGCGGGCCGGTCGGGGCGACGCTGGCGAACCTGCTCGCGCTGCAGGGCCTGCGCGTGCTGCTGTTCGAGCGCGAGGCCGAGGTCTACCGCCTGCCGCGCGCGGTGCATTTCGACGGCGAATGCATGCGGGTGTTCCAGGCGGTAGGCATCGCCGACGAGCTGTTGCCGGGGCTGGTGGTGGCGCCGGGCATGCGCTTCATCGATGCCGCCGGCCGCGTCCTCATCGACTGGCAGCGGCCGACGACGATCGGCCCGCATGCCTGGCATGCCAGCTATCGCTTCCACCAGCCGACGCTGGAAGCGGCGCTGCGGCGGCGGCTGGCGCTGCATCCACGGGTGCGGATGGCGCTGCGCCACGACGTGTTCTGCCTCGACGAGGAGGATGCTGCGGTTTGCCTGCGCCACGAAGATTTGTCGAACGGCCGTCTCGGATCGAGTCGCGCCCGCTGGGTGGTCGGCTGCGACGGCGCGCGTTCGCTGGTGCGTCGCTTCATGGGTACCGAACTGGACGACCTGCGCTCGCACGAACGCTGGCTGGTGGTCGACGTGATCCTGAAGCGGCCGCGGCCGGATCTCGGCGACTACAGCGTGCAGTTCTGCGATCCGCGGCGGCCCGCCACCTATGTCCGGGGACCCGGCGAGCGCCGGCGCTGGGAGCTGATGCTGATGCCGGGGGACGACCCGGTGGAGATGACACGGCCCGAGCGGATCTGGAGACTGCTCGAGCGCTGGATCACGCCGCAGGATGCCGTGCTCGAGCGGCCGGCGGTGTACACCTTTCATTCGGTGGTGGCGCGCGGCTGGCGCCGTGGCCGGCTGCTGATCGCCGGCGATGCCGCTCACCAGACACCGCCGTTCCTCGGCCAGGGGATGTGCGCCGGCATTCGCGATGCCGCCAACCTCGCCTGGAAGCTCGCTGCCGTCGTGCGC
>JAEZQX010000318.1 GCA_023441105.1 Pseudomonadota bacterium | reverse complement strand
GGGCGGAGGCGCGGGCGCGCACCGGCACGGCGCCCAACGGGCCGTCGTGGCCCGTGGCGAAGCCGAAGAACCAGGTCGCATAGGTCACCACGACCGCCGTCAGCAGCCAGCCGGCGAGCTGGCCCGCCCACCAGCGCTTGCCGAGCCCCATGGCGGCAGAGAGGAGATCCCGCGACCAGTCTGTCGTATTCTTCGGCAATTGCGGCGTCGGGTCCGGAGCGAGCAGGAGAGGTTGGAACGCAAGTTTAGGGACGGACGTCGTGCCGGGCGACGCCGGCCGATGGGCGTCCCGCGTCGTGCGCCGGACGGCACTCGCCGGCACGGAGATTCAGCGCAAGCAAGTTCCAGGAGAAGCACGCCAATGAGCCAGATGAGCCAGAAGGTATTCCTCGACTATGACCAGGCGGGGTTGGATGCCCAGTACGACAACCGTGCCACGGTGCCGGAGGTCCCGCAGTACCTGGAGCGCTACCGTGCTTCCAGCCTGGCGGCCCGCGAGCGTTTCGCGGCCGGCGCCCAGCTGGACGTCCCGGTGGGGCCGACGCCGATCGAGCGCATCGACATCTTCCCCGCGAACGCCACCGGGCCGGCACCGGTGCTGGTGTTCCTGCACGGCGGCTACTGGCTGATGCTCGACAAGGCGGACTTCAGCTACGTCGCCAATGGTTTCGTGCCGCAGGGCATCACCACCGTGGTGGTGAACTATGCGCTGATCCCGAGCGTGCGGATGGGCGAGGTCGTCAGGCAGTGCCGCCAGGCGGTGGCCTGGGTGCTGGCCAATGCCGCCAGCTTTGGCGGCGACCCGGCGCGGATCTGCGTCGCCGGGCATTCGGCCGGCGGCCACCTGACCGCCATGGTCGGCGCCACCGACTGGGCCGGCTTCACCGCGCCGCTGGTGCCCGAGCCGGTGTCGGCGCGCCCGCTGACCGGCTTCAGCATCAGCGGCCTGCATGACCTGGTGCCGATCAGCCGCTGCTACCTGCAGCAGAGCCTGAAGTTGTCGCCGGACGAGGTGGCCGCGAACAGCCCGGTGAGCCTGTCCGCGCCGCGCGCCGGGAAGTGGACCGCCCTGGTGGGCGGCAAGGAGGGCCCCGAGTATCACCGGCAGAGCACCGAGCTGGCGCAGCGCTGGAGCGCAGCCGGCGATGGCCGGGTCTCGGCACGCATCGTCGACGGGCACGATCATTTCTCGATCGTGATGGCGCTCGACGATCCGCAGGATCCGCTGACCAGGGAGATCGCGCAGTCGCTGCGGGGATGAACGGCCGGCCGTCCCCGCCGCAGTTCGACGGCACGCCGGGCCGGTTGGCGCCAAATCGCGCTGCCGCTGCCATCCACGAGGAGCTGAAGGATCGTGTTCGACTGGATCGCAACACCGGAAGGCTGGGTCGCGCTCGCCACGCTGTTTGCCCTCGAGGTGGTCCTCGGCATCGACAACATCATCTTCCTGTCGATCCTGGTCGGTCGCCTGCCGCCGCAGCGCCGGGAGCTGGCACGCAAGCTCGGCCTCGGCCTCGCGCTCATTGCCCGCCTGGCGCTGCTGTTCTCGATCACCTGGGTCATGGGGCTGGTCGATCCCTGGTTCACGATCCTGGGCGAAGAGATCTCCGGCCGCGACGTCATCCTGATCGGCGGCGGCCTGTTCCTGCTGGCCAAGTCCACCCACGAGATCCACAGCAGCCTGGAAGGGGCGGAGGAAGGTGAGGACGCGGTTTCGTCAGCGCTGCCATCGAGCTTCGGGCTGGTGCTGGTCCAGATCGCGTTGCTGGACATCGTCTTCTCGCTCGACTCGGTGATCACCGCGGTCGGCATGGTCGGCGAGCTCTCGCTCATGGCGCTGGCCATCGTGCTGGCGGTGCTGGTGATGCTGGTCGCGGCCAAGCCGATCGGCGATTTCGTCGACACCCATCCGACCATCAAGATCCTGGCGCTGTCCTTCCTGATTCTCGTCGGCTTCACCCTGATCGCCGAAGGCTTCGACTTCCACGTGCCCAAGGGCTACGTCTATTTCGCGATGGCGTTCTCGATGGCGGTCGAGATGGTCAACATCAAGATGCGCAAGCGTGCTCGAAAGCCGGTGAGGCTGAACAAGGCGCTGCGGGAGCGGCCGCCGGCGCCGCAGCAGGAGTAGCCGATGCGACAGTACCGCTGCGAGAACTGTGGCCATCCGCTCTACTTCTCGAACGACTCCTGCGGGCGGTGCGGCGCGCGCGTCGGCTTCATCCCGGAGGGCCGGCAGCTGGCTTCCTTCGAGGTGCTGCCCGACGGCAGCCATCGCCGCCTGGTGCCGGATCGCCAGCGCTGGCGGCCGTGCTCGAACTACACCTCCGCCTGCCTGTGCAACTGGATGGTGCCGCTCGAAGACTCCAATCCGCTGTGCACTTCCTGCCGCCTCACCGCAACCATCCCGGACCAATCGCTGCCGGAGAACCGGCTCGCCTGGGCGAAGCTCGAGTCGGCCAAGCGGACCTGGCTGTACACCATCCTCGGGCTGCGCCTGCCGGTGAAGTCCCGGCTGGAGGATCCCCGGCGCGGGCTGACGTTCCACTTCCTGCGCCAGCTCGACGCCGACCATCCGGTCCTCACCGGACATGCTGCCGGCGAGATCACCGTCAACGCCGCAGAGTCGGATCCGGTGCAGCGCGAGCGCAGCAAGCACGAGCTGCATGAACCGTACCGCACGCTGCTCGGCCACTTTCGCCACGAATCCGGCCACTACTATTGGGATCTGCTGGTGCGCGGCAGCCGTTTCATCGCCGAGTTCCGCGAGCTGTTCGGCGACGAACGCCAGGATTACGGCGAGGCGCTGCAGCGTCACTACCGCGACGGCCCCGCGCCGGACTGGCAGAGCGGCTTCGTGAGCGGCTACGCCACCATGCATCCGTGGGAGGACTGGGCCGAGACCTGGGCGCACTACCTGCACATGGTGGACCTGCTCAACACCTCGCGCGCCTGGCAGCTGGAGATCGGCGGATTCGCCGACCAGAGGGTCGCCGAGGAGATACCTTCAGCCGCCCGCCTGTCGGACGAGTTCGCCCGGATGGTGCATGAATGGGTGCCGCTTACGTTGCTGGCCAACAGCTTCAGCCGCAGTCTCGGGCACGACGACGCCTATCCCTTCGCGCTCTCGTACCTGGCGCTGCGCAAGATGCAGTTCGTCCACGACGTGGTGGAGGCGGCCGGGGCGGCGGCCGCCGCCCCAGCGGCCGG
>JAEZQX010000054.1 GCA_023441105.1 Pseudomonadota bacterium | reverse complement strand
CCGGCGCGCCTGCTGGTGCCGCACCTCTACTTCTGGAAGTCGGCGAAATGGCTCAACGGCCTGCAGTTCACCGCGAAGGACGAGGCCGGGTTCTGGGAGTTGCGCGGCTATCACATGCGCGGCGACCCCTGGGCGGAAGAGCGCTACTCGTGATCGTGGCGCGGTGAACTGGCAGCCGGCGCGCGTCGTCGACATCGTCGCGCGCACACCCGCCATCAAGAGCATCTTCCTCACCCTGGAGCGGCCGATGGCGTTCGTGCCGGGCCAGCATCTCGACCTCCGCCTGGTCGCAGCCGACGGCTACGAAGCGCGGCGCAGCTATTCCATCGCCAGCGCGCCGGAAGCGGCGGAGGTGCTGGAGCTTGCGGTCGACCGGCTCGAGGACGGCGAGGTCTCGCCGTTCCTGCACGACGAGCTGCGGGTGGACGACACGATCGAGGTGCGCGGCCCCATTGGCGGCCATTTCGTGTGGACGGTGGACGATCCGGCGCCGGTGTTGCTGGTGGGCGGTGGCTCCGGCATCGCGCCGCTGATGTCGATGGTCCGTCATCACGCCATCCGTGGCAGCGGCAAGCGCCTGGTGCTGGTCGCATCGGCCAGGACGGCGGCCGACCTGCCGTTTCGCGAGGAACTCGAGGCACTCGATCCTGGCCGCGACGCCTTCTCTTTCCTGGCGACGCTGACGCGCGAAGCGGCGGTGGCACCGCGATATCGCGCCGGCCGGCTCGGCCGCGAGCTGCTGCTGCGGGCGCTGCAGGCGTCCGATGCGCCGCCGGCGTCGTGCTTCGTCTGCGGCAGCAATGCATTCGTCGAGGCAGTGGCCGGCATGCTGCTCGACCTGGGCGTCGCGGCACGACGCATCCGCACCGAGCGCTACGGCGGCTGACCGTCGACCGAGCGCACGGCCGCGAGCGGACCGCGCAGGTTGCGGGAGCACCTGCTTTGCAACCAGTCGTCGCGAACGTGCCCCATTGTCAACTGGCTGACCGCGGTTGCGCGTCCTCATGTATGTTCAAGCCGTCTCCAGGAAGGTTTCCGCCTTTCGGCATCGGCGGAGCAGCGGGATGGCGCGGCAATGGACGAGCAGCTGAACGCTCTTTCTGCCGGCGTCGACTTTGCGGGGTGCAGATGGAATCCGATCTCGTCGATCGCATTGTTGCCAGCCCCAGCTACCAGGAACTCAAGCACAAACGCACCCGGCTGGGTTGGTGGCTGGCTCTTGCGATGATGGTCGTCTACTACGGCTTCATCCTGCTCGTCGCCTTCGACAAGGAGCTGCTGGCCCGCAGGCTCGGCAGCGGCGTGATGACCATCGGCATTCCGATCGGCTTCGGGGTGATCGTCTTCACGATCGCGATCACCGCCTACTACGTGATCCGGGCCAATCGCGAGTTCGATCCACTGGCCGAAAGGGTGGCGGCGGAGGTGTTGCGGTGAGCCGCCGACGCGGCTTGCCGGCGATCGGACGCGCGGGGCTGCCCGCGATCGTCATGCTGGTCCTGGTCGCGCTGTCCGGCAGCCTGATGGCAGCCGGGCCCGACGTCGGCCAGTCGCAGCAGCAGGCAACCAACTGGACCGCCATCGGCATGTTCGGCGTCTTCGTGCTGCTGACGCTGTTCATCACCAAGTGGGCGGCTTCGCGCACCAAGTCGGCGGCCGACTTCTACACTGCGGGCGGCGGCATCACCGGCTTCCAGAACGGACTGGCGATCGCCGGCGACTACATGTCGGCGGCTTCGTTCCTGGGCATCTCGGCCGCGGTGATGGCCAGCGGCTACGACGGCCTCATCTATTCCATCGGCTTCCTGGTCGGCTGGCCGGTGATTACCTTCCTGATGGCCGAGCGGCTGCGCAACCTCGGCAAGTTCACCTTCGCGGACGTCGCCGCCTTCCGCTTCGAGCAGGCCCCCGTCCGCATCTTCGCCGCCTCCGGCACGCTGGTGGTGGTGGCCTTCTACCTGATCGCGCAGATGGTCGGTGCCGGACAGCTCATCAAGCTGCTGTTCGGCCTCGAGTACTGGATGGCGGTGGTCATCGTCGGCGCCTTGATGATGGTCTACGTCCTGTTCGGCGGGATGACCGCCACCACCTGGGTGCAGATCATCAAGGCCTGCCTGCTGCTCGGCGGCGCGTCCTTCATGGCCTTCATGGTGCTGTGGAACTTCGGCTTCAGCCCGGAGGCCCTGTTCGCCAAGGCAGTCGAGATCAAGACCGCGCTGGCGGTCCAGGGCGGGCGGTCGGCGGAGCAGGCGGCAGCCAGCGGGCAGTCGATCATGGGGCCCGGCAACTTCGTCAAGGACCCGATCTCGGCGATCTCCTTCGGCATGGCACTGATGTTCGGCACCGCCGGGTTGCCGCACATCCTGATGCGCTTCTTCACGGTGCCCAGCGCCAAGGAGGCCCGCAAGTCGGTGATGTGGGCAACCGGCTGGATCGGCTACTTCTACCTGCTGACCTTCATCATCGGTTTCGGCGCCATCACCTTCGTGCTGACGAACCCGGATTTCCTGGATGGCAAGGGCGCGCTGCGGGGCGGCGGCAACATGGCGGCGGTTCACCTGGCCGACGCCGTCGGCGGCAACGTGTTCCTCGGGTTCATCTCCGCCGTGGCCTTCGCCACCATCCTCGCGGTGGTCGCCGGCCTGACCCTTTCGGGCGCATCCGCGGTCTCGCACGACCTGTATGCCACCGTCGTCAAACGCGGCAGTGTGGACAGCGCCGCGGAGCTGCGGGTGTCGCGAATCACCACCGTCGCGCTCGGCATCCTCGCCATCCTGCTGGGCATCGTCTTCGAGAAGCAGAACATCGCCTTCATGGTGTCGCTGGCCTTCGCCATCGCGGCGTCGGCCAACTTCCCGGTGCTGTTCATGTCGGTGCTGTGGAAGGACTGCACCACCCGCGGTGCGGTGATCGGCGGCTTCCTGGGGCTGGTTTCCTCGGTCGTGCTGACGGTCGTCTCGCCGTCGGTGTGGGAGGCGACGCTGGGCAATCCGGCCGGCAGCGCGCTGTTTCCGTACACCTCGCCGGCGCTGTTCTCGATGACCATCGGCCTGGTCGGCATCTGGCTCTTCTCCATCACCGATCGCAGCAGCCGCGCTGCCGTCGATCGTGGCGGCTTCCTCGCACAGCAGGTGCGATCGGAGACCGGCATCGGTGCCGCGACCGCCTCCGGGCACTGACCCCGGGAATCCTGGTGGCGCAGCCGTTCCGCGGGAATGGACTGCCATCGCCGCTGCCCGGATCGGTGACCTGGCATTGCCCGCCGCCCTCTGCCTCGACGGCAGCCTCGATGTCGCTGCCGCATGCCGCGAGCTGGCGCGGCGGGACCTGACGTTCGCCCTGGTGCGCGACGGCGCTCGGCTCGGGACGATCGCGGCTCGCGAGTTGCGTGACTGCCTGCTGCTCGACACGCCGGCGAGCCGGATCGCCGCCCGAGCGGCCGCCCGTTTCGATTTGCCGCTGGCACATGGCGGGACGCCGCTCTGGGAGGCCTTGCAGCTGATGCAGCGGCAGGGCGGCCGGCCGCTCCTGCTGGACGTTGCCGGCGGGGAACCGGTGCTGCTCGATGCGGACGGCTTGCTGGCGATGCTGGCGAGCCATTGGCAGGCGGTGGTGACGGAGCTTGGGCCGGCCGATTCGCTCGACGAGCTGGCGGTTGCGGCCCGCCGGATCGATGGCATGGTGGCGCAGCTGCATCGCCAAGGAACGCGGGTCGAGAGGGTCGCCTTGCTGGTGGGGCAGCTGAACTCGAGGCTGTTCCAGCGCTGCTGGGCGCTGCTGGCACCGTCCGAGCTGCGGCGGCGCAGCTGCCTGCTGGTGATGGGCAGCGAAGGCCGCAGTGAGCAGATCGTCAAGACCGACCAGGACAATGCCTTGCTGTTGCCGGACGACGGCGCCTTCGGCGACGTGGCGCAGGTGGCCGCGGCCTTCAACGCGGCCCTGAGCCGCTTCGGCTATCCCATCTGCCCTGGCGACATCATGCTCACCAACCCGCTGTGGCGCCAGCCGCTGCGGGGCTTCAAGGACACCCTCGTGGGCTGGCTGCGCGGCGCCGAGGCGGCGGGGGTGATGAACCTTGCCATCTTCCTGGATGCGCGCGCAGTATCGGGCGATGCCGAGCTGCTGCTGCAGGCCCGCCGTTTCATGTACGACTGCCTGGTCGACAACGACGCCTTCTACGCCCGCTTCGCCAAGCCGGCGGTCCAGTTCCCGGACGGTGCCGGATGGCGCCGCTGGCTGGGCGCCGGCGCGCGCGCGGCGTCCGTCGACCTCAAGAAGCAGGGGACCTTTCCGATCGTCCACGGCGTGCGCGCGCTGGCCTTGCAGCAGCGGATGGAGTCGTTGAACACCGTCGAGCGCTTGCGGGAGCTTGCAGGCCGCGGCGTGGTCTCGGACGCCCTGGCGCAGGACCTCGGCGACGCCTTGCAGGCGCTCATCGCCATGAAGATGACGGTCAACCTGCGGCAGCGCGAGCTGGAGGCGCCGCTGCACAATGCGGTGCAGCTCGCAGACCTGCCGAGCCTGGAGCGCAGCCGGCTGGCGGATTGCCTGGCGGTGATCCGGCCTTTCCGCCGGCACCTGCGCCGGCACTTCTCGCTGGACGTCGTGTGAGGCGAGTGGCGGAGGGATGATGGCGCGGCATGGTGCAGCCAGGAGTCCGGCCTATCGCGACCGGGGATGGTGGGGCAAGGAGCTGCTCGAGCAGCGCCTGGTGGCCTTGTTCGGCGCCGGTTGCCTGCTGTTCAATTTTCCGCTGCTGGCCCTGTGGGAGCGCGAAGGCACGCTGTGGGGCGTGCCGCTGTTTCCGGCCGCCTTGTTCCTCGTCTGGACCGGCTTGCTCGTCGCGCTCGCCTGGCTGGTCGAGCATGCCGGCGATGGCGCAGACGAAGACCGCGATGGGCCGGCCGGCGACGGGCCGGTCCGGCCGGACGGCGACGACTGAGGGGCCGGAAGATGCTGTCGGCGCCACTGGTCCTCGCCGCCTCCCTGGGCTACCTGCTGCTGCTGTTCGCGATCGCCTCCTTCGGCGACCGGCGGGCCCGGCAGGGCCGCTCGATCATCGGCAACGCCTGGGTCTATGCGCTGTCGATGGCGGTGTACTGCACGGCCTGGACCTACTTCGGCAGCGTCGGCCGGGCGGCCTCGTCGGGCGTCTGGTTCCTGCCGATCTACCTCGGGCCGATGCTGGCGATGATCCTGGCGTGGATGGTGGTGCGCAAGATGATCCGCATCGCCAAGACCTATCGCATCACATCGATTGCGGACTTCATCGCCAGCCGCTACGGCAAGAGCCGGTTGCTGGCCGGCGTGGTGACCCTGATCACCGTCGTCGGCATCGTTCCCTACATCGCCCTGCAGCTCAAGGCGATGTCCGCCGGCTACCAGCTGCTGACGGCTGCGCCGCAGGAGGCCCTGGTCCGTGCCGCATCGCCGGCCTGGCCGGACAGCAGCCTGTTCTTCGCCGTGGCGCTGGCCGGCTTCGCGATCGTCTTCGGTACCCGGCACCTCGACAACACCGAACGGCACGAGGGCGTGGTCGCGGCCATCGCCTTCGAATCGGTGGTGAAGCTGGCAGCCTTCCTGGCGGTGGGCGCGTTCGTCAGCTACCGCCTGTTCGACGGACCTGTCGACATCTTCACCCGCGCCAGCGAGGTCGTGCAGCTGCGTGAGCTCCTGGGCCTGGGGCAGGGCGGCTCGTTCGCCTATGCGCAGTGGTTCTCGCTGACGCTGCTGTCGATGTTGTCGGTCGTTCTGCTGCCGCGCCAGTTCCAGGTGATGGTGATCGAGAACGTCGACGAACGGCACCTCAGGCGCGCCGCCTGGGTGTTTCCGCTGTACCTGCTGCTGATCAACCTGTTCGTGCTGCCGATCGCCCTGGGCGGGCTGCTGCATTTCGGCCCCGGCCAGGCGAATGCGGAGGAGTTCGTCCTCTCGCTGCCGATGGCAGCCGGCGCCTCGGGGCTGGCGCTGCTGGCCTTCGTCGGCGGGCTGTCGGCGGCCACCGGCATGGTCATCGTGGAGACCATCGCGGTGTCGACCATGGTCTGCAACGACCTGGTGATGCCGCTCCTGCTGCGCCTCGATGCCTTTGGCGCCCGCGCCCGCGGCGACGTGAGCCGCCTGCTGCTGCACATCCGGCGCGCCGCCATCGGGCTGGTCCTGCTGCTCGGCTACCTCTACTTCACGATCGCCGGCGAGGCCTATGCCCTGGTCAGCATCGGCCTGATCAGCTTCGCCGCGGTGGCGCAGTTCGCGCCCGCGCTGCTCGGCGGAATGTACTGGCGTGGCGGCACCCGTGCCGGGGCCCTTGCCGGCCTGGCACTGGGCTTCGGGCTGTGGGTCTACACGCTCATGCTGCCGTCGATCGTCAAGTCGGGTTGGATGGAAGCCGACTTTCTGCTCCATGGGCCATCCGGCATCGCCTTGCTCAAGCCGGAGCAGCTGCTGGGCCTTTCCGGTCTCGACGGTCTCACCCATTCGCTGTTCTGGAGCCTGCTGGCCAATGCCGCCGCCTACGTCGCGGTGTCGTTGTGGCGCCGGCCGTCGGCCAGCGAGGCCAGCCAGGCGCTGCTGTTCGTCGATGTCTTCAATCGCACCCGCTTCGCCGCCGGCACCGGCCCGGTTTTCTGGCGCGGTCACGCGCGGGTGGCGGACCTCCGGGCCCTGGCGCACCGGTTCCTCGGTGCCCGGCGGGCGGCCAGCTTGTTCCGGCGCTACGCCAGCCGGCAGGGACTGGTTCCGGAAGACAACCTTGTCGCCGATGCCCAGCTGGTCCAGTTCGTCGAGATGGAGCTGGCCGCTTCCGTCGGTGCCGCCTCGGCGCGCGTGCTGGTGGCGTCGGTGGCGCAGGAGCAGGCACTGGCGGTGGACGACGTGCTGAGCATCGTTGCGGAGGCGTCGCAGCTGCGGGAGCATTCGCGGGAGCTGGAGGAAACGTCGGCGTCCCTGCGGCGGACCAGCGAAGAGTTGCGGCTGGTGAACGAGCAGCTCAAGAGCCTCGATCGGCTCAAGGACGATTTCATGTCGTCGGTGACCCACGAGCTGCGCACACCGCTCACCTCGATCCGGGCACTGTCCGAGATGATGGTGGATGATCCGGACATGGACAGCGCCCAGCGCCAGCAGTTTCTCGGCATCGTCGTGGCGGAGACGGAGCGGTTGAGCCGCCTGGTGAACCAGGTGCTCGACCTGGCCAGGATCGAGGCGGGCGAGGCGGACTGGCACTATGCCGAGGTCGACCTGCGCGCGATCGCGGAGCGCGCGGTCAAGACCACCAGCGCCATGTTCCAGGAACGCGATGCCACCGTCGACCTCTTCGCGCCGGCCGCGCTGCCGCTGGTGCGGGCCGATCCGGACCGGGTGATGCAGGTGCTGCTGAACCTGTTGTCGAATGCGGCGAAGTTCCTGCCGGCCAGCGGTGGCCGCGTCCAGGTGCGGCTGCAGGCCGACCACCAGGAATTGCGGGTCGAAGTGCAGGACAATGGCTGCGGCGTGCCGGCGGGGCAGGAGGCGATGATCTTCGAGCGGTTCCGGCAGGGGGGCGACGGCACGGTAAAGCCGCCGGGGACGGGCCTCGGCCTGCCCATCTGCCGGCAGATCGTCGGTCATCTCGGCGGCCGGATGTGGCTGAAGCCGGCTTCCGGTGATGGTGCCTGCTTCTGCTTCAGCCTGCCGTTGCGTGCGCCGCTGCCGCCGGCGCCAGGGGAATCGCGCACGACGCCGGCTCCGCAGCGCGTCGGCCCGGCCGCAACCGGAGCATCGACATGAGCCACAAGATACTCATCGCCGACGACGAGCCGAACATCCTGATCTCGCTCGAATTCCTGCTGAAGCGCGAGGGCTACGAGGTGGCCGTGGTCCGGGACGGGCAGCAGGCGCTCGAGGCTATCGTCCGGGACCATCCCGACCTGGTGCTGATGGACGTGATGATGCCGGTCAAGTCCGGCTTCGCGGTCTGCCAGGAGATGCGCGCCATCGAGGCGGTGAAGGACACGCCGGTGCTCATGCTGACCGCCAAGGGCCGCGACGTCGACGTCGCCAAGGGCATGGCGATGGGCGCCACCGCCTACCTGACCAAGCCATTCTCCACCCGGGAGATGACGCTGAAGGTCCGGGAGCTCCTGGGGCTGGCGGATTGACCCGCCGCGACCGGCAGCTGGCACTCGCGCTGGCAGGACTTGCCGCCGCGCTGCTGCTGTCGGTCGGGATCATCGCGGCCAGCCTGTGGCTGACCCTCGAGCCGGCGGAGCGTGGGCTCGTCGGGCCGGTGCTGCTGCCGCGGGTCGCGGTCGCGATCTTCGTCGCGATGCTGGTGCTGCTGCCGGCGGCGCTGCTGCTTCACCGCCTTTTCGTCACCCATGTCGACGCCCCCGCCGAACTGCTCGACCAGGTCCGGGTCCTCGTGCAGCAGAAGGGCCGCTGCGACCTGCCGCAGCGGGGCAGCGCCGCCAATCGCGGGCTGGCCCAGGCGGTCGCAACGCTGCTCCAGGAGCGCAACCGCCTGCGGGACGACATGGCCCGGCAGGTGGCGGAGGCGAGCCACGACATCGAGCAGGAACGAAGCCGCCTCGCCGCGCTGATGTCCGAATTGAAGCAAAGCGTCGTGGTGTGCAACCTCGAGGGTCGCATCCTGCTCTACAACAACGGCGCGGTGGAGCTGTTCCGGAGCTTGCAAGGCAGCCGGACGGCGGGCAGCGGCGCCGGACTGATCGGCCTCGGGCGTTCGATCCACGCGGTCTTCGAACGCGAGATCATCGGGCACGCCCTCGACAGGGTCCGCTCGCGCCTGCGCGACGGGGCCCGTTCGCCGTCGAGCCAGTTCGTCACCACGACTGCCGCTGCCCACCTGCTGCGCGTGCGGATGACGGCGGTTCCCGCGCTGCGCCGCCCGGCCGATGTCGGCGATCCGGCCGACGAGCCGGCCGACGAGCCGGCCAGGTCCGGGGCCGGCGCCGGCGGCGGGGCGGACGATGACCTCGACGGCTTCGTGCTGATGATCGACGACATCACCCGCGAGTTCGCGCTGGACTCGCAGCGCGACGAGTTGCTGCTGCAGATGACGGAAGGCAGCCGGGCATCGCTGGCCGTCCTGCAGGCGGCCGTCGAGACGCTCGCATTGCCCGACCTCGAAGCGCAGCAGCGCGATCGCTTCGTCGCCGTGATCCACGAGGAGGTGGTTGCGCTGGCCGACCGGGTGCGCGCCGCCGCAGCGGATGCCGCCCGCGAGTCCCGCACCCGGTGGCCGCTCGAGGACATGCTGGGCATCGAGTTCGTCGCTGCCGCCCGCAGTTGCATCGAAAGCCTGCCGGATGGTCCTCGCGTCGAGGGCCTCGACGTCGACCCCGCGCTGTGGCTCAAGGTCGACAGCTTCGCCCTGTTGCAGGCGATCGGCCATCTCGCCGTTCGCCTGCGCCGCGAATGCGGGGTCGCGCAGGTCCGCTTGCGGCTCTCGGCGGCGGCATCGCGGGCGCGGCTGGATCTTGCCTGGAGCGGCGAGCAGCTCGACAGCGCCACCGTGGCAGCCTGGCAGGACGATGCGATACGGATCGCCGGCCGCAGCCTGCCGCTCAGCGTGGACGATGTCGTCGGCCATCACGGCGGCGAGTTCTGGTTCGAGCGCGAGCCGCCCGGCGGCGGCTTCTTCCGCTTCCTGCTGCCGCTGGCCGACGACCAGGACGAGCGCCTGCCAGCGTCCCAGTCACTCTCGGCGGCGCGCCCGGAGTTCTACGACTTCGGCCTCTTCCGCAGCACGCCGCAGTCGCGCCAGCTGGACGAGAGCCTGCTTTCCGAGCTGAGCTATACCGTTTTCGATACCGAGGCCACCGGGCTGGATCCCAGCGGCGGCGACGAGATCATCCAGATCGGCGCCACCCGCATCGTCAACGGCAAGCTGCTGAAGGCGGAATGCTTCGACCAACTGGTCGATCCGCAGCGTGCGATCGCGCCGGCCTCGTTCCGGATCCACGGCCTGTCGCAGGCTGCGCTGCGCGGCAAGCCGACGATCGCCGAGGTGCTGCCGTCGTTCCACGCCTTCGCCGCCGAGACGGTGCTGGTCGGGCACAACGCCGCCTTCGACATGCGCTTCCTGGAGCTCAAGCAGGCGATCGCCGGCGTGCGCTTCGATCACGCGGTGCTCGATACGCTCCTGCTTGCAGCGGTGGTGCATCCCGATCATGCGTCGCACGGGCTCGAGGACATTGCCGGCCGCCTCGACATCGCCGTCGCGCAGCGGCACGATGCCCTGGCCGATGCCCTGCTGACGGCGGAGATCTTCCTGCGGCTGCTGCCGCTACTGCAGAGCCTCGGCATCCGGACGCTGGCCGAAGCGCGTGCCGCTTCCCTCAGCACCTATTACGGACGACTGCGCTATTGAAGCGGGCGCACCGCCGCCAGCGCGGCGTCGAGCGCCTCCTCGAGCAGCGCCGCATCCTCCGCCGTCACGCACAGCGGCGGATTGATGCGCAGTACGTTGCGGTGCTGGCCGGAGCGCCCGACGATGACGCCGTGCTCGCGCAACGCTTCCTGCACCCCGGCCGCGATGCCGTCCGCCGGCGTCCGTGTCACGCGGTTGCTGACGAACTCGATGCCGCGCATCAGCCCCTTGCCGCGCACGCTGCCGATGCATTCATGCCGATCGGCCGCTCGCTCGAGCGCTGCGCCGAAGCTTGCACCGACTGTCCTGGCATTCGCGATCAGTTCGTCCTCCTCGATCGCCCGCAGCACCGCGCGGCCGGCGGCGCAGGCCATCGGGTTCGAGCCGTAGGTGTTGAAGAACTTGCGCTGCGACATCGACTCGGCGACGTCGCGGCGCAGGACCATGGCCGCGATCGGAAAGCCGTTGCCGATGCCCTTGGACATCACGATGATGTCGGGTACCACGTCGTCCTGCTGGAAACCCCACCAGCCCTCGCCGGTGCGGCCGAAGCCGGTCTGTACCTCGTCGCAGATGAACAGGCCGCCCGCTTCCCGCACCATCGCGGCTGCCTGGCGCAGGTAGCCGGGTGGTGCCGGAATGACGCCGCCGTAGCCCTGGATCGGCTCGATCATGATGCCGGCGACGGCGCCGCTGGTGGATGACTCGATCACGCGGCGAATGTCGTCGAGGTAGCCGTCGAGGCTGCCGCCATAGGCGCCGCGGTAGAGTTCGGGATTGTGGACGTGGACATAGCCCGGTGCGGGCGGGACCGGCTGCCGGCACAAGCTCAGGCCGCTGGCTGCCATCGTGCCGAAGTGCATGCCGTGGTAGGCGTTGCGCAACGCAAGCATCTCGAAGTTGCCGGTGTAGGTGCGCGCCGCCAGCACCGCCAGGTCGATGGCCTCGGCGCCGCTGTTGACGAAGTGCACCACCCAGTCGTTGCCGGCGGGCAGCGTCGCCACCAGCGCTTCAGCGAACTGCCCCGGCAGCGGGTGGTAGTACATCGTCGTCACATGCTGCAGCCGGTTCATCTGCGCGGCCACGGCGGCATTGACCCGCGGATGGTTGTAGCCGACGCTGATGCACAGGTTCTGCGCCAGGCAGTCCAGGTAGCGCTTGCCCTGGTGGTCCCACAAGTACTGGCCCTGGCCATGCTCGAGCAGCAACGGCTTGTCGAAGGCGGTGAAGGTCTGCAGCGACGGGGAGAGGTAGCGGTGACGCCGTTCCGCCGTGCGTCGGTAGTCCCAGTCGAGGTCGCCGTCGCGGCTGCGATCGTCGTCGTCGTGGTCGGCGATGGCGGGCGAAGTGACAGGCATGCAGGCTCTCCTGATGTCGCAGGCCTTGATGTCGCAGGCCCCGGTGGCGCACGATCGCGCCGCCCGCGAGCTCCGATGGCGCGGAGGCCGGCGCTGGCATGTCGCTGCCATCTTAGCAGGCCGATCGGCCGCGCAGTTGGGCTATCCTTCGGGAGCCGGTGCCGTGCCTCTCGTCCAGCGCCCGGTCGTTTCCGCGCAGGCGCCGAGCCTGCACAAGCCATGGAGAAGTCCGATGATCTGGAGACTGACGCAATTCGCAGCAGCATGGTTCGCGATCCTGTTCACCGCAGCGGTGCTGGCGCCCGGTGAGGCCCGGGCCGCCTATCCCGACAAGCCGATTCGCTTCATCATCCCGTCGGCGGCGGGCGGTTCGCCCGACGTCATCATGCGCCTGCTGATGAACCAGATGTCCAGCCAGATGGGCGTGCCGATCGTGGTCGAGAACAAGCCTGGTGGCTCGTACTTCATCGGCACCACCGAGATCGCGCGCGCGGCGCCCGACGGCTATACCCTCGGCTACGGCAACATCGTCTCGCTGGCCATCAACCAGGCGCTGTTCTCCAAGGTGCCCTACGACGTGGATCGCGACCTGACGCTGGTGAGCAATGCGGTCAACGTCTACAACATGCTCACCGTGAGCAATACGTTGCCGGTCAAGAGCCTGCCCGAGCTCATCGAGCACGCGCGCCGCAATCCCGGCAAGCTCACCATGGCTTCGGCCGGCAACGGTACCACCGGTCACCTCGGCGGCGAGCTGTTCAAGGCGATGGCCAACGTCTTCATGGTCCACGTGCCGTACCGCGGCAGCCCGCAAGCCATCAATGACCTGATCTCGGGCGAGGTGCAGGTGATGTTCGACAACTCGGCGTCGATCGCGCCGCATGTCCAGGCGGGCAGGGTGCGGGCGCTCGGCGTGTCCGGCCCGAAGCGGCTCGATGCCTTCCCGGACTTGCCGGCGATCGCGGAGGTCGTGCCGGGCTACGAAACGGTGGCCTGGGGCGGCGTCATCGGACCGGCGGGGCTGCCGAAGGACGTCGTCGACCGCCTGCAGTCGGAGTTGCGGAAAGCGTTGCAGGCGCCGGCCGTGCGCGAGACCCTGGCCAAGCTGCAGGTGGGCATCGACGGCGGGACTTCGGAGGAGTTTCGTGCCCTGGTCAAGCGCGAGACGCCGAAGTGGGCGGAAGTGGTCCGCCGCTCCGGCGCCAAGGTGTATTGACATGGCGGCAAGCAAGCAACAGCAGCCGGCCGCGGGCACGGCGGACGTGGCCGGGCGGCAAGTCTTCGATCTGCTGATCCACGGCGGGACGGTGATCGACGGCACCGGCCGGCCACGCTTCGAGGCCGACGTCGGCGTGCGGGACGGCCGCATCGTCTTTGTGGGCGATGCGGGGGATGCCGCTGCCGCCCGACGCCTCGATGCGCGCGGGCTCGCAGTCGCGCCCGGCTTCATCGACTGCCATACCCACGACGACCGCGCCCTGCTGTCGTCGCCGGAGATGACGCCCAAGGTAAGCCAGGGCGTCACGACGGTGGTCACCGGCAACTGCGGCGTGTCCCTGGCGCCGACGGCGCAGGGCCTGAGGCGGCCGACGCCGGCGCCGCTCGACCTGCTGGATCAGGTAGGCGACTGGTTCCGCTTCCCGACCTTCGCCGCCTACCTGGAGGCGCTGCGCGGCGATCCGCCCGCCGTCAATACCGCGCCGATGGTCGGGCACACCACCTTGCGGCTGGTGGTCATGGACCGCGTCGACCGGCAGGCGACGGCGGAAGAAATCTCGCGGATGCGCGACCTGGTGGAGGAGGCGCTGCAGGCAGGTGCCGTGGGCTGCTCGTCGGGCCTGTTCTACGAGCCGGCGGCGGCGGCCACCACCGAGGAGGTCATCGAGGTGTTCGAGCCGCTGCGGCGCCACGGCGGGGTGTATTGCGCGCACATGCGCAACGAGGGCGACGACATCTTTCCCGCCATGGACGAGACCCTGCGCATCGGCCGCGAGCTCGGCGTGGCGGCGGTGATCAGCCACCACAAGGTCATCGGACTGGCCAACCACGGCCGCTCGACGCAGACGCTGCCCTTCATTGCCGCGCGCATGAACGAGCAGCCGCTGTGTCTGGACTGCTATCCCTATGCCGCTTCCTCCACCGTCCTCAGCGAGCATCGCGCGGC
>JAEZQX010000291.1 GCA_023441105.1 Pseudomonadota bacterium | reverse complement strand
CCGCAAGCGCGATCAGCCGAGCTCAACCACCACCGGCGCATGATCGCTAGGCTTCTCCAGCCTGCGCGGCGCCTTGTCGATCGAGCAGGCCTTGACCCGTGGACGCAGTGTTTCCGACACCAGGATGATGTCGATCCTCAATCCCATGTTGCGACGGAAGGCGAGCTGCCGATAGTCCCACCAGCTGAAGAGGCGCGGCGGTTGCTCGAAGAGGCGGAACGCATCGTGCAGGCCGAGCGACAGCAAACCGCGATAGGCCGCGCGTTCCGCATCCGAAGCATGGATCTGCCCGCGCCAAAGCTCGGGATCGTGGACATCCTCGTCCGCCGGCGTGACGTTGAAGTCGCCCAGCAGCACCGTGTCGACGAGCGGGCTCGAGGCCCCGAGTTGCCCCAGCCATTCCTGCAGCGCCGCGATCCAGCGCAGCTTGTATTCGTACTTCTCGCTACCCAGCGCCTGGCCGTTGGGGAAGTAGGCGCAGGTCACCCGCATGCTGCCGAAGCGGGCGGTGATCAGGCGCTTCTGGTGGTCCGGCAGGAGCGGGTTGTCGATGACCACATCCTCCGGCGCCAGCCCGAGGTCGCGCCGGTACAGGATGGCGACGCCGTTGTAGGTTGGCTGGCCGGAGAAAATGGCTTCATAGCCAGCCTCGCGCAGCTGCTCGACCGGGAACTTCTCGTCGACCAGCTTGGTTTCCTGCAGGCAGACGATGTCGATCGGATTCTGCTGCAGCCACCCGAGCAGGTGGTCGAGACGGACCTTGAGCGAATTGACGTTCCAGGTGGCGAGCTTCATGACCTCAGCCGCCTTCCTGCGCCTGCTGCTGCCGCAGGTTCATCGCGTTGCCGATCGCCTGCACCAGGAACGCGCCGACGGCCCCGCACCAGCAGGGACATGTTGTGGTGGCTCAAGTGCGTCAGACGCTCGCCGGGCCAGCCTGCTTCCGTTGCGAGCTGCTCGCCTGCCCGGCATCCTGCTGGGCCTTCTCCTCGGCGATGTCCTCCTCGACCTCCTCGACCGCATGGTGCACCGCGCGGCGCGAGGCATGCCACTTTCCCCAGGCCAGCACGATCAGGGCGCCGATGGCCGGCGCTACATAGTGCAGCCAGCTCTCGTAGGGCTGGAGATAGGAGACGATGGCAGGATCGGTGATCACCATTCCGCCCGCGATCCAGCCCAGCAGCATGCCACCCAGCGTGATGACGATCGGGAAACGATCCATCAGCTTGATGACCAACTGGCTGCCCCAGACGATGATCGGCACGCTCACCAGCAGGCCGAAGATCACCAGCGGCATCTGGTGGCCCTCGCCGGCGCCTTGGGCCGCACCCGCGATCGCGATCACGTTGTCGATGCTCATCACCAGGTCGGCGACGATCACCGTGCGCACCGCTGCCCACAGCTTGTCGGAGCCTTCGATGGTCCCGTGCGCATCCTCCTCTTCCGGTATCAGCAGCTTGACGCCGATCCACAGCAGCAGGAGCGCGCCGACGATCTTGAGGTAGGGAATCGCCAGCAAGGTCAGGGCGAAGAAGATCAGGATGACCCGCAGGCCGATGGCACCGGCGGTGCCCCAGAGGATGCCGAGCCTTCGCTTGGCGGGATCGAGCCGTCGGCAGGCCAGGGCGATGACGACCGCGTTGTCGCCGCCCAGCAGGATGTCGATCATGATGATCTGGCCGACAGCGATCCAGAATTGGGGGGAAGTGAAATCCAGATCCATTCAATACTCCGGTTCAACAGCCTGGCGGGGGCGCTGGCTGGTGGTTCGTTTGTGCTTCGTCGTGCGCAGGCAGGATTGCCTGACTTTGCCGCCCTCTGCGGCGCAGGCTGCACCGCCGGCCAGCCGTGTGGCGCCGGCACGCGCGGGGTGCGGCCTCATTCCACCTGGATGCGCGCCTCCTTGATGAGCTTCTTCCACTTGTTGCTTTCATCCCGGATGGCCGCCTGTGAATCCTCGACGGAAGTCCAGCCGGCGAGCGCGCCTTGCTCGAGCAGGCTCTCCCGGACCTCGGGCATGGACATGATCGACTTGAGCGCATTGCTCAGCTTGGCAATCACCGCCTCCGGCGTTCCTGCCGGCGCCACCACGCCGAACATCGAGCTGACCTCGAATCCTTCCAGGCCTGCCTCGGCGGCCGTGGGCACGCCGGGCAAGGTGGGCACCGGCTCGCGAGTGGCGGTTGCCAGTGCGCGCAGCTTGCCCGCCTTGATGTGCGGCTGCGCCGCCGGAGCGGTCTCGATCATGCTCTGCACCTGCCCGCCGATGAGGTCGACCATGGCCGGCCCGCTGCCCTTGTAAGGCACGTGCACCATGCGCACGTCGGCCAGGCGCTGGAACAACTCCCCGGCCAAGTGCTGCGGCGAGCCGTTGCCGGCCGATGCGAAGGTGAGGGCGCCGGGTTTGGCGCGCGCCAGTGCGATCAGTTCCGCCAGGCTCGAGGCCTTGACCTCGGGATGCACGACGACGACCAGCGGCACCCGCGCGACGATCGCGATCGGTGCGAAGCTCTTCTCGATGTCGAAGGGCACGGTCTTGCCGTACAGCGCGGCGTTGATGGAGTGACTGGTGAGCGCGCCCATCAGCAGCGTGTGCCCGTCGGCGGCGCCGTTGGCGACCATCCCCGCGCCGATGCTGCCGGCGGCGCCGGAGCGGTTGTCCACCACCACCTGCTGGGTGAACTCCGTGGACAGCTTCTGCGCGATGACCCGGCCGATGACATCGGTTGCGCCGCCCGGCGGATACGGGACGACCAGCCTGATCGTCTTGGTGGGAAAGGCGGGCGTCAGGACCGACTGCACCGATTGCGCTTGCAGCGGCGCCGCGCACAGCAGCAGCGCGGCGATCGATGCAGCGGCGATGGCGGGCAGCAGTGACGCTCTCACGGTGTGGCTCCTCATCAGTTGGTCAGGCATCGTCGATCTTCGGCAACTCGGGAGCGATAAGCCCCAATCCGGCGCGAAGAAGATCGTCATACCGCTTGCGTTCCGCCGCGATGCGGTCCGGGGTCCAGCGATAGAAGCCCTCGCCGGTCTTCATCCCCAGCTTGCCTTGCGCGACTCGGCCCGTCAGCGACGGCGATGGCTCGATGTTGCTTGCCAGGTCCGGATACATCGTGGCCGCAGCAGCGCAGTGTACGTCAAGCCCGGCGTGATCCCGCTGAAGAATAGGCCCCGCAGCCAGGAATCGGAAGCCGAAACCGAAGCGGACCGCTGCGTCGACGTCCTCCGCCGTGGCCACGCCGGCGTCGATCAGTGCGAAGGCCTCCCGCGCCAGCGCATGCTGCAGGCGGTTGGCAAGAAAGCCCGGCAGGTCCTTGCGGACCAGCACCGGCACCATGCCGCAACCTCGCACGAAGTCGCACAGCCGCTCGCCGCGGGCCGGATCCGACTGGGCGCCGAGCACCACCTCGACCAGTGGCACGAGATGCGCCGGCATGAAGTAGTGCAGGCCCAGCATCCGGTGCGCGCCGGGCAGCTTGCCGGCGATGGCGGAGATCGGGAAGCTGGAGCTGTTGCTGCAGAGCAGGGCGTCGTCGCGCGCCTGCTCGACGAGCTGGGCGAAGAGGGCCTGCTTGGCCGCGAGCTGCTCCGGGATGCATTCGATGACCAGGTCGACCGCCGGCCAGTCGCAGGCCTGCAGCGTCGGCTGGATGTCGAGCAGCGGGCGGCGGTGGCCGCAGCCGATTGCCTCGAGCCCGCGCGTGAGCTGCTGGTCCAGCATCTCGCCGCGCCCGGGGGCCGTTTCAACCACTGTCGCGCGGCAACCGGCCCGCGCCAGCACCAGGGCGATGTCGGCGCCCATCGTGCCCCCGCCGACGATCACGGCGCGGCTGGCGGACGGCTTCATGGCGTGGCTCATCCTGCCTCCCGTTCAGAATTCGATATTGTCGATCAGCCGCGTGTCGCCCAGTCGCGCGGCCCCCAGCGCCACCAGCGTCCCGGGGCCATCGAGTCGCGACACCGCCGGCTGCAGATCGTTGCGCCGGCGGATCGCCAGGTAATCGGGCTGCCAGCCGGCTTGCGCCAGCTCTGCGACCGCCCGCGATTCCAGGTCGGCCACCTCGCCGCTGCCCCTTTCGAACCCGTCGACCAGCCCGCGCAGCGCGCGGCTGAGGGCAGGGGCCCGCGACCGTCGCGCCGGATCCAGGTAGGCGTTGCGCGATGACAGGGCCAGCCCGTCCGCAGCGCGCGAGGTCTCGGCGGCAACCACGTCGATCGGCATCGCGAACTGCTCGACCATGCGCCGGATGACCAGCCACTGCTGGTAGTCCTTCTTGCCGAAGACCGCGACGCGTGGCTGCACGCCGCAGAACAGTTTCATCACGATGGTGCAGACGCCGACGAAGAAACCGGGGCGGAAGTGGCCTTCGAGGATGTCGGCCAGCGCCGGGTCGGGGTTGACCTTGAAGCGCTGCGGCTGCGGATACATCTCGTCTTCCGCCGGCGCGAAGACCAGTTCGCAGCCGGCCGCCTCCAGCTGCGCGCAATCGTCCTCGAGCGTTCGCGGATAGCGTTCGAAATCGTCGCTCGGGGCGAACTGCAGGCGATTCACGAAGACGCTCGTCACCACCGGCAGGCCAGTCTCGCGCGCCCTGGCCACCAGCGCCAGGTGGCCGGCGTGCAGGTTGCCCATGGTGGGCACCAGAGCACAGGGCCCCAGCCGTCGGCGGGCAGCATTCAGGTCAGCAAGGGCATGGACGATCTGCATCTCGCCCGATTGTAATGAGGCGTGTCGGGTCAGCGCCGCAGCGGCAAGGGGCTTTGCTTCAGCTGGCGCAGCACGAAGCTCGACTTGCTGTGGCGGATCCCGGGAATCTTGTAGAGCTGCTCGCGCAGCAGGCGCTCGTAGTCGCGGGTGTCGCTGACCGCGATGCGGACGTAGTAGTCGTAGTCGCCCGAGACCAGGAATGCCTCGAGCACCTCCGGTATGGAGCCCAAGGCGCGCCCGAAGTCCATCAGCGCCTCGTCCGAATGGCTTTCGAGCGTGACCTGCACGATCACCGTCTCGGCCAGGTCCAGGGCGGTGGGATTGAGCTTGACGGTATAGCCTTCGATCACCCCGGCCGCCTCCATTCGCTTGATGCGCGTCCAGCAGGGGGATGCGGTCAGTCCCGCCTGGGCGCCGATCTCCTGCAGGCTGGCACGCGCGTTGCGCTGCAGGCTTTCCAGGATGGCGATGTCGAACTTGTCCAAGGTCATATCAGTCCTTCCCGGGATCTGGCGATGGTGCCGAATATTTTCCCGCATTTGACCGATCCATGCTCGAATTGTTCCGGAAACTAGACGCGTGTGCCGGCACTTCGGGAGCCTTTTTCGCGTTGCGGCAGGCACAATGTGGACATGGAAAATCTGCTCGATCGTGCGCCTGACCGCACGCAGGCGACCGACGAGTCCGTCGCCGTAGCCCCTCCCGCCGCTCCCCACGCCGCTCCTCCCGCCGCTCCTCCCGCCGCTCAGCGGGTCGTCCCGCATACCGC
>JAEZQX010000277.1 GCA_023441105.1 Pseudomonadota bacterium | reverse complement strand
CCGCCGGCACGATCGGCACTGCCGGCGCCGGGTTGTTGCGATCGACGCCGCTGCCGGGAACGGCCGTCGACCCGGCCGCCGCCACGCCCGCCGGCTTGCCCGCCATCGGGTGGCTGGTGTTCACCAGCTGCGGGCCGACCGGCGAGCGAGAAGCACCGGCGAGCGTCGTGGTCGACGGATCGAGTAGTTCCACCTGCACGCGGGCGCTGCCGTTCTCGACGTAGCCGAGCTTGTGCGCGGCGAGATACGAGAGGTCGATGGCCCGGCCATGCAGGAAGGGGCCGCGATCGTTGATGCGGACCACCACGCTCCTGCCGTTCTCGAGGTTGGTGACCCGCGCGTAGCTCGGCAGCGGCAGCGTCGGATGGGCAGCGGTCATGCCGTACATGTCGTAGGGCTCGCCGATCGATGTCGGCTGGCCATGGAACTTGCGGCCGTACCAGGAGGCGGTGCCCTGCTGCACGAACGGCGCGCGCCGGGTCATCGGCTGGTAGTCGTTGCCGAGCACCCGGTAGGGTCGGTTGGCGCGGGGATGCAGCGGTTCGTCCGCCGGCACCGGATCGGGCAGGGCTGCGAGGGCAGCGATCTCCTGCGGCGTGTGCAGGCCCGGACCGTCGTCGAGGTAGTAGCCGCCCCGCCCGCTCGCTGCCGGCGTCGAGCCGCCCGGCTTGGCGGCGGCGCCGCTGTCGGAAGGAGCGGTCACCGGCGTGCCGGCGCAGCCGGCAAGCACCGCTTCCGCGAGAAACGCCATCGCAAAGCGCAGCGGCGCGCCGCACAGCACCCGCGAAGGCGCCACGACGACCCGCCGCTGCCAGGCCCGGGGTCTCGCCCTCATCGCGCGCCGCTCCGCCCGCCTGCGTCGCGACCTGGCGGGGCGCGGTCAGCCGGCGCGTGTCCTGGAGATCCGCCTTCCGGCGCGTCGGCAGGCCGCGTGCTGCCTGCGGCGTCGACCAGCTCCTTGGCCAGCCCCGGATCGCGCGCCTTGCGCGGCGCGTTGGCGAAGGCGCGGTCGTAGAGCCAATTCGGCAGCAGCCGCAACAGCCGCGCGACCCAGCCCATCTGCCAGGGGATCACGACGTACGACCGCCGGGCCAGGATGGCATCGACCGCGCGCCGCGCGAACTCATCGGCGGGCATCAGGAACGGCATCGGATACTGGTTGCGGGCGGTCATCTCGGTGCGAATGTAACCCGGCGCGACGGTGACCACCGCGATCCCGCTGTCGCGCAGCCCCACCCGCAGGCTCTCGAGGTAGCTGTGGACTGCCGCCTTGCTGGCGCTGTAGGCCTCGGCGCCGGGCAGCCCGCGGATGCCGGCGACGCTGCCGATGCCGACCAGGATGCCGCCGCCGGCCGACCGCATGGGCGCGATGAACGGGTCGAAGGTCTCGACCATCGCCAGCAGGTTGACGTCGACGATGCGCCGGAATACCGCCCGGTCGTCGCCGGTGCCGGTGATCGTGCCGGCGCTGATGCCGGCGTTGGCGATGACGATGTCCGGCGCGCCGTGGCGCGCGGCGAAGAGGTTGCACGCCGACCGCAGCGCCGCCGGATCGGCGGCATCCAGCGCCACGCAGTCACAGGCCGCCTCGGGCAGGGCGGCGGCCAACTCGGCAAGCCGGTCGGCGCGCCGCGCCACCAGCATCAGCCGGATGCCCGGAAAGCGGCGGGCGCACTCGACGGCGAGGGCCCGACCCAGCCCGCTGGAAGCGCCGGTGATGACCACCCGCATCGGCTGCCCGGTGGTCGCCATCGCGGCGGTGTTCAGGCGCCCTTGCGCTCCCGGGCGATCAGTTCGTCGACCACCCGCAGGGCCGCCTCGTTGGAGCCGGCCAGGGAAGGCGCGGTGAGGTACTTGCCGTTGACGCCGATGGCAGGAACGCCGTCGAGGTCGTAGGCGTCGGCGAGCTTGTTGGCCCGTTGCTGGCGGGTGCGCACGCCGAACGAGTTGAAGGCATCGTTGAAGGCCTTGGCGTCGACGCCGACCGGCGCCAGCACCTCGACCATTTCCTTGGGATCCAGCATGCGCTTGCGCTGCTGGTGGATGGCCGCGAAGACCGCCGCGAGCACCTTCTCGTTGTCCTGGCCCATGGCCTGCAGCGTGAAGTACAGCTGCTGGTGCTTGGTCTCGCGAAACGGCACATGCTGGCGGCGGAAGACGACGTCGGCCGGCAGCTTCTTGGCCCAGGCGTTGATCAGCGGCTCGAGCGAGTAGCAGTGCGGGCAGCCGAACCAGAAGAACTCGACCACCTCGATCTTGCCGGCTTCGGCATCGGTGGGCGCGTTCGCCTTCAGGGTGCGGAACTTCTCCTGCGCGCGGACCGCCAGCCCCGGCAGGGCGGCAGACGCCACGCCGACCGCGGCAAGGGAGAGGAATTGCTTGCGATTCATCCGGTTAATCCTATGGAAGGGCGCAGCGTGAACAGCACGCCAGACCGGTCAACGCCGCGGAGGCGCTGCCGGCTGACGGGCGCCGTCAACGCTGACGCAGGACAGTCGCCTCCACGCCGTTCTCGGCGAGGCGGGCGCGTGCCCGGGTCATGGCATCGAGCCCGGTGTAAGGACCGACGCGGACCCGGTAGAGGGTGGCGCCGCTCACCTCCGCGGTGACGATCTGCGCCTCGAGTCCCATCAGGGCGAGCCGCAGCTTCATCGCATCGGCATCATCGGCGCCACGAAAGGCGCCGGCCTGCAGCAGGTAGGTCGCACCCTTGTCGCTGGCGGCGGCCGCAGCCTGGGGCGCCGGGGCGCTACCCGCCACCGGGCCCGGCACGGAGGGCGTGGCGGCACGGATCGGTGCCTGGCCGGGAGTGGCCGGCGGGCTGGGCGAAGCCGGGGCGGGAGC
>JAEZQX010000210.1 GCA_023441105.1 Pseudomonadota bacterium | reverse complement strand
CCGGGGGGGGGGGGCGCCGCCCACGCCGCTGACGACCTGCGGACCGTCGCCGTCCTGGCGCCGCCCGCGTTCGAGCAGGCTGGCGAGCTCGGCTCGCGAAGCAGCCCGGATGGTCATCCGCTGCGGGAAATGGCTGCGGCCGGTATTCGCGCTGAAGCAGATGTCCGGCAGCGGCTCCACGCCGGTCCGCAGGCTCTCGGCATACGACGCGACGAGGTCCGCGAGCGCCTTCGGATCGCGTGCCGACAGGGCCAGCAGATGCTGCGGCCGGTCCAGCGGATCGGCCGCATCCGGAACGGCAGCCACTTCCGGCGCCGCCTCGAGGATCACGTGGGCATTGGTGCCGCTGAACCCGAACGAGCTGACCCCGGCGACGAGCCGGCCATCGATCGGCTCCCAGGGCGTCGATGCCGTGGCCACCCGTACCGGCAGCTCGTCCCAGGCGATGTGCGGGCTCCTGGCCCGGAGGTTGAGGTGTGCGGGAATGGTTCGCCGTTCCAGCGCAGCCAGTACCTTCAGCACACCGGCGATCCCGGCCGCCGCCTCGAGATGGCCGACGTTGGTCTTGATCGAGCCGATGACCAGCGGCCGGGACGGCGGCCGCCCCTCGCCGAGTACCGCGGCCAGCGCATGGACCTCGATCGGGTCTCCCAGCGGCGTGCCGGTTCCGTGGGTCTCCACATAGCCCACCTGCGATGGCGCGATGCCGGCCGCGCGCAAGGCCGCTCTCACGACCGCCTCCTGAGCCGGGCCGTTGGGCGCCGTCAGGCCCGCGCTCCTGCCGTCCTGGTTGACGGCGCTGCCGCGCAGGACCGCAAGCACCCGATCGCCAGGCTTGCAGTCGGCCAGCCGCCTGATGACGATCGCGGCACAGCCTTCGCCGCGGACGTAGCCGTCCGCCGCCGCGTCAAAGGTCTTGCAGCGGCCGTCCGCAGCCATCATCCGCGCCTTCGAGAAGTTGATGTTCATCTCGGGCGACAGGACCAGGTTGACGCCGCCGACGATCGCCTGGTCGCAGTCGCCGCTTCTCAGGCTCTGGACAGCCAGGTGCAGTGCGACCAGGGACGAGGAACACGCGGTATCCACGGCGAGGCTCGGCCCGTGCAAGCCGAGGAAATAGGAAAGCCTCCCCGCCAGCGTGCTCGATGCATTGCCGGTGCTGAAATAAGGATCGATCCGCTCCCGTTGTGCGAACAGCATGCGTCCGTAGTCGCTGTTGCAGACGCCGAGGAAGACGCCGGTATCGGAGCCATGCAGCGAAGACGGCGCGATGCCGGCATCCTCCAGCGCATGCCAGGCAGTCTCGAGCATGAGGCGCTGCTGCGGGTCCATGCTCTCCGCTTCGCGCGGTGAAATGCCGAAGAACTCCGCGTCGAAGCCATCGACGGCGCCGATGAAGCCGCCATGGCGCGTCGTCATCTTGCCGGGCGCGTCCGGATCGGCATCGAACAGCGCCTCCAGGTTCCAGCGGACGGAAGGAATCTCCTCGATCGCCTCGCGGCCGTCGAACAGCAGCGCGGCAAGGTCGGCCAGGTTGTTGACGCCGCCCGGCAGGCGCAAGCCGGTCCCGAGGATGGCGATCGGAGCGCGGGAAGCAGCCTCTGCGGCCGCAAGGCGCGCGCGCAGCTGCCGGATCTCGACAAGCGCCCGCTTGATCGGACTGAGCTCGCCGGGGGGTATGGAACGCTGCGTCACGGCCTCACCCTCTCCGCACGTCTTCCAGCTCTGCCAGGAGCAGGGACTCCGCTTCGGAATCCGACAGTTCCTGCATCGCGACCGCCTGATCGTCCTCGGGCTCCGCGGTCGCGGTTGCGGCGGCGCTGCTGGCCTCCTCCCCGCCCGGCAGCTTGCCCGCGAGATGCCGGCAGAGCCGCTCCATCGTGGGGAAGTCGAACAGCAGGGTGACCGGCAACGCCATGCCGAGCGCGGCAGCCAGCGCGTTGCGCAACTCCACCGACATCAGCGAATCGAGCCCCAGCTCCTTGAGCGGCTGCCGTTCATCCAGGACGGTCGACGCATCGATCGCCAGCGCGGCGCGAACCTGCCGCTGCAGGAAGGCGCGCAGGGCATCCAGCCGCTCGTTGCCCGACAACTGCAGCAAGCGGGTCAGCAGCGACCGATCCGCCGACGGACCAGCGGCGGGCCCAACGGACTCTGGCGCGCCGGTGACGACCAGCGCATCGAACCGGGTCCGCCGCGGCCCGGCCGACCGGAACCGGCGCCAGTCGACATCGAGCGCCGCCACCGCCGGCGCCGGTTGCCCCAGCGCGCGTCCCAGCAGCTCGAGCGCATCGGCGGCGGCCAGCGGCGTGACGCCTCTTTCGAGCCAGCGCTGCGCATTGCGGCCGGCGAGCGCTGCTGCCATGCCCGCCCCGCCCCAGGAGCCCCAGGCGATGCTGGTCGCCGGCAGGCCGGCGCGGCACCGCGACTCCGCCAGCGCGTCGAGGATCAGGTTCGCGGCGCAATACCCCGCCTGGCCTGGGGAACCCAGCACTGCGGCGCCCGCCGAGAACAGCACGAAGAAATCGAGCGCCAGGGTGCGGGTGCAATGGTGCAGGTTCACGGCACCAAGCGCCTTCGGCCGCAGGACCCGCTCCACCCGCTCCCATGCCTGCTCCAGCAGGACGCCGTCGTCCAGCACGCCGGCCGAGTGGACGACGCCGCGCAAGGGATAGGCGGTCGCGCCGATGCCGGCAACCAGCGAGGCGACCGCCGTGGCGTCGGCGACATCCAGCAGCGCGGTCGTGATCGCGACCCCCTTGCCACGCAGGGTCTCGAGCAGCGGCATGGCATCCGGTGACGGCGCATGACGGCCGACCAGCACCAGGTGCCGGGCGCCCTGTTCCGCAAGCCATGCGGCGACCTGCAGGCCGAGTGCGCCGAAGCCGCCGGTGACGAGGTAGGTGGCATCGGCATGCAAGGACACGCCAGCGCGCAACCGGGTTGGAGCATCCAGCCGGTCCGCGGGCCGCACCGGGGCCTGCCCTGCAGGAGCGGCAGCCGCGGCGGCCGGCAGCGCAGCGGGCAGCAGCACGATCTTGCCGACATGCCGCGCCTTTGCCATCGCGCCGAATGCTTCGCCCGCCTTCGCCATGGGCCATGCCGTCACCGGCAGCGCCTGATAGGCGCCGCTCTCGAGCGCGCCGCAGATCTCGGCCAGCAGCGTGGGGACCAGGCGCGGATCGGCGTCGGACGCTTCGCCGAGATCGAAGGGCAGATACGCGACGTCCGGACGACGTGCCTGCATCTCCCGCGCAGACCAGATGCCCCGCTTGCCCATCTCCACGAACCGGCCGCCGGGGCGCAGCGCTGCGAGCGACGCGGCGATGAAATCTCCGGACAAGGCGTTGAGCACGACGTCGACGCCTTCGCCTTGCGTGGCGGCCAGTATCCCGCTGCTGAATGCCAGGCTGCGGCTGTCGAACACGTGGCGCACGCCAAGCCGGGCCAGGAGCTTGCGCTTGGCCGGGCTGCCGGCGGTGGCGAAGATCTCGGCGCCCGCCTGCCGAGCCACCTGCAGCGCCGCCATCCCGACGCCGCCGGTCGCGGCATGCACCAGGACGCGCTCGCCTGGCTGCAGCCGGGCCAATCCCTGCAACGCATGCTTGGCGGTGAGAAACGCCGCCGGTGTCGACGCGGCCTGCGCCGGCGTGAGCA
>JAEZQX010000171.1 GCA_023441105.1 Pseudomonadota bacterium | reverse complement strand
AACTCGCCCCGCGGCGGGGGGGGGGGGGCCCCCCCCCCCCTCGGGGAGGGGGGCGCCGCCAGCGGCCGGGCAAAGCCCGTTCCGCGGCGGCTGCTGGGTTAGGGCGCGGGGGGGCGGAGCGCAGGTTTCTTGCATACTGACTATCTAACGCGCCTCGTGGCGCTGGCAGCAACAACGCATAGGGGGCGGGCCTGCCCCCTCGCTCTTTGAGAGAACTCACATGGCAAACCAGAAGATTCGAATCCGCCTCAAGGCGTTTGACTACAAGCTGATCGACCAGTCCGCTGCCGAGATCGTCGATACCGCCAAGCGCACCGGCGCGGTGGTGCATGGTCCGGTTCCGCTGCCGACGCGCATCGAGCGCTTCGACGTGCTGCGTTCGCCGCACGTGAACAAGACCTCGCGTGACCAGCTCGAGATCCGCACCCACCTGCGGCTGATGGACATCGTCGATCCCACGGACAAGACCGTGGATGCATTGATGAAGCTCGACCTGCCCGCCGGCGTGGACGTGGAGATCAAGCTGCAGTGATGCCTGCGCGCCCAGCCAAGGCTGGTGCGGAAGGCCGGGCTCGCCCGGCCTTTCTGTTTTCCGTCCTTCCTTTTCCCGGCGCCGCCGCCGGCGTCGTCCGGTGAAGCCAGGCTTCCTGCGCGCCGCCCTGGTGCTCGGCCTGCTGCAGGCCATCGGGCCGTTCGCCATCGACATGTACCTGCCGGCGCTGCCGTCGATCGGCCAGGCGCTGAGCGCCGATGTCCATGCCGTGCAGGCCAGCCTGATGGTGTTCTTCGTCGCGCTCGCCGTGGGCCAGCTGCTCTACGGCCCGATCTCGGACATGGTCGGCCGCAAGCTGCCGCTCTATTTCGGGCTCGGCCTGTTCAGCGTGGCGAGCATCGGCTGCGCGCTTGCCACCGATGTCCAGGTGCTGATCGTGTTCCGCTTCATCCAGGGACTCGGCGCCTGCGCCTGCTTCGCGATCCCGCGGGCGATCGTCCGGGACCTGCACACCGGCGTCGACGCGGCGCGGCTGATGTCGCTGCTGATGCTGGTCTTCAGCGTGGCGCCGATCGTCGCGCCAATGGCCGGCAGCTTCGTCAACGAGTGGGTCGGATGGCGCGGGATCTTCTGGGCGGTGGCCGTGCTGGCGCTGGTCGGCATCGGCATGGTTGCCACCGTGCTGGCGGAGACGCGGCCGCCGCACAAGCGGGTCGACAGCGGCCTGCGCAGCGCAGTGTCGGCTTACTCCATGCTGCTGCGCGACGGTCGCTTCCTCGCGCTGGCCTGGGTCGGCGCCTTCGGCGTCGCCAGCTTCCACGCCTATCTCGCCGGGTCGTCGTTCGCGCTGATCGACCACTACGGGCTCACGCCACGCCAGTACAGCCTGGCGTTCTCGATCAACGCCCTGTCGTTCATCGGCGCCGCCCAGTTCACCGGTCGGCTGGGCGCGCGGCATGGCTTGCGGGCGGTGGTCCGTTTTGCGGCCGTCGGCTATGCCGCGGCGATGACGCTGCTGCTCGCCTGTTACCTGGCGGGCGTCGACCGCCTCCCGGTGCTGCTGGTGCTGCTGTTCATCGGCTACGGCTTCCTGGGACTGGTGATCCCGTCGACGTCGGTGCTGGCGCTCGACCGTCATGGCGCCAACGCCGGCACGGCGTCGGCGTTGATCGGCACCTTCCAGTTCGTGTTCGGTGCCGTGGCCATTGCCGTCACCGGCTTCTTCACCGACGGCACCGCCCTGCCGATGGTGGCGAGCATCGCCACCTGCGCGCTGCTGGCGGTCGGACTGGCCTGGCTGACGCTGCGCGGGGAGCGGCAACCGGAGCCCCGTCCCGGCATGGCGGCCCGCTGACGGCGGGGGACTGGGGCCGGCAGCGGACGCGTCACTGCCGAATTTGCATCGCCTGAGCAGTCACGATATACTCGAAGGCTTTTCCGAGTTCCAGGCGCTGCAGTTGGGCGCCGACCCAGCGGATGCTGTCATGTGTCGTCGAGGCGAACCGCGCCGAGGCGAACCGCCCAGGCGGACAGCGGGTCCTGGTTCCAACTCGTCAGCCAATCGAAGCTGCGGGTGTCAATAAATTGCCTGATGGGGGTCTCCAACATGGGGTCTCAGACTGATTCTTCCGGGGCATCCGGTATCGAGCCCAATCTCGGCCTGCTCGGCCGCAAGATCGGCATGATGCGGATCTTCTCCGACGACGGCGAGTCGATTCCGGTCACGGTCATCGACGTCTCCAACAACCGGGTATCCCAGGTCAAGACCGCGGCCGTCGACGGCTACGCGGCGGTCCAGATGGTCCACGGCGAGCGTCGCGCCACCCGCGTGACCAAGGCGCAGGCCGGTCATTTCGCCAAGGCCGGCGTCCAGGCCGGTACCTCGGTCGGCGAGTTCCATGTCTCGCCGCAGAAGGCCGAGGAGCTGAAGGCCGGCGCCGTGCTCGGCGCCGACCTGTTCCAGGTGGGCCAATACATCGACGTGCAGGGCGTGTCCCAGGGCAAGGGCTTCGCCGGCACGATCAAGCGCCACAACTTCTCTTCCAACCGCGCCTCGCACGGCAACTCCCGTTCGCACAACGTGCCGGGCTCGATCGGCATGGCGCAGGACCCTGGCCGCGTGTTCCCCGGCAAGAAGATGTCCGGCCAGATGGGTAACGTCACCCGCACGGTGCAGAACCTGGTGGTGGCGCGCGTCGATGCCGAGCGCGGGCTGCTGCTCGTGCGCGGCGCCGTGCCCGGATCGAAGGGCGGCGACGTGGTGGTGACCCCGGCGGTCAAGATGCGGCTGAAGCCGATCAAGGCGGCTCCCGCGCCGAAGGCCGAGGATGCCAAGGCAGCCAAGGCGGCGGCCAAACCTGCGGCCAAGCCGGCCGGCGGTAAGAAGTAAGCCAGGGCTGAGAGAGGATCGTTCGACATGGAACTGAAAGTACTGAACGACCAGGGGCAGTCCGCCGGCACCGTTGCCGCCGTCGACACCGTCTTTGGTCGCGACTTCAACGAGCCGCTGGTCCACCAGGTCGTGGTCGCCTACCAGGCGAACGCGCGTAGCGCCAACCGCGCCCAGAAGGACCGCAGCGAAGTTCGCCACTCCACGAAGAAACCGTGGCGCCAGAAGGGAACCGGCCGCGCCCGCGCCGGCATGACGTCGAGCCCGATGTGGCGCGGCGGCGGCAAGATCTTCCCGAACAAGCCCGACGAGAACTTCAGCCAGAAGGTCAACAAGAAGATGTACCGCGCCGGGATGTGCTCCATCCTGTCGCAGCTGGCCCGCGAGGACCGCCTGGCGGTGGTCGATTCGATCACCGTGGACGCACCCAAGACCAAGCTGCTCGCCACGCGCCTGCGGGCGATGGGGTTGGACTCCTCCACGCTGATCCTGACCGACACGCAGGACGAGAACCTGCTGCTGGCGGCCCGCAACCTGCCTAACGTGCTGGTGCTGGAAGCCAGGCATGCGGACCCACTGTCGCTGGTGCATTACGGAAAGGTCCTGATTACCCGGTCTGCGCTGACGCAGGTCCAGGAGATGCTGGCATGAAGACTCACCGCACTGCCTCCCCCAACCGCGTCATGCAGGTGCTGATCGCTCCGGTCGTTTCGGAGAAGAGCACCATGATCGGGGAGAAGAACAACCAGTACGCATTCCGCGTGCTGCAGGACGCCACCAAGGCTGAAGTGAAGGCCGCCATCGAGACCTTCTTCAAGGTCGAGGTGGACTCGGTCAACATGATCAACATCGCCGGCAAGGCCAAGCGCTTCGCCCGGGGTGTCGGCCGCCGCCGCAACGTGCGCAAGGCCTACGTGAGCCTGAAGGCCGGCCAAGAGATCAA
>JAEZQX010000561.1 GCA_023441105.1 Pseudomonadota bacterium | reverse complement strand
GGCCGGTCGCGGCGCAGCCGACGGCCATGCCGATGCTGCTCGCGCCCAGCCACCAGGAGGCGGCCACCCAGCCGAGCCCCAGGCAGAGCCAGCGACGCGAGCGGCTCGCCGCGACGATGTCGAGGGCGACGCCGGCCAGCCAGCCAGCCGCGAAGATCCAGGGCAGCTTGTGCAGCGCGCTCGCGGGGGGCAGCGGCCAGCCCATCAGCCAGATGGTCGCGGCCAGGACCGCCAGGCCGACTCCGGCGCCGGCCCGCGCCGGGCCGGCCGCCGTGCGCAGCACGCCAATGACGGCCAGCGACAGCAACAGCGGCAGGATGACGCTCTGGAACAGCGGGTGGTGCAGACCTTGCAGAGCCATCGCGTCGCGACATGCGGCGATGCCGGTCCGGCGCCGACGGCCGATCGCAACCGCCCGGCCGCAGGACCTCCGGCGCCGCGGTCAGGGGTTGCGGGCGGCCAGGAACTTGCGCATCAGGTCGGCCATGGTGCGCACCTCGAACTTGTCCATGATGTTGGCGCGATGCGCCTCCACCGTCTTGATGCTGATGGACAGGTCGTCGGCGATCTGCTTGTTGAGGCGCCCCGAGGCGATGAGGTCGAGCACCTGGCGCTCGCGCGGCGTGAGGCGGGCGAGCAGCGTCTGGTTGTGCTCGCGCTGGTTGACCTCCGAGCGCCGCTCCACCGCCCGCTGCAGGGCCATCGCCACCGTGCGGCACAGCTGCTGGTCGTCGAACGGCTTCTCGAGGAAGTCCACCGCGCCGAGCTTCATGCGGGCGACGGCCATCGGCACGTCGCCATGGCCGGTCATGAAGATGAGCGGCAGGTTCTGGCCCCGCCGCAGCAGCTCGTCGTGCAGCTCGATGCCGCTCATGCCGTTCATGCGCACGTCCAGCACCAGGCAGGCGAAAGGCTCGGGATCGAAGGCCTGCAGGAAGGCTTCCGCGCTCGGATACGTGCGCACGCCGAAGCCGTTGCCTTCCAGCAGCCAGCGCAACGAATCGAGCACGGCCTCGTCGTCGTCGACGAGGTAGACGAGCATGTCCGGCGCCGCGCCGGCTGCCGCAGCCGGGGCGGGGGATGACAAGGCAGGTGGACGCTGGGGATCAGGTGTCATGGAGAAAGGTTCCGGAGTCAGGTTGATGCAGGTCGCCAGGCACGGATGCCGGCTGGGCGAGATCGCGCTCCCGAAGATGCTCGCAGTCTAGTTGACGATCTCGCGAGGTCCCAGGGCGACTTCGCCGCCCGGGCCGATCGCCGGCCCGAGCTCCGGATCCTCCAGCGTCGGCAGGACGAAGCGGAAGATGCAGCCGCGCGGCTGGTTGGCCTCCACCCACAGGCGGCCGGAATGCGATTCGATGATCGACCGGCAGATGTTGAGGCCCATGCCCATGCCCTCGGACTTGGTAGTGTAGAACGGCTCGAACAGGCGGGTCTCCAGCTCCCGGCTCAAGCCGGTGCCCTGGTCGGCCACCGAGAATTCGATCTGGTCGCCGCGGCGCGCGACGCTCAGGACCAGCATGCCGGGGGCGGCATCGCGCATGGCGTCGACGCCGTTCTTCATCAGGTTGATCAGCACCTGCTCGATCAGGATCGGATCGACGTTGAGCAAGGGCAGGTTGGGCTCAAGGCGCGTGGCGATGGTGATCCGCTGCCGCTTGGCAGCGATCTCGGCCAGCCCGACGGCATCGCCGATGATCGCCTCGACGGTGGTGCGTCGGCGCTCGGGCGCGCTGCGCTTGACGAAGTCGCGGATCCGCCGGATCACCGCCGCTGCCCGCAGCGCCTGCTTCGCAGTCTTGTCGAGCGTGTCGATGATCTCGGCCGATTCGGCGTCCTGCGCGCCGGCTCGCGAGCGCTTGAAGCGGGCGGCGAGGCCCAGCGTGTAGTTGCTGATGGCGGCGAGCGGCTGGTTGAGCTCGTGCGCGATCGACGAAGCCATCTCGCCCATCGTCACCAGCCGCGAGTTCTGCTGTAGCTGCTCCTCCTGCTGCTCCTGCAGCTCGCGGACGTGGTGCTGCGCGGTGATGTCGGTGGCGACCACCAGCTGCACCGGCTGGCCGTCGACCCAGCGGATCTGCCGTGTCCGCACCTCGAACCAGCGGTCGATGCTGCCGACGTGGACCTCCTGCTCGACCCAGTGATCCGCCGCCTGCCGGCCGGTCAGCAACTGCTCGTGGCCGGCGGCGCTGCTGCCGAAGAGCAGCCGGTACTGCCGGTTGGCGAACAGCAAGGTCGAGCCTGACTGGGGGCGTTCGGAGCGCAGCGACTGCTGCATCGCCGGCGTCGCCAGCGGATTGGCGACCAGCGCGGCCAGCGGCGTGGCAGCCGGCGCCGGCTTCGGGATGGCCGAGACCAGCGACGCCACCGAGACCGCCGCGCCGAGCTCGTCGAGCACGGTGTTGAACCGCTCGTGCGCCGCGGCCAGTTCGGCTCGGATCCGGTTCGGTTCGGTGATGTCGGTCATCGACGCCATCCAGCCGGTCTGCTCGCCGCGGTCGTCGATCAGCGGCGAGACGTACATGCGCACGTCCAGCACCCGGCCATCCTTGCGCCGCACCCGGCTCTGGATGCCGCCCGCCGGCGCCTCGCCCTCGGTGGTCATGCGCACGTGGCTGCGGTTGATCTCCTCGTCCTCGGGCAGCCAGTA
>JAEZQX010000557.1 GCA_023441105.1 Pseudomonadota bacterium | reverse complement strand
GGCCGGTGGACGAGACGGCACGCAGCCGGAGGCAGCAGCCTCTGCCCAGCCCATTGCGCAGCCCACTGCCCAGCCCATTGCCCGGGCCGGCTCCGCCAACGCGACAGGCCAGGCGGCGCCGCGCGCGCCGGTGGTGCCGCTCGGACATCCGCAACGATCGGCCGCGCGGCGCAAGCAGCCGGAGATGCAGAAGCTGTTCGTGCTCGACACCAACGTGCTGATGCACGATCCGGCATCGTTGTTCCGGTTCCAGGAGCACGACGTCTACCTGCCGATGATGACCCTGGAGGAACTCGACAACCACAAGCGCGGCATGTCCGAAGTGTCCCGCAACGCCCGCCAGGTCAGCCGGTCGCTGGATGCGCTGATCGAGGGCGGCACCGAGCGCATCGACCAGGGCATCACGCTGGCCAAGCTCGGCAATCGCGAGGCAGTCGGGCGCCTGTACCTGCAGACGCAGGTGCTGGACACCTCCTTGCCGGCAGCGCTGCCCACCGGCAAGGCGGACAACCAGATCCTCGCCGTGGTCAGCGCCTTGCGCGAGGTGTTCCCGTCGCGCCAGGTCGTGCTGGTGTCGAAGGACATCAACATGCGCATCAAGGCGCATGCACTGGGGCTGGACGCCGAGGACTACTTCAACGACCAGGTCACCGACGACCTCGACCTGCTCTACGCCGGCTCGATCGCCCTGCCCCCGGACTTCTGGGACCTGCACAGCAAGGACATGGAGTCCTGGCAGCAGGCCGGCTTCACTTACTATCGCGTGACCGGGCCGCTGGTGCCCGGCTTCAGCCTCAACCAGTTCGTCTATCTCGACGGCGCCATGCCGCTGGTGGCGCAGGTGCGCGAGCTCAACGGCCGGACCGCCGTGCTGCAGACCTTGCGCGATTTCGCCCATCACAAGAACGCGATCTGGGGCATCACCGCGCGCAACCGCGAGCAGAACTTCGCGCTCAACCTGCTGATGAACCCGGAGATCGACTTCGTGACGCTGCTCGGCCAGGCCGGCACCGGCAAGACGCTGCTCACGCTGGCCGCCGGCCTGGCGCAGACGCTGGACCACAAGCGCTTCAGCGAGATCATCATGACCCGGGCCACGGTGCCGGTGGGCGATGACATCGGCTACCTGCCCGGCACGGAGGAAGAGAAGATGCAGCCGTGGATGGGCGCGCTGGAGGACAACCTCGAGGTGCTCAACCAGGGCAACACCGCCGGCGGCGAATGGGGACGTGCCGCGGCGACCGACCTGATCAAGTCGCGGATAAGGGTGAAGGCGATGTCGTTCATGCGCGGGCGCACCTTCATCAACAAGTTCGTGATCATCGACGAGGCCCAGAACCTCACGCCGAAGCAGATGAAGACCCTGGCCACCCGCGCCGGCGTCGGCAGCAAGATCGTCTGCCTGGGCAACATCGCCCAGATCGACACGCCCTATCTCACCGAGGGATCCTCGGGGCTGACCTATGTGGTCGAGCGCTTCAAGGGCTGGGCGCATGCCGGTCACATCACCCTGCAGCGCGGCGAGCGCTCGCGGCTGGCGGACTATGCGACCGACGTGCTGTAGGTCGCCGGGGTAGTTCGGGCGCTGGTTCGGTACGGCAGGCGCGCGCGGCAGGTCGACCCGGGAGCGGGTCAGACCACGCCGGCCTTGCGCAGCGCCGCCAGGGCGGCCTCGTCCACACCCAGGTCCGCCAGGACCTCTGCGGTATGTTCGCCGAGGTTGGGCGGCGCATTGCGCACCAGCGGCGGATTCTCCGCCAGCCGCAGCGGGCTGGCCACGCCACGGATGGCAGGCACCTCGCTGCCGGGCGCGGTGGGCTGCTCCAGCACCAGGCCGCGCGCGACGACCTGCGGGTCCACGAACGCCTGGGCGATGTCGTTGATGGGACCGCACGGCACGCCCACCGGGCCGAGCGATTCGATCCAGTCGGCCGTGGTGCGGGTGCGGGTGACCGCCTCGATCATCGGAACCAGCGTGCTGCGATTGGCCACCCGCGGCGTATTGCGGCTGAAGCGCGCATCGCTTGCCCATTCGGGATGGCCTGCCGCCTCGCAGAAGCGCGCGAACTGGCCGTCGTTGCCGACGGCGAGCAGCATCGCGCCATCCGCCGTGGGGAAGTCCTGGTACGGCACGATGCTGGGATGGCTGTTGCCCTGGCGCCTGGGCGCCGCGCCGGTGTTCAGGAACGCCGAGGCCTGGTTGGCCAGCACCGCCATGCCCACGTCGAGCAAGGCCATGTCGATGTGCTGGCCGCGGCCGCTGGCATGGCGCGCGTTGAGCGCGGCGAGGATGGCGGTGGAAGCATAAATGCCGGTGAAGACGTCGGTGATGGCGACACCGACGCGCATGCCGCCGCCGCCGGGCTCGTCATCCGGCCGGCCGGTGATGCTCATCATGCCGCTGGAAGCCTGGACCAGCAGGTCGTAGCCGGCGCGCGGTGCATACGGCCCGGTCTGGCCGAAGCCGGTGATCGAGCAGTAGATGAGGCGCGGATTGATCGCCTTCAGGCTGTCGTAGTCCAGCCCGTAGGCCTTCAGGCCGCCCACCTTGAAGTTCTCCACCAGCACGTCGGCGCGGGCGGCCAGCTTGCGCACCAGCGCCTGCCCCTGCGGCTGGGCGAGGTCCAGCGTGACCGACTTCTTGTTGCGGTTGGCGGCAGTGAAATAGGTGGCCTGCGTGGTGGCATTGCCTTGCGCATCGCGCAGGAACGGCGGCCCCCAGTGGCGCGTGTCGTCGCCGACGCCGGGCCGCTCGATCTTGATGACCTCGGCGCCGAGGTCCGCCAGGATCTGGGTACACCAGGGCCCGGCCAGGACGCGCGAGAGGTCGAGCACCCGCAGGCCATTCAGCGCCCCCTGTACGGCGGCGTCCTCGCCGGCGACCGTGCCCGGGTCGCTGGCGTCGGGTGGGGTGCTATCGCTCATATCGAACATCCATGGGAAGCGCTGCGAGCTCCCGCCCTTCAATGCTGGGGCGCGAAGTTCTCGAACTTGGTGTACTGGCCGAGGAAGGTCAGCATGACGGAGCCGATGGGACCGTTACGCTGCTTGCCGATGATGATCTCCGCGATGCCCTTGTTGGCGCTGTCCGGATCATAGCGGTCGTCGCGATGGATGAAGAAGATCACGTCGGCATCCTGCTCGATGGAGCCCGACTCGCGCAGGTCGCTCATGATCGGCTTCTTGTCCTGGCGCTTCTCGACCTCGCGGGAGAGCTGCGACAGCGCGATGACCGGGCACTTCAGCTCCTTGGCGAGCGCCTTGAGCGAGCGCGAGATCTCCGCCACCTCGGTAGCCCGGTTCTCGCGGCCGCCGCCGGCCGAGCTCATCAGCTGCAGGTAGTCCACGATGATCAGCCCCAGGTGGCCATACTGGCGCGCCAGGCGCCGGGCCCGCGCCCGCAGCTCGAGCGGGTTCAGCGCCGGGGTCTCGTCGATGTAGAGCGGCGCATCATGCATCTTGCGCATCGACTCGGTGAGCCGCATGAAGTCGTCTTCCGTCAACCGACCGGTGCGCAGCCGCTGCTGGTCGATGCGACCGGCGGAGCCGATCAGGCGCATGGTCAGCTGCTCCGCGCCCATCTCCATGCTGAACACCGCCACCGGCAGCTTCTCGTGCACGGCCACATGCTCGCCGATGTTGAGCGCGAAGGCCGTCTTGCCCACCGAAGGGCGGGCCGCGACGATGATCAGGTCACCCGGCTGCAGGCCCGAGGTCATGCGGTCGAGATCGATGAAGCCGGTGGAGACGCCGGTGATCTCGCTGGG
>JAEZQX010000421.1 GCA_023441105.1 Pseudomonadota bacterium | reverse complement strand
CGAGCGCGCGATCGCCGGCCGCCGATCCATCGGTTAGCATCGTCAGCAGCCGGCCGCTGCGTCGGCCGGATACCGGAGAATGAAGATGACGAAAGTACTGGTTCCCGTCGATGGATCGGAGAACTCGATGCATGCGGTGGACATGGTGATCAAGGCGATCGCCGAAGGCCGCCAGTTCGATGTGCACCTCCTCAACGTCCAGCCGCAGATCGTTTCCGGCCACGCGCGGATGTACCTGAAGAAGGACCTGATCGACGAGTACTACGGCGAGGAAGCCCAGAAGGTGCTGCAGGCCGCCAAGGACCGCCTCGACAAGGCCGGCATCCCGTACACGGCGAGCCACCAGGTCGGCAGCGTGCCGGAGTCGATCGCCAAGTACGTCAAGTCGAAGGGCTGCGAGCAGATCGTGATGGGCACCCGCGGACTCGGCTCGGTGCAGAGCATGATGCTCGGCTCGGTCGCCACCAAGGTGCTGCACCTGGTCGACATACCCGTCACGCTGGTCAAGTGACGCCCTCGCCTGCAGGCGCCGGACGGCTCTGCAGGCAAGGCGCAGCTGCCAGGAGGCTCCTAGAGAACCGCGCTGGCGCCGCCGTCCAGGTTGACGCTGGTGCCGGTCACGAAGCTCGCCGCTTCCGACACCAGGAACGCGATCACGTTGGCGGCCTCCTCCGCCCTGCCGACCCGCCCGAGCGGGATGTTGCGTCCCATCGTCTGGTAGATCTCCTCGACGTCGATGCCGCGCCGGGCGGCGCTCTTCTCGTGCTGTCCCGCCCGGATCAGGCCGATGCACACGGTGTTGACCAGGATGCCATCCGGCGCGAACTCCTTCGACAACGCCTTGGTCATGGCCAGGCCGGCCGCGCGCGACACCGTGGTGGGCAACGATCCGGCTGCCGGCTGCTTCGCGCCGATGTTGGTGACGTTGACGATGCGGCCGCCGCGCTGCTGCCTCATGTGCGGCACGGCCGCGCGGATCAGGCGGATGGCGCCGAACAGCTTGAGATCCAGGTCCGCCTGCCAGGCTTCGTCGGTGACCGATTCGAAGGCGCCGGTCGCGGAGGTGCCGGCGTTGTTGACCAGGATATCGATCCGCCCGAATGCCTTCAGCGTCTGTTCCACGATGGCTGCCGCGGCCTCCGGCTTGCTGACGTCGGCGCTGACGGCATGCGCCCGGCCGCCCGCCTCGCGCACCTGCGCCGCGGTGATGTCGAGCAGCTCCCGGCCGCGTGCGACGGCAACCACCAGGGCGCCTTCGCCGGCCAACCGCATGACGGTTGCCTGGCCGATTCCCTGGGAGGCGCCGGTGACGATGGCGACCTTGCCGGTGAGTCCGAGATCCATGCCGATGATTCCTTGCGTTGTGCAGGCTCAGGCGACGTGAAGGCTCACGCTGCCGAGGCTGTCGATGTCGAAGCCGACGGTTTCGCCGGCGCGGGGAAATTTGGAAGTCACCAGGCTGCCGGTGGTGACCAGCGCGCCGGCGCCGAGCGGAAGTCCGCGCTGCCGGAGATGGTTCGCCAGCCAGGCGAGCGCATCCAGCGGGTGGCCCATCACGTCGGCGCCGGTGCCGCGACCGACCTCGCGGCCGTCGATGGTGGCGACGCCTGAAGCCGCCGCCAGCTGCGCTGCGCTGCAGCCGGAAACCGGCTCGCCAAGCACCAGTCCCTGGTTCCAGGCATTGTCGGCCGCCAGCGTCAGGATCGCGCCGGCCAGCTGCCGGTAGTCCGCATCGCGGTCATCGGCGACCTCCAGCGCCGGATGGGCGCAGGCCACGTAGGGCAGGATGCTGTCGCGGTTCCAGGCCACCTCCGTGGCCGGCAGATCCGCAGCCATCCGGAAGGCGATCTCGAACTCGATCAGCAGATGGCGATGATCGGCGGCGCGGATGGTGCTGTCGCTGGCATGGATCTGGTCTTGCAGCAGCCGGCCGGAAATGGAGTCGTGGAAGCCGACCATCTGGCGCATGGCCGGCGTCGTCAGCGCGATCTTGTAGCCGCAGGTGCGGGTGTCGCGCAGCCGTTGCAGCTCGTCGACGAAGCGGTCCTGCACCGCATAGGCGAATGCCTCGTCGTCGATCGACCACGGCGGCGGCAGCGCCGCGAACCGCTCCCTGGCGCGGTGCTGCCGGACCAGTTCGTCGGCGGCCCCGGCTGCCCGTTGCGATTCGCGTCCGGGCGACATCACGCGGTCGATCCGCCCGAGGAGGAGCCCAGGCGTCGCTGCCGCTCCGCCGATTGCATCCGGCGCTGGCAGATGGCCGCCCATTGCTGCCACAGCTGGGCGCGGTAGGTGGCCGACCGCATGCCCTGGATCTCCGCCGCCAAGGACTCCATCAGCGCGGAGATGCGATGCAGCTTCTCCAGCGGCGTCTCGTCCGAGGGACCGGCATGCGGACCCCTCACCGGTCCTTCCCTCTTGGCGGCGGTCTCGTCGAAACCCAACCGCCGCGCGAGTTCGGCGAAGTCGTCACGCGCAGGCTGCTTCTCGTTCATCGTGAGCTCCTGTGTAGTGTCCTGACCGGGCGCGGGTTGCGGGATCCCCGCAACCTATGGTCGCACAGGATGCCGCTCGGGTGAGGCCGGCGGCCCGGCAAGCGCCTGCAGCGCGCGAGCTGCGAGGCCCTGGGTGACGAGCAAGGTCGACATCGACCGCGCACAGCGCTCGGTCAACTGCTCGACGCCGAACCAGGCGAAGGCATCCGCTTCGGGCAACGACTTCCCGGAACGCGCGTGGACGAACATGCTGGTGCAGACGCAGTCGCCGACGATGACCTCGAACGTGCTCACCCGCCGGGCGAAGAGATGCAGGTCCTTGCCGGGCCGGTAGGGGTGGCGGCCCAGGTCCGTCCAGCCCGCCGGGTCCAGGACGATGCCGGTCTCTTCCCGCGTCTCTCGCAGCGCAGCGGTCAGCGGTTCCTCGCCCGGATCCGCCAATCCCTTGGGCACGTCCCAATGCCGGTTGCCGGTGGCGTGGGCGAGCAGGAGCTGGTCGTGCTCGTTGAACAGCAGCACGCCGCAGGACAACAGCGCGGTCGGCGCCATCAACCGCCGATGGCAAGCAGCTCGACGTCGAAGGTCAACGTGGCGTCCGGCGGGATCACGTTGGGAATGCCGCGCGCGCCGTAGGCGGTGGCCGGCGGGCAGGTCAAGGTCGCCTTGCCGCCGACCTTCAGCTTCTGCAGTCCCTGGGTCCAGCAGGGCACGACCCGGTCGAGCGGAAAGGTGGCCGGCTGGCCGCGCTTGTAGGAGCTGTCGAACTCCTTGCCGTCGGCAAGGGTGCCGCGGTAGTGGACCTTGACGGTGTCGCCGGGCCCCGGGGAAGCGCCGCTGCCGACGGTGACGTGCTTGATGCCGACGCCGGAAGACAAGGTCTCGGTGGCCGCGGGCGCTGCGCCCTTCTTGGAAGAAGCCGACGGGGTCGCGCTCTGCGCAACCGCGTGCTGTGCGATCGATGCGATGGCAAGCACCGCAACCAGTTCGAGGATTGATTTCATCGGCTTCCCGCAGGCGTGGCAAATGCCAGTCAGTGTACTTCCAACCTCCCCAATCACGACTACGATCCTGAGGTCCATGGCTTGCGGGGGCGGCAGAGGCATGCGTTGCGCGACTTTCCGTGCGTACCTGGCGGCGGCGATCGTTGGCTTTCCGTGGGGTGGTGCTTTGGCCCAGGAAGCAATCCCGACTGCGCGGTTCCAGCCTGCTCCGGACGCGGCGGCGGCACGCAACCCTGTTCTGCTGGAAAACTCGATCCGGATGACGATGGTGCTGCTGCCCGCGGGCAGCTTCCTGATGGGTAGCGACGAGACGGTGGAACGCCTGAGCACGGACTTTCCGAGTCTCGAGGTGCAGCGCCTGCGTGATGTCGCCGACGAGGCCCCGGTTCACGAGGTTCGCATCAATCGCTCCTTCTACCTCTCGAAATACGAGGTCACCGTCGGCCAGTTCGGACGCTTTCTCGAAGAATCGGGGTATCGGCCCGAGTCGATTGTCGATGGAACCGGCGGCTTCGGATTCAACCCGGCCTACGACCCGGCGCTCACGACGCGACGCGACGCGTTCGAGGGCCGCGACCCGAAGTACTCCTGGCACGATCCCGGCTTCCCGCAAGACCAGGACCATCCTGTCGTCAATGTGACGTGGAACGACGCCCAGGCAATGGCCAAGTGGCTCGGTGCTCATGAAGGCAGGACTTACCGGCTGCCAACGGAGGCGGAGTGGGAATATGCCTGCCGTGCCGGCACCCGGACTCGCTACCATGCAGGCGACGACCCGTTGGTGTTGCTGCAAACCTCGAACACCTTCGACAGCGACAGCGCCCAGCATTGGCCGAAGTGGCACCAGCAAGCACTCTTGGGCAGGGACGGCTACGCCTTCACTGCGCCGGTCGGCAGCTTTTCTCCCAACGCCTGGGGCCTTCACGACATGCACGGCAATGTCTGGGAATGGGTCGGGGACTGGTACGCCGCCGACTATTACCGCCATTCGCCAGCCGATGATCCGCGAGGACCGGCCTCAGGGGATGTCCGGGTGCGCCGAGGAGGCTCGTGGCACAGCTGGTCCTTCTACGCGCGATCGGCATTCCGAAACTGGAATACGCCCCAGTCCCGCTACCCGCTGGTCGGATTCAGGCTGCTCATGGAGGTCGACGAGCGAATGGCGGCGGAGCCGGCAACGGCGCCGACGGTGACCTTGGGCACTTCCCCCCGCACACCATGACTCGGCGACGGGAATTCCGGCAGGTCGAGGGCGGCCTGGATCGTCATCCGGATCTCGGCCACGTCGAGCTCGTCGGCGCCGTAGCCGGCGGTGTCGCCCAGTTCGGCGAACTGCAGGTACAAGTCGAGCATCGCCACCAGGGCCGAGCGGATGGCAGCATTGCGTATGTCGATGGCCACCGGCATGCGCTTGCGCGGCTGTTCGCAGCAGGCGGCCGCGATGACATCCGCCGCCTCCAGCGTCCGCTCGACATGCCGCTCGATGGCACGCCGACTGCGACGCGTGCCGGGGGCATTGGCCTCGATGACGTCGGCCAGGTGAGGATTGCCGACCGAATGGCGGACGATGTCGACGAAGGCGTGCGCCGCCGAGCGGGACTTCAGGATGAACATGACGGCTCCGGTACAAGCCCGGCCGCTGGCGGCCGAACCGGAAAAGATGCGGCAACGATATCCGCCGGTCCGCGACGGCAGCTGCCGGCGGCGATGGGCGGCGGCTTCGGCGGCCTGGACGGCCGTTCATTCGCCGACGCGCGCCGCCGACTCCCCGAGTAGCCGGCGTCCGGCCGGCGACGCACGGGACCTGGCGGGGAGCTTGCGGTGGCCCCGGTCGATCCCCATATTCCAGCAAAAGGAGGTTCCATGAGCGACAGCACATCCGCCACGCGCACGACGAGCGGCGCCATCCTGCGCATCTCTCCCCTCGGCTTTCCCTGGGTGACTGCCGACCCGTTCCTGTTCTGCGCCCACCACGACGACGCCTACCCGGAGGCGGACGGACGTTTCGGGCCGCGCGCCTCGCTGGCGGGCCGCGACATCGGCCAGGACTTCAGCCGCAAGGACGGCTGGAGCATGTATCACGGCGAGTCGGTGCCGGGCTTTCCGGCGCATCCGCATCGCGGCTTCGAGACCGTGACGATCGTGCGCAAGGGGCTGATCGATCACTCGGATTCGCTGGGGGCCGCGGCGCGCTTCGGACGCGGCGATGTCCAGTGGCTCACCGCCGGCAAGGGCATCGTGCATTCGGAGATGTTCCCGCTGCTCGATGAGGGTCGTCCCAATCCGGTCGAACTGTTCCAGATCTGGCTCAACCTGCCGGCGCGCAGCAAGATGGCGACGCCGCACTTCACGATGTTCTGGTCGGACCAGCTGCCGCGCCTGCAGTCGCGCGACGAGGCCGGGCGTGTCACCGAGGTGGCGGTCGTGGCCGGTTCTCTGGCCGACGCGGCCGATCCCCTGCCCCCGCCACCGGACTCGTGGGCGGCGCAGGCGGACGCGGACGTCGCCATCTGGACCATCCGCATGGAGCCCCGCGCGCGCTGGACGCTGCCGGCAGCCGGCGGCGCCGGCACCCGGCGGCATCTCTACTTCTTCAGGGGAAGCAGCGTCGGGGTGGCGGGCCAGGAGGTCGCCGACAGCAGCGCCATCGAGCTGCGTCCCGACCAGCCGGTCGAGCTGCACAACAGCGGCTCCGAGGATGCCGAGTTCCTGCTGCTGCAGGGGCGTCCCATCGCCGAGCCGGTCGCGCAATACGGGCCATTCGTGATGAACAGCGAAGCGCAGATCCGCGAGACGCTGATGGACTACCGCCGTACCCAGTTCGGCGGCTGGAGTTGGCCGGACCAGGCGCCGGTGCATGGCGCCGAGCCGGAGCGCTTCGCGCGCCATCCTGACGGCCGGCGCGAGCAGCCGCCGGGCTGACCGGTTGACCGGCCGTCCGCCCCGGTCGGTCAGGACCGGGCCGGCAGACGCGCGACGA
>JAEZQX010000395.1 GCA_023441105.1 Pseudomonadota bacterium | reverse complement strand
GCCGGAGCCGGTGCCGCCATCGGTGCCGCTGCCGGTCGCGGCGTCCGCCCGCGATGCCGGCGCCAGGCCCGTCGCCGACGACCCGCCGGCGATGCCACTCGACGACGAGGTGGCGCGACTGGGCCTGACCAATGGCTCCGAGGTCGAGGTCGCCGATACCGCCGGCGAGGCCAAGCGCTTCAAGGTCGGCTGGATGAGCCCGAGCCGCAGCGTCTTCATCTTCTCGCGCTACCCGCGCGATCACTGGACGGTGCGCCGGCCGATGCTCAATGCCTTGCTGGCGGAAGGACGCATCCGCCTGGTCGGCCGGATTCCGCGGACCGGTGCCGCCATCGAATCGTTGAAGGCCCGCTGAGCCTCGGCGGTGGGACTGCCGGCTGGGATCCCTGGCCGGCGATCGCCTACTTCATCATCGACGGCAGCCAGAGCGACAGCGACGGCCAGTAGGTCACCAGCAGCAGCGCGAGGAGCAGCGGGACGTAGAACGGCAGCATCGCCCGCACGATCTCGCCGAAGCTGACCCGGGCGATGTCCTGGACGATGAACAGCAGCACGCCGAACGGCGGGGTGGTCGCGCCGATGAGCAGGTTGATGATCATGATCAGCCCGAACTGCACCGGATCGATGCCCAGCTGCAGGATCAGCGGCAGCAGCGTCGGCACGGCGATCAGCAGGATCGCGGTCGTCTCCATGAAGCAGCCGACGATCAGCAGGATGATGTTGATCACCATCAGCGCCGCCCACGGCTCCTGCGTGATCGACAGCAGCCAGCCGGCGAACAGCGCCGGCACGTTGTTGACCGCGATCGCCCAGCCGATCGGCACGGCGGCGGCCATGATGAACACCAGCACGCCGGTCGCGACGGCGGTTTCGGACATGGCCCGCACCAGGATCTTCCAGGTCAGCTCGCGATAGATGAAGCCGAGGATCACCGCGTAGACCACGGTGATCGCGCCCAGCTCGGTGGGCGTGGCCACGCCGGTCAGCAGGCCGCCCATGAGGATGATCGGCGCCATCAGCGGGGGGATGGCGGCGAAGAAGGTCCGGCGCAATTCCAGCGCCGATGCCTGCGGCTGCACCGGCGCATGCACGGTGCGGGTCACCACCAGGATGTAGACGGTGAGCATCAGCAGCAGGCCGATGACGACCCCGGGAACGATGCCCGCCAGAAACAGGTCGCCGACCGACACCTGGGCCAGCACGCCGTAGATCACCATGATCACCGACGGCGGGATGATCGGACCGATGATCGCCGACGAGGCGCTGACGGCCGCGGCGAACGAGGCATTGAAGCCGGCGCTCTTCATCGCCTTGATCTCGACGGTGCCGAGGCCGGCCGCGTCGGCCTGTGCCACGCCCGACATGCCGGAGAAGATCAGGCTTGCCAGGATGTTGACCTGGGCCAGACCGCCGCGCATGTGCCCGATCAAGGCGATCGAGAAATCGAACAGGCGCCGGGCGATGCCGCCGGAGTTGAGCAGGTTGCCGGCCAGCACGAACAGCGGGATCGCCAGCAGCGGAAAGCTGTCGATGCCGGTCGACATGCGCTGCACCACGATCGACGGCGGGATCTGGGTGCCGGTGTGCAGGTAGAAGAACGCGGCGGCGACGAGGGCGAAGGCGATCGGCAGTTCCACTGCGATCAGCAGGAACATCACGCCGAACATCAGCAGGATCATGGGCGGGCCGGCGGAAGGTGCATCATCGGTGGACGGGTGGATCGCCGCGGCTCAGTGGTTGAGCAGTTCTTCGTCGAGGCGGCGCCGCTCGATCACGTCGAGCTCGGCATCGATGGGACGGCCGGCGACGGCATGGGCGATGCAGGCGGCGACCAGCCAGGCGCCGGTGAGGGCGATCGACAGGGTGCTCGCGAACAGCGGCACGGAATAGAACAGATGCCGCGGCAGCTCGACCGGCAGCGCCATGGTGCTGCTGCGCGCCTCGACGTCCATGATCTCCCACGCATACCAGGCGACCATCAGCATCAGCAGCGTGCACAGGGCGTAGAGTGCTGCCCGGATCAGGTTCTGCGGCCGGGGCCGCATCCGGCTCACGAAGGTGTCGATGCGGATGTGGCGCAGCTCCTTGAAGCCGGCGGCGGCGCCGAGGAATACCACCCAGATGAACGAGTAGCCGGCGGCTTCCTCCACCCAGACCAGCGGCTGCCCGAACAGGTAGCGGGTGACGATCTGCACCGTGATGGAGATCACGATGCCGGCCAGCAGCACCACGCAGGCAGCGCGCTCGAGCGTGCCGAGGGCGCGCAACAGCCGCCAGCTGGCGGCGAGCGGATCAGACATCTACTTGAGGTCGCGGATCTTCTGCCACAGTCCCGGGCTCCAGGCGCCGTCCTCTTCCATCTTCTGGACCGCGGCGATGGCCTTCTCGGCGAACGGTCCGCGCTCGGGCTTGATCACCTTGGCCCCTTCGGACGCGATCTTCGCCGTCAGCTCCTCGGTTTCCTTCTCCGCTTCCTTGCGACCCCAGGCCACCGACTCCTGCGCCGCTTCGATGACGATCTTCTGCAGCTCCGGCGACAGCGCCTGGAAGGCCTTCTCGTTCATGGTGATGTGCTGCGACGAGACCAGGTGGTCGGTGCGCATCATGTTGCTGGCGGCGTTGTGGAACTTCGCGCCGTAGGCCGAGGAGATCGGACCTTCCGCTGCGTCGATGACGCCGGTCTTGAGGCCGAGGAAGACTTCCGCCCAGGCGACGCGCGACGGCCGCGTGCCGAGCGTGCTCCAGAGGTTGAGGTAGGTCTTGATCTCCGGCACGCGCATCTTGAGATCCTTGAGATCGTCGGGCGCGTTGACCGGGCGCTTGGCGAACAGCACCCGCGGCTGTGTCGGCGCACTGGCGAGGATGCGGATGCCTTGCTTGTTGCGCAGCTCCTCCGACATCTTGCGGAAAGTGTCGGATTCGAGGAACTGCTGGAAATGGTCGTTGTCCCGGAAGGTGAAGCCCCAGGCGAAGATCGCGAAGTCCTTGACCCAATTGGCGTACCAGTCGAGCACGTCGCCGTAGACCTGCACCGAGCCCTTCATCATCTGCTCGATGACCTGGACGTCGTTGCCGAGCTGCTCGCCCTGGATGAAGTTGATCTTGAGCTTGCCGCCGGCGCGCTCGTTGACCAGCTTGGCGAACAAGGCGTTGCCGCGGTCGATGGTGGTGCCGATGGAGTCCGATCCGCCCAGGGTCAACGTCGTCTGCGCCGTCGCGCCCAGGGGAAGCAGCGGCAGCAGCAGCCCGCAGGCCAAAGCGGCGAGCCTCGTTTTTTTCGGGTGTCTCACGCCCAGTCTCCTCGTGTTTTCGGATGCGGCACAGCGGCCGCGAAGCGATGCGCAGGCCGCCGGGCCTGCTGCGTCCCGCGCCGGCGTCAGGCGTTCACCGGCTCGAAATAACGGTTGCCGAGTCCCTTCTGCGCCTGGTAGAGCGACGACGGGTCCAGCGGCTTGGGCAGCGGGATGCGCACCGGCACCGCCTCCAGCCGCGGCTGCAGGGTGGCCTCGCCGCACAGGAGCCGGCTGTTGAATTCCTCGAGGTCGGAGAACGGCGCGAAGGTGCCTGCCAGCGGCCAGGCATCCGCCGCCATCGCCTCGTAGAGCAGGAAGTTGCGCGATGCGCCGGAGGTGTTCGGCGCCGATCCGTGGACCGTGCGCGCGTGATGCAGGGTGATCGAGCCGGCGGGCGCGATCAGCTTGATCGCCTGGCTGACATCGAAGCCGGTCACGGTCGGGTCCATCGCGCCGCAGAAGCGGCCGGCGGAATGATGGTCGTAGACCGGGCCGCGATGGCTGCCGGGCACCACCATCATCGCGCCGTTGTCCTCGGTGAAATCGTCGAGCAGCACGCCGACCGCGAGCACGTCCTGGTTGGTGTACGGGTAGTAGGCCCAGTCCTGGTGCCACTCCACCGGGGCGCCGTAGCCCGCCGACTTGAGGTTGAGCTTGGACGTCTGCAGCCGGATGCTGTCCCCGAGCAGCGGCCTCATCAGCCGCAGCACGGCTTCGGAGCGGATCAGCGCGCCGAAGGCGGGGTGGTTGCGATGCGGCAGCTTGAGCCGGCGCACGCGCGGCGCCTCGGGCTTGTGGCTGTCCTCGAGGTCGTAGAGATCGGTGTTGCCGGTGACGCCGTGCGCGCCGGCCAGCAGCTGCGCCACCGCCTCGCGCAGCGTCTCGAGCTGGCCCGCGTCCAGCACGTCGCGCACGACCAGGTAGCCGTGCTCGCGATAGAAGGCGACGTCGCGGTCGCCGATGGTCCGGATGGCCTGCTGCATCGCTGTCGTTCCTGCCGGTGTTTGCGCTAACATCGACGGCAAATTATCCGGGGATGGCCTGCATGTCAAGGAACGACGCACCATCCGGCGCGCGCCCGCGGCTGGCGGACGTCGCCGCCGCCGCCGGCGTGTCGGCGATGACCGTGTCGCGGGCCCTGCGCGAGCCGCACCGCCTCGATCCGCGAACCCTCGAGCGGATCCGGGCGAAGATCGACGCGCTCGGCTACCTGCCCAACGGCAGCGCCCGGTCGCTGGCCTCCCGCCGCAGCCGCATCGTCGCCGCCGTGGTGCCGACGCTGTCGTTCTCCGTCTATGCCGGCACCTTGCAGGGCCTGTCCGACGGATTGCGCGGCGCCGGCTTCGAGCTGATGCTCGGCGACAGCGGTTACGACACGCGCAACGAGCGATCGCTGGTCGAGGCCTTCATCGCCCGCGGCGTCGATGCGCTGGTGCTGACCGGTGTCGAGCATGATGCCGGGATCCGCGGCCTGGTTGCCGCGCACCGCGTGCCGGTCGCGGAAATCTGGGACGTCACCCGCGACCCGCTCGACATCTGCGTCGGCTTCTCCAACCGCAGCGCGGGCCGGACGGTCGGCCTGCTGCTTGCCTCCGATGGCCGGCGCCGGCTTGCCTTCATCGGCAGCGACGGCGAGCATCGCTCGCGCAAGCGGCGGGAGGGCTTCCGGCGCGGCGCCCAGGAGGCCGGCCTGGCTCGGCCGGTCGACGCCCTGGTGGACAACGGCATGGTCATCGAGCAGGCGCGCGCCGCGGCGCGGCGGCTGCTGCAGCAGGACCCGCCCATCGACGCCGTCTTCTGCGCCAACGACCTGCTGGCCTGCGGCTTCCTGCAGGTGGCGCGCGAGGCAGGGCGGCGGGTGCCGGAGGAGGTGGCGGTCGTCGGCTTCGGCGACTTCGACATCGCCTCGATCGCCACGCCCGCCCTCACCACGGTCCGCGTGCCGGGCTATCGCATGGGCGTGGTGGCGGCGGAGTCGCTGCTCGCCCGGGCAACCGGCAGCAGCGGCCCGCCAAAGCGCAATATCGACCTCGGCTACGAAGTCGTCCGGCGCGCCACCGCCTGAGCATCGGCAATTTGACAGCAGTCCTGGAATGGACTATGGTGGTTTATAAGTCTAAATCAGGATTAACCCGCACGCTTTGCCGCCTGAGCCGAATATCATGACCACGCGCGCCGAAGAAGCCGCCAACGAGCCCGGTCTCGCCCAGATGAGCGCGGCCGGCGTCCGCGCCTTCACCCGTATCGCCGCCTTGTGGGGCCTGAGCATCGAGGAGCAGCTGGCGCTGCTGGGCGAGCCGGCCCGGTCCACCTTCTTCGCCTGGCGCAAGCATCCGGAACGCGCCAGCTTGCCGCGCGATACGCTCGAGCGGATTTCCAATCTGCTGGGCATCTACAAGGCGCTGCAGATCCTGTTTCCCGACCCGGCGGTCGCGGACGCCTGGGTCCGCAAGCCGAACGCGGCAGCGATGTTCGGCGGGCGGTCCGCACTCGAGCGGATGCTGGCCGGCAACGTCAGCGATCTCAACGCCGTGCGCCGCTACCTGGATGCGGCCCGCGGCGGCGGCTGGTCGTGACTGCTCACCCGGCCGGCGAGCCGGACCCGCCGTGGATGGCACGGGTCCCGCTACGCCGGATCCGCTGGCAGCCCGCCTTCCGCATCGTCCCGACCCGCTATCCGAGCGTGTTTCTTTTCGATCGGGTGGCGGATCCGGAGGACTTCGAGGCGCTTTATGCGCGGGAGGCGCTGACCAACGACCGCATCCGCGACGAAGTCGGCAAGATCGAGCTGGTCGCGCCGCAGGACCGGCTGCTGGGACCGGGGAGCGGGCCGATCATGGCTGCCTTCACCCATCTCAACCCCCAGGGCAGCCGTTTCTCGGATGGCAGCTATGGCGTCTTCTATGCCGGCAAGGAGCGCGCGACCGCCATCGCCGAGACCCGCTACCACCATGGCCGGTTCCTCGCAGCCACCGGCGAAGGCTCGATGCACCTGCCCATGCGCCTCTACCATGTGGACATCGACGCCAGGCTGCATGACCTGCGGCTCGACGGCGTGGTCGACGCGCGCATCGACGATCCGGAGAGCTATGCCCAGTCGCGGCAGGTGGGCGCCGCCTTGCGCGCCGGCGGCTCGAATGGCGTTGCCTACCGCAGTGCCCGCCATCGCGGCGGCCAGTGCGCCGGGTTGTTCAAGCCGAAGGCCGCGCGCAACTGCGTCCATGCGGCCTACCTGCTGTACGCCTGGGACGGAATGCGGTTCTCGGGCGTCTACCAGCAGACCGATGGTCCGGAGGAGATGGCAGGATGAGCAGGGACGAAGGGATGAGCCGCCATGAATGACGACATCACGCCCACCGGCGCGCAGGCGGGGTTGCAGCCACCGATCGAGAGGCTCGGGGAGCTGGTGGAGTCGCTGCGCAAGCTCGGCCTGGTGGCGCAGGGCGAGGTGCCGCGGTTCCAGCCGCTCGCCGGCGGCGTGTCCTCGGACATCCTGCTGGCGGAAGCCGCCGGTCGCCGCTTCTGCCTCAAGCGGGCGCTGCCCCGGCTCAAGGTCGCCGCGCTGTGGGAGGCGCCGGTCGAACGCAATGCCGCCGAGGCAGCCTGGCTCAGGACGGTCGGAGGCTGGTTGCCCGACAGCGTTCCGCGGTTGCTGGGCGAGGATCCGGCGCAGGGCATGTTCGCGATGGAGTACCTGCCGCCGCAGGACTATCCCGTCTGGAAGAACCAGCTGCGCGACGGCGAGATCGACGGCGACTTCGCCGCCGAGGTCGGCTCGCGGCTCGCGCTGATCCATGGCCGCAGCGCCCGCCGGACGGACCTCGCGGCGCAGTTCGCCAACGACGCGACCTTCGAGCCGATCCGTATCGAACCCTACCTGCGCGCCACGGCCGCGCGCCATCCGGCACTGGCAGAGCGGCTGGAGCAACTGGCAGCGACCACCCTGGCCACCCGGCTGGCGCTGGTGCACGGCGACATCAGCCCGAAGAACATCCTGCGCGGACCCGCCGGCCCGATCTTCCTCGATGCGGAATGCGCCTGGTACGGCGATCCGGCCTTCGATCTCGCCTTCTGTCTGAATCACCTGTTGCTGAAGGGTTCCTGGCAGCCACAATGGAAGGCCCGGTACCTTGCCTGTTTCGAGCGCCTTTCGCAGTCCTATCTGGCTACCGTTGACTGGGAGCCGGCGGACGCCTTCGAAGCGCGCTGCGCCGCCTTGCTGCCCGGGCTGTGGCTGGCGCGGATCGACGGCAAGTCGCCGGTGGAATACCTGACTGATGAACCGCGCCGGCAGGCCGTACGCGAGGCCGCCGGCCGTTTTCTCGTGCAGCCGGCCCGGCGCCTGGCCGAGATCGCCGAATACTGGAGTCGAACAGCGTGATACGTAGCAGTGAAATCGTGGAAGTTTATGGCCGGCGGATCTGGGATTCGCGCGGAAGGCCGACGATCGAGGCGGAGGTCTGGCTCGACGACGGCAGCGTCGGCCGCGGCATCGCGCCGGCCGGCGCCTCGCGCGGCTCGCGCGAGGCGATCGACAAGCGCGACGGCGGCTCGCGGCTGGGCGGCCAGGACGTTAAGGAGGCCCTGGCCGGCATCGCGCAGGAGATCGCGCCGGCGCTGATCGGCATGGACGCCTCGGAGCAGGCCGCCATCGACGAGCGCCTGATCAAGCTCGACGGCACGCCGGCCAAGTCGCGCCTTGGCGGCAATGCCGTCGTGGCGGTCTCGATCGCCACGTTGCATGCGGCCGCCGCGAGCGCCGGCGTGCCGCTTTGGCAGTACCTCGCCGACGGGGCGCCGGTGAGCCTGCCGATGCCGGAGATCCAGATCTTCGGCGGCGGCGCGCATGCCGGTCGCCGCATCGACATCCAGGACCTGATGGTGATGGCCGTCGCCGCCAGGTCGTTCGAGCAGGCGCTCGAGATGACGGCCGAGGTCTACCTGGCCGCGGGCCGCCTGATGGCCGACGCCGGCAAGCGCCAGGGCGTCGCCGACGAAGGCGGCTACTGGCCGGTGTTCGACAGCAACGAGGAGGCGATCGAGACGCTGGTACGGGCGATCGAAGCTGCCGGCTTCGCGCCGGGCAGCGACGTCGCCATCTCTCTCGACATCGCCGCCTCCGAGTTCGGCGCCAACGGCCGCTACCGCTTGGGGCTGGAGTCGCGCGAGCTCGACAGCGACGGCCTCGGCGAGCTGCTTGCCGGCTGGTGCCGGCGCTATCCCATCGTCTCGATCGAGGATCCGCTCGCGGAGGACGATCCCGTCGGCCTGCAGCGTTTTACCGCGGCGGTCGGCGACAAGGTCCAGGTGATCGGCGACGACTTCCTGGTCACCAATGCCGGCCGCATCGCGCAGGCCGCCGCCGATCGCAGCGTCAATGCGGCCCTGATCAAGGTCAACCAGGCCGGCACCGTCACCGAAACCCGGGCGGCGCTGGCCGCCGCCAAGGCGGCGGGCCTCGGCACCATCGTCTCGGCCCGCTCCGGCGAGACCGAGGACCTGACCATCGCCCATCTGGCGGTCGGCTGGGACGCCGGCCAGTTCAAGGTGGGCTCGTTCTCGCGCTCGGAGCGGATGGCCAAGTGGAACGAGATGATCCGCATCGAGCAGGCGCTCGGCAGCAGCGCGCGCTTCGCCGGTTGTTCCTGGATGCCCGGCAGCACTGCCTGAGCGGCGTCCTGGTCTTTTGCAGCGGCCGGCGCCCGCCGGCGCCGGCTGCGCGGCTCAGCGCGCGCACTGCTCCTTCAACGCCTTGACCAGCGTCTTGGCGGCGCTGGTCAGCGTGCCGCGGCGCCGGGCGGTGATGCCGACCAGCCGCTCCCAGGGTGGGGCGTCCACTGCCAGCACGGTCAGCTGCCCGGCCTGCTCCTCCCAGTGGATCAGCTCCCGCGGCAGGAAGCTCAGGTACTCGCCCTGCATCACCAGCGTCTTCAGCAGCACCGAGGAGGTGGTCTCGATCTCCGCCTCCACCGGCTTGAAGCCGGCATCGAGGAACAGCTCGTCGAGCGCGCGCCGCTCGAGCTCGCGGCGGCGGGCGAGCACCCAGCGCTGGCCGAGCAGGTCCGCCGGCACCAGATGCCGGCGCTGGGCGAGCGGATGGTCAGGCCTGGCGATCACCGCCGCCGAATCGGCGTGCAGTACCTGGTGGGCAAGGTCCGGATCCGAGGCCGTCCGCGGCACCGACGAGAGGGCGAATTCGATCTCGCCTTTCTTGACCATCGGCATCAGCGTTTCGTTGAGGCCGTAGAGGACGGTGACCCGCATCTCGGGATGGCTGCGCCGCATCGCGGCCAGCGTCTGCGGCAGCAGCCGGGTAGCTTCGGACGGGCCGCAGCCGATGGTCACCCGGACATGCGCGGTCCGGCGCATGGCGGCAATCTCGGCGGCGACGCCGCGGATCTCGGCCTCGATGACGCTGCCGCGCGCGATCACCGCTTCGCCGTAGCGGGTGGGGCGCACGCCGAAGCGGCCGCGCTCCAGGAGCGGCACGCCGACGGCCCGCTCGAACGCCCCGATGCTCTTGGAGAGGGCCGGCTGCGAGATGCCGAGCTCCGCCGCGGCCGCCGTCAGGCTGCCGCTGCGCGCGGCGGTGGCGAGGTGGAGGATGTGGCGGTAATCCATGCCGCAGTCTATAACCGACGGTTATGGAAAAGGCAGTTAGCGGATTCCCGGATGCCGTCGCCAAGTACTGGTCAGCGCTCGGCCGCTGGTCTACAGTCGATCGTTGCGGCGTCACCCGCGGACGCCGATCCACCACCCGTCAGAGGCAGGAGCAATGGATCTCGATCAACTGGTTGAACCCGACCGCGTGCATCGCCGGTGCTACACCGATCCGGAAATCTTCGAGCTCGAGATGCGCACGATCTTCGAGCGCATCTGGATCTACTGCGGGCATGTCTCGCAGGTGCCCAATCCGGGCGACTACCACGCCGTCACCATCGGGCGCCAGCCGATGCTGATGGTGCGCAACCGCGACAACGGCATCCACGTGCTCTACAACCGCTGCCCGCACCGCGGGGTGCAGGTGTGCGGCAACCAGAAGGGCAACACCGGCAACGCCTTCGTCTGCTCGTACCACGCCTGGAGCTTCAACCTCGACGGCCGGGTGCGGGCGATCCCCCTCAAGCAGGGCTATGACGGCACGCGCCTGAACACCGACAATCCCGACTGCAGCATGAAGGCGGCGGCTCGCGTCGACAGCTACCGCGGCTTCGTGTTCGCCAGCCTGGACCCGGAGGGACCGAGCCTGCTGGAATTCCTCGGCGACGCCAAGGTGGCGTTCGACGACATGTGCGATCGCTCGCCGGTGGGCGAAGTGGAGGTGGTGCCGGTCTGCCATCGGGTCATCCAGCGGTCCAACTGGAAGTTCTTCATGGAGAACCAGCTCGACGCGCTGCATCCCTCGGTCACCCACCAGTCCACCGGCGTGCCGGCCCGGCGGGTCGAGCAGCGGGTCAAGGAGAAGGAGGGCAAGGCGCCGCTCTATCTGCACTACCTGTCGAGCTTCGCGTCGAGCTTCTCGCAGTGGGATTCGGTGCAGACCATCAACCTGCCGCGCGGCCACGGAATCCTGCAGGCCTACATGGGTCTGCGCCCGACCGATCCCGACACGCTCGAGCACGAGGCGTTGCTCAAGCAGGCCTACGGCGAGCAGCAGGCCGAGGAGTACCTGTCGCGCAGCATCCACCACGTGCTGGTTTACCCGTACCTGTCGGTGCAGTCGCCGCTGCAGCAGCTGCGCTGCCTGCGGCCGATCTCGGCAGACCGCACCCTGTCGGAGATCTGGCACTTCCGCCTCAAGGGCGTGCCGGAGGCGATCTACCGGCGCTCGCTGTGGTACTTCAACCTCGTCAATTCGCCGGCCACGATGGTCAACGCCGACGACCTGGAGAACTGGACGCGCGGCCAGAACGGGTTGCAGTCACGCGGCGGCGACTGGGTGAGCTTTCACCGCAACATGGGCGGCGACACCGAGAAGGACGGCGTGCTCTATTCGAACAACGGCACTTCCGAAGTCGTGATGCGCAACCAGTTCCGCGCCTGGCGCGAATATCTCTCAGCGGCCTGAGACGGAGTTTGGACATGGAACGAAAACACGTGGAGCAGGCGCTGGGCAAGAGCGTGGTGATCGAGGCGGTCGAATCGCTGACCGGCGCCGACTCGATCGCCCCGAACCACCGCGGACGCGGGGCGGAGCTGCCGACGATGTATGTGCCGCGGCCTTCGGTGCCGCTCGCCGCCGGGACCAACGGGCGGCTGCGCGAGGAGGTCGAGGACCTGCTGTACCGGCAGGCGGCGCTGCTCGACGCGCGCCGCTGGCAGGAGTGGATCGACCTGTTCACCGACGACGGCATCTACTGGATGCCGGTGCAGCCGAGCCAGAACGACTGGCTGTCGGAGCCATCCATCTTTGCCGAGGACAAGCTGATGATGGAGATCCGCATGGGCCGGCTCAATCATCCCAATGCCTGGTCGCAGGCGGCGCTGTGGGGCACGAACCACCTGGTGTCGAACCTGGTGATCGAGTCGGTCGCCGCTCCCGAGGCCACCGGCGGCGGCGACGGCCTGCAGTCGCTCACGGTCTACTCGCGCTTCCAGATGATGGAGATGCGCCGCGATGAAGTCCGGCATTTCGGCGGCACCTACCGGCACCAGCTGGTCCGCACGGCCGATGGCCTGCGCATCCGGCTGCAGCGGGTGGACATGATGAATGCCCAGGCGGCCTACGAGTACGTGCTGCAGGCCTGGGTCTGAGCGCGGCGGGACGGGTCGGGGAAACGCCGCTTGCGCGCGAACGCCGCGGCGGCATAATCGGCGGCACGAAAAATACTCATCGGGGAGCTGAGCCATGCGTAAGGACATGCGGAACGAAGCCAGGAACCAGCTGTTGCCGAAGGCGGCAGTCGCGGCGGCGCTGCTGGGCGCACTGGGCCTGATGCAGCCGGCAACGGCGGCCGACGCGGTCAAGGTGGGCTTCGTCAGCACCTTGTCGGGTCCGTCCGCGAGCCTCGGGGTGGACATCCGCGACGCCTTCATGCTGGCGGTGAAGATGAACGGCGGCAAGCTCGGCGGCCTGCCGGCGGAGGTGCTGATCAGCGACGACCAGTTCAAGCCGGACGTCGGCAAGCAGCTGTTCGAGAAGAACGTCAAGCGCGACAAGGTCGACTTCCTCACCGGCGTCGTGTTCTCCAACGTGCTGATGGCCGGCATCCAGGAGGCCTTTCGCAGCGAGACCATCTACATCAGCCCGAACGCCGCGCCGTCGCCGCTGGCCGGCAAGAGCTGCAACCCTTATTTCTTCGCTTCCGCCTGGCCGAACGACGCCTATCACGAGGCTGCCGGCCAGTACGCCACCAACAAGGGCTTCAAGAACGTCTACCTCCTGGCGCCCAACTACCAGGCGGGCAAGGATTCGCTGGCCGGCTTCAAGCGCATGTACAAGGGCACGGTGGTCAACGAGGTCTACACCAACCTGGGCCAGCTCGACTACGCCGCGGAGATCGCCGCCATCCGTGCCGCCAAGCCGGAGGTGCTGTACATCTTCCTGCCCGGCGGCATGGGCATCAACTTCATCAAGCAGTTCGTCGGGGCCGGGCTGTCCAAGGACACCCAGCTGCTGACCCCCGGCTTCGGCTCCGACCAGGACGTGATCCGGCCGGTGGGCGACGCCATGGCCGGCATCTTCGACACCGCCCACTGGGCGATGGACCTCGACAACGATGCCAACCGCAAGTTCGTCGCCGCCTTCGAAAAGGAGTACGGCCGGCTGCCGTCGGTGTTCGCCGCCCAGGGCTACGACACCGCGCTGATGATCGACGCGGCGGTGCGCGACGTCAAAGGCAACCTGACCGACAAGAAGGCGCTGCGCCGGGCGCTGCAGAAGGCCAACTTCAAGTCGGTGCGTGGCGACCTGAAGTTCAACGTCAACCAGTTCCCGATCCAGAACTACTACCTGCGCGTGGTCACCAAGGATGCCAAGGGCCGCCTGATCAACAAGACCCTCGGCGAGCCGCTGCTCAAGATGCACGGCGATGCCTACGTGCAGGACTGCAAGATGAAGGATTGACGCCCCGGCACGGGGGGCCGGCCCCGGTCAGCGCAAGGCCGGCGCCGAGCGGGCGAAGCCGTCGTCGAGGTCGAGGAGCTTCTCGAACCAGGCGTGCATCACCGGGTCGTCGGCCAGCAGGTCCAGCGGCGAGACGATCCTGGCCCATTGATAGATGGAGAAGAGCGCGTAGTCGGCATAGGCGGGGGCCGCGCCGCTCAGGAACGGCTGGCGCTTGAGCGTGGCGCGCGCCGGATCGACCGTCGTCGCCAAGCGCTTGGCCTGGCGCGGCTGCTGCTCGCGCAGCTCGGCCGGCGTCGCGCGGCAGAGCCGCTCGATCAGGCCGGCGAAATACGGCCGATCGGCTTCGTCCTGGACCGCCAGGGCGTCGATCGCAAGCAGCGGGAAGGCCGCCGCGAGGACGGTGCGGTCCACCCAGTTGTTGGCGAGGCGGGCCAGCGCCTTGCCGGTCTCGCCACCGAACAGCGACGGCTGGTCCGGATAAGTGGCCTCGAGATGTTCGGCGATGGCCCACGAGTCGCGCACCACGGTGTCGCCGTCGCGGATCACCGGCACCGTGGTGCCGCCCGAGAAGGCGATGCTCTGCTTGTCGGTCAGCAGGATCGGCCGGTACGTGACCGCGAGCTGCTTGTGCCGCAACGCCATGCGCGTGCGCCAGGAGAAATTGCTGTAGCGCCGGTCGTTTTCGCCGACGAGTTCCCACATCTCGATCATCTGTCTTCCTCTTCCCGTTGTCGCAGCAGGGCCGCGAGCCGGCCGCGCATGACCTTCTGCGTCGGCGTCATCGGCATCTGTTCCACCATCTCCAGCCGCTCCGGCCACTTGTAGCGGGCAACCCCCGCCGCGTCGAGAGCCGCCGTCACCTGCGCCAGGCTGACCGGCGCCTGCGCCTCGACGAAGACGCAGGCCTTCTCGCCGAGCACCGGATCGGGCATCGGCACGACGGCGCTGCGCACGACGCCGGGCAGGCGGTCGATCAACGCCTCGATGTCGAGCGGATTGAACTTCACGCCGCCGCGGTTGATGATCTCCTTGACCCGGCCGGTGAGGACCAGCGCGCCGTCGTCGCGCAGGCAGGCCAGGTCGCCGGTGTCGAACCAGCCGTCCTGGAAGGCGGCGGCGGTGGCGGCGGGATTGTCCAGGTAGCCATCGAAGAGCGACGGCCCGCGCATCTGCAGCCGACCCGATCCGCTCGCGGGCATGCCGTCGTCGCCGACGACGCGCAGTTGCGTCCCCGGGCTGGGCCGGCCGGCAGTATGGTGGCGCAGCTCCGCCAGATCGTCCGGGCGACCGTACGAGCCGGCCTGCAACTCGCTCATGCCCCACAACTGGATGACCTTGCCACGGGGCAGGCGCGCCTCGACCGCTTCGGCGAGCGCCGGCGCCACCGCAGTGCCGGACAAGCACACCAGGCGCAGCGCCTGCAGCCCATCGGCGGTGCGCTCGGCGGGCAGGTCCAGCAGCGGCCGGAAATGCGCCGGTCCGGCGAAGACTGCGGTGACCGCGTCGCGCTGCAGGGTGGCAAGCAGGGCATCCGGACTGAAGGCGGGCAGCAGCGCGACGGCGGCACCGGCCAGCAGCGCCATTTCGAGCACGAACAGGCCGTAGAGGTGGGTCATCGGCGCCGCCGGCAGCAGGACGTCGCCGCGCCGGACCTGCAGCGGTCCGATCGATGCGCCGGCGTTGCCGAGGAACTGGCGATGCGAGACCGGCACGCCTTTCGGCTCGGCAGTCGTGCCCGAGGTGTGCAGCAGGACGTAGCGCGAGCCGGGATCGACTGCAGCGAAGACGGCATCCGCGTCGCCGGCGTCGAGCAGCGCCTGCCAGGCGCGGGCGCCTGCGGGCAGGGCAGGGTCGTCGGCCGCGGCGTCGGCGGCGACCAGCAGCATTCCCGGCTGCAGGGCGGCCACCGTGGCGAGCGGCGCTTCGTCCTTGAAGCGCGCCAGGCCGACGAACACCCGGGCGCCGCCGTGTCGCAGCAGCGTCGCGAGCTCGGCGCGCCGGTACGGCATGTGGAGCATCTGGACGCCGGCGCCGAGCGCGCCGGCCGCGAGTAGCGCGACCACGAAGGGCAGGCTGTTGGGCAACTGCACGGCGACGAGGTCGCCGGCGGCGACGCCCTGGCGGGCAAGGCCGGAAGCGGCGCGGTTGGCGAGCCGCTGCAGCTGCGCGTACGACACGGCCGCGCCATCCTGGCGCAGGGCGATCGAATCCGGCTCGCGCCACGCGTGTCGCGCAACCGCGTCGGAGAGGGTGCTGAAATCCATCGGCGTATA
>JAEZQX010000352.1 GCA_023441105.1 Pseudomonadota bacterium | reverse complement strand
GCGGCCGGTGACCCGCGCGGCCGCTTCGCGGGCTTGGTCACCTGAGCCTGCCTGCGGCAGGCTTACCGCCGCCGTCGAACCCTGCAGAACAAGGAGCAACCGCGATGATCTACGCCATCACCCTCATCGACCGGCCGCTGGCGGCGGAGTTGCGGCAGCGGATGCGGCCGGTGCACAAGGAGTATCTCCAACGGGTTGCCGATCGCATCGCGTTTGCCGGGCCGTTGCTGGCCGATGACGGCGCGACCATGGTCGGCAGCCTGCTGGTGATCGACTTCGACTCGCGCGAAGCGGCACGGGCCTGGCTGGCCGAGGAACCGTTCACCAAGGCCGGGCTCTATGCGGCAACCAGCATCTATCCGTTCGTGAACCTGTGGCCGCAGAAGGCGGGCTTTCCGCCGGCGGCGACCTGACGCTTTCTGCAACTGCCATGACCGACGACACACTTGCGCCCCTTCCCCTGCCGGCCGGCATCCGCTCGCGCTTCGCGGAGGACATCAACGGCCTGACGATGCATTTCCTCGAGGCGGGATTCGAAGGCTCCGGCGGCAAGCCGGGAGAGGCGGCCGACGACGGCCGGCCATGCGTCCTCCTGCTGCACGGCTTCCCGGAGCTGGCCTACAGTTGGCGCAAGGTGATGCTGCCGCTCGCCGCCGCCGGATATCGCGTCATCGCACCGGACCAGCGCGGCTACGGCCGCACCACCGGCTGGGATCCCGACTACGACGGCGACCTGCAGTCCTACCGGATGCTGAACCTGGTGCGGGATGCGCTCGGACTGGTATCGGCATTGGGGCTGCGTTCGGTCGACGCGGTTGTCGGCCACGATTTCGGCTCATTCGTCGCTGCCTGGTGCGCGCTGCTGCGCCCGGATATATTCCGGTCGCTGGTGCTGATGAGTGCACCCTTTGCCGGGCCGCCGCCGCTGCCGTTCGGCAACGCGGCGTCGGACGGCGCGGCAGGCGCGCGGCCAGGCTCGCCGGTTCCAGCGCCCGTCGACATCCACGCGGCGCTGGCGGCGTTGCCGCGTCCACGCAAGCACTACCAGTGGTACTACTCGGGCCGTGAAGCCGCCAGCGACATGCTTCATGCGCCACAGGGGCTGCACCAGTTCCTGCGTGCCTACTACCACCACAAGAGCGCGGATTGGCCCGACAACCGGCCGTACGAGCTGTCGGCCTGGGCCGCCGGGGAACTGCAGAAGCTGCCGACCTACTATGTGATGGACCTGCACGAGGGCATGGCGCAGACCGTGGCCCGCGAGATGCCGACGCCGGATGCCATCGCCGCCAACCGCTGGCTGCCGGACGATGAACTGCGTGTCTACAGCGGCGAGTTCGCGCGCACCGGCTTCCAGGGATCCCTGCAGTGGTACCGCTGCCTGACCGGGCCGACGTTCGTCGCCGAGCTGCAGGTCTGGTCGGGTAGGACCATCGACGTGCCGGCCACCTTCATCGCCGGCAGCAGCGACTGGGGCATCCACCAGCGCCCCGGCCAGCTGGCGCAGATGCGGGAGCAGGCCTGCACCCGGATGTCGCCGGTGCAGCTGATCGACGGCGCCGGTCATTGGGTGCAGCAGGAGCAGCCGGCCGAGGTGGCGCGGCTGCTGTTGGCCCACTTGCAGCGGGCCGCCAACTCGAGGTAACGAGCCGCCCGATGATGATCGCGCCCGGATAACGAGGGTCGAGCATTCGAGGACCGGCCGCATGGCCACGGACCAATGGTTGACATTGCAACTCGTTGACATTGCAACCAGTTGTCGGTAACGTTCGCGCAGACCAATAGCATCGACGCCATCGGCATTGATGACCGCGGGCGCGTGCAGAACAACGGAGACCCCCCCATGCCCGCTCGCCGCGCTCGTGCCTTGCTTGCAGCCATCCTCCCGCTGACGCTGGTGTTCGGCGCCGGCGCCGCCACAGCCCAGACGATCAAGGTCGGCATCGCCGGACCCTTCTCCGGACCCTTCGCGCACTATGGCAAGCTGTTCAAGGACGGCGCCGAAGCTTATGTGGCCTCCCAGGGCGGCAAGCTCGCGGGCCACGACATCGAGCTCATCTATCGCGACACCGGCGGACCGAACCCGGCCGCCACGAAGAACCTGGCGCAGGAACTGATCGTGCGCGACAAGGTCGACTACATCGGCGGCTTCGTCTTCACGCCGAATGCCTTTGCGGTCGCGCCACTGATCCAGGAGTCGAAGACGCCGACCGTGATCTTCAACGCCGCCACGTCCGATATCACCACCAAGTCGGATTACTTCATTCGTACCAGCTACACGCTCTGGCAGGTAACGGTGCCGATCGCGCAGCACGCCCACAAGAAAGGGCTGCGCAAGGTGGTGACGGCAGTGACCGACTACGCCCCCGGCGTCGATGCGGAAAAGTCGTTCAAGGCCGAGTTCACCAAGCTTGGCGGCGAAGTGGTCGAGAGCATCCGGATGCCGATCAAGACGACCGATTTCGCACCGTTCGCCCAACGCATCAAGGCAAGCGGCGCACAAGCCGTCTACGTGTTCCTCCCCGGCGGGCCGCCCAACCTCGGGTTCGTCAAGGCCTACAACGAGAACGGCCTGCGCCAGTCAGGCATCGAATTCCTTGGCACTGCCGAGATGGACGAATTCGACCTGCAGAAGTTCGGCGACAGCGCGGTCGGCTTGACCACCGCCTTCCACTATTCGGCGGCCCATGACTCGGCAGAGAACCGCAAGTTCGTGGCGGCGCTCGCGAAGCAATCGAAGGACACCGTCGCCAACTACGCCTCCGTCGGCGCCTGGGACGGGATGTACGTCATCCACAAGATGATCGAGGCGACCGGCGGCAAGCGCGACGGCGACAAGGCGATCGCTGCTGCCAAGAGCCTGAAATGGGAAAGCCCGCGCGGGCCGGTGTCGATCGATCCGACAACGCGCCACATCACGCAGGAGGTCTACCTGCGAACCGTCGAGAAGGCCGGCGATCGCCTGGTCAACAAGGAAGTGCAGAGCTTCGGGCCCCAGGCAGACCACGGACTCGGCAAGTAGCTAGCCCACCTGCGGCCGCGAGCCAGGTGTCCGGTTGACGCTGATCGCCAACATCCTCATCGACGGCCTGTCCTATGGCATGGTGCTGTTCGTCATCGCCGTGGGCCTGTCGGTGACGCTGGGCCTGATGCGGTTCATCAACCTGGCCCACGGCGCCTTCGCGATGACCGGTGGATACCTGGCAGCCTGGCTGATCGGCGAGCGGGGCCTTCCATTCGGTGCCGGCGTGCTGCTCGCCGTCCTGGCCACCGGCCTGCTCGGCGCAGCGCTCGAAGTGCTGGTGCTGCGGCGGCTCTATCGGCGCTCCGAGCTCGAACAGGTCCTGTTCACCATCGGCATGACGTTTCTCTTCGTCGCCAGCGCCAACCTGCTGTTCGGCCCGGAGGTCCGGTTGATCCCGCTGCCGTCCTGGCTTGCCGGTACCGTCGATCTCGGCATCCGTACCCTGCCCGCCCAGCGCCTGCTGGTCATCGCCGCCGGGGTCATCGTGCTGCTGGCCAGCATGCTGCTGCTCAACCGCTCCCGCTTCGGCATCTGGCTGCGGGCCACCGTGGACAACACCGGCGCGGCCTCGTCGCTCGGCATTCCTATCCAGCTGGTCTACGTGCTGACCTTCGGCACCGGTGCCGCACTCGCAGGGCTCGGCGGCATCCTCGGCGCCGAGCTGATGCCGCTCGAGCCCTACTACCCGGTGAAATACCTGGTCCTGGTGCTGGTGATCGTCGCGGTCGGCGGCATGGGCAGCATACCGGGCTCCGCCGCAGCGGCGCTGGCCCTCGGGATCATCGAAACGGCCAGCAAGTACCTCGCCTCCGAGTACGGCAGCCTGTTCTTCTTTCTCTCGATGGCGCTGCTGCTCGCCTGGCGTCCACACGGTCTGCTGGGGCGGCGGCTGGCATGAGCAGGCGAGCGCCACGCCCGGCCCTCCAGCAGTCATTGCCCTACCTGCTGCTCATCGCCCTCGGTGCGCTGCTCTATTTCCTGATGCCCGAGCAGCTGCCGCTGTTCTCGCGGATCGCGATCATGGCCATCTTCGTCATGTCGCTCGACCTGGTGGTCGGTTATGCCGGACTCGCCACGCTCGGCCACGCTGCATTGTTCGGCACCGGCGCCTATGCAACCGGGTTGGCCGCGCTGCATCTCGCGCCCGACCCGCTGCTCGGCCTCGCCATCGGGGCCGCCGCCGGCGCCCTGGTCGCCTTCCTCTCCGGCCTGTTCATCCTGCGCTACCAGGGTCTCACGTTCCTGATGTTGTCGATTGCCGTCAGCCAGATCCTCGGCAACCTGGCCAGCAAGCTGCGCGACTGGACGGGCGGCGACGACGGTCTCACCGGATTCTCGAATTCGGCGGTCCTCGGCTTCGCCCGTTTCGACCTCTATGGCAAGACCGCCTTTGTCTACAGCGGCATCGCGATGCTGCTGTGCCTCTTCGTCATGCGGCGGCTGATGGGCTCGCCATTCGGCCTGTCCTGCCTGGGCATCCACCAGAACCGGCTGCGGATGGCCGCCCTCGGCACCGATATCCGGGGCCAGTTGCTCAAGCTCTACGTCTTCGCCGGGTTTTTCGCCGGCATCGCCGGCGCATTGTCGGCCCAGACCAACCAGATCGTGGGACTGGACAGCCTTGGCTTCGAGCTGTCGGCCGAGGCTTTGGTGATGCTGGTGCTCGGGGGCGCGGGAACGCTCTACGGCGCCATCGCCGGCGCCGCCATCTTCATGCTGATCCACCATGTCGCCTCGACGCTGAACCCGTATCACTGGCTGTTCATCATCGGCGGGCTCCTGGTCCTCGTGGTCCTCGTGCCGCGCGATCGCTTGCTCCGCCACCTCGGGCACCGGTTGTCTCCGCTGCTCGGGAGCGGGCCGGCCGGTGTCGTCGTCAAGGGACCGGTGCGGCCGTGAGCGCGCCGCCGAATGCGCCTCCGTCGGCATCCGGCCGTGTGCCGCTGCGCGGGACGATGAAAGCGCCGCTGTTGGAGACGAGCGGCCTGGCGAAGGCCTTCGGCGGCCTGCAAGTGACCCGTAACGTCTCGTTGGCGCTGCATGCCGGCGAGCGGGTCGGGCTGATCGGCCCCAACGGCGCAGGCAAGACCACCCTTGTCAACCTGATGACCGGTACCCTGACGCCAAGCGCCGGCACGGTCCGGCTTGGCGGCGAGGACGTGACCGGTCTCGAGCAGGCGCAGCGGGTCCGGCGCGGTCTCGCGAGAACCTTCCAGATCACCCAACTCGCGCCGCGCATTCCGGTGCGCCGGCAGGTCGAGATGGCAATTCACCAGCGGGAAGGATCCGCCAACCGGCTCCTGCGGCCTCTCGACCAATTCGACGACGTGGCCGCGGAAGCGGGGCGGATCCTGCAGGTCCTGCGGCTGGAGACGCTGGCCTGGCGCAGGCCGGTGGAGTTGGCCTATGGCGAGCAGCGCCTGGTCGAGATCGCGCTGGCGCTGGCCCTGCGGCCGCGCGTGCTGCTGCTCGACGAGCCGATGGCTGGCGTCCCGGCGAGCGAACGGCGGATCATTCTCGACGCCCTCGCGGCGCTGCCGCAGGAATTGGCCATTCTCATGATCGAGCACGACATGGGCCTGGTGTTCAGCTTCGCATCGCGCATCGTCGTGCTGGCGGACGGTGCGGTGCTGGCCGACGACACCCCGCGGGCGATCCGGTCGCACCCGGCCGTGCGCGCGGTCTACCTCGGCGCGGCAGCCTGAACCAGGGCGACAGCGATGAACCGCCTGCTTCAGCTGCACGGTGTCCACGCCGGCTACGCCGATCTGCGCATCCTGCACGGGATCAGCCTGGAGCTGGAAGCGGGTGGCCGGCTGGCCATGATCGGTCGCAACGGCAGCGGCAAGTCGACGACCCTCAAGGCCATCATGGGCCTGGCACGGACCTCCGCGGGCCGGGTCGTCTTCGACGGCCAGGACATCACCGGGCTCACGCCCCGCGATCGTTCGCTCGCAGGGCTGGGCTACGTGCCGCAGACCCGCGACATCTTCCCTTCGCTTACGGTCGAGGAGAACCTGGTCGCCGGGCTGAAGGGCCGGCCGCGGCGCTGTGTCGAGGAGGCCTACCAGTTGTTTCCGCGGCTGGCCGAGCGACGCCACAATGGCGGCAGCCAGCTGTCGGGCGGCGAGCAGCAGATGCTGACGGTGGCGAGGGCCCTGCTCGGCCGGCCGCGCCTCGTGCTGCTCGACGAACCGCTGGAGGGACTGGCACCGATCATCTGCGCCGACCTGATGGCGACGTTCGATCGCCTGGCGCAGGAGACCGGTGTCGCCATCCTGCTCGTCGAGCAGAAGGCGGAGGAAGCCCTGCGCTTCGCCGAGCGCGCGGTGGTGCTGGAGCACGGCGAGGTCGCGCTCGCCGGCCGCAGCGCCGACCTGCTGGCGCAGCCGGAGATGCTGGGACAATACGTGGGGGTCGCCGGCGAGGCGCAGCCCGACCTGCACCTACCTTGATGATCGACCCGATGGAGAATGCGATGAGCACCAGCCCTTCGAGCCAGGCAGAAGCCCGCACTACGGCACCCGAGGACGTGCCGGTGGTCGACGTCGACCCGTTCAGCGACGCGTTCCTGACCGACCCTTACGCGGACCACGAGCGCATGCGCGAAGCGGGACCGATCGTCTGGATTCCCCGGTACGGCATCTATGCGAGCGCGCGTCACGAGGAGGTCCGCACCATCCTCAACGACCATGCAACCTACATCTCATCGGCAGGCGTCGGGCTGGCGGACTTCAACAAGGAGACGCCGTTCCGGCCCAGGAGCCTGATCCTCGAAGCGGATCCTCCGGACCACACCCGCGCGCGGACCGTGCTGGCGCGCATCCTGTCGCCCAGGACGGTGATGCAAGTGCGGTCCACGTTCGCCGCCGAAGCGGAAGCCTTGCTGGACCGGGTCATGCAGAAGGCCGCTGCCGAAGGCAGCGTCGATGCGGTCAAGGAGCTGGCGGAAGTCTACCCGCTCAAGGTCTTTCCGGATGCCGTCGGGCTGGAATCGGAGGGCCGCGAGATGCTGCTCCTCTACGGCAACATGATCTTCAACGCCTTCGGTCCGCGCAACGAGCTCCTGATGAAGGCGGCGGAGAAGGTCAAGCCGTTGACGCAGTGGATCATGGATCACTGCCGGCGCGAGATGCTCACGCCGGGTGGCTTCGGGGACATGATCTACCAGGCTGCCGAGGCGGGGGAGATCAGCTTCGACGAAGCGCCGCTGCTGGTGCGCTCGTTCCTGTCCGCCGGGGTCGACACCACCGTCAACGGCATCGGCAACGCCTTGCTGTGCCTGGCGCAGCATCCGGAGCAGTACGCCAAGCTGCATGCCGATCCGTCGCTGGCCAGACCGGCGTTCGAGGAGGCCCTGCGTTATGAATCGGCGGTGCAGACCTTCTTCAGGACCACCGTCGCCGATGCCGTCATCGCCGGCATTACCATTCCCGCAGGCAGCAAGGTGCTCACCTTCCTCGCCGCAGCCAACCGCGATCCGCGTCATTGGCCCGATCCGGAGCGCTTCGACATCGAGCGCCGTCCCACCGGGCACATGGCCTTCGGGTCCGGCATCCACGGCTGCGTCGGACAGGTGATTGCCCGGCTGGAGGGCGAATTGATCCTGGGCGGGATCGCCAGGCGCGTCAAGCGCCTGTCCCTGGCGGGCGAACCTACCCGCCGCCTCAACAACACGCTACGGGCGCTGGGATCCCTCCCCCTGAGACTGGAGCCCGCCTGAGCGGCATCGCTTCATCGCCCACGGCAACGGATCCCGAGAAACATGACCAAAGCGATCTCCTTCACGCTCATTCCGCACGGCGGCGGTGTCATCGACCTGCAGGGCCAGGAGGGCCACAGTGTCATGCAGACGGCGGTCGCGCAGGGCATCAAGGGTATCGTCGGCGAATGCGGCGGTTCCGCCATGTGCGCCACCTGCCACGTCTACGTCGATGAGGCCTGGCGCGACAAGCTCGCGCCGCTGCTCGCCACGGAGGAGGAGATGCTCGAATGCACCAGCAGCGAACGGCGCCCGGAGAGCCGCCTGTCCTGCCAGATCAGGCTGACCGCCGAACTGGACGGGCTGGTGCTGCGGCTGCCCGAGACCCAGCAGTAGCCGATGAAGGACGACGCGCTTCGCGACGACGGTCGCCAGCCGGCGGAGGGCCGGCCGCCAAGTCCCCGCGCCGCCCGCCCGCGCAGGCCGCAGCGGCAAGCGCCGCAATCGCCGCAACCGGTCATCGATCTCGATCGCTACGTGCCGGGCTACTTGACCTGGATCGCCAACAAGCTCACGCGCGGGGCATCGCAGGCGTATCTCACGGCGTTCGATACGGGGGTCGAGAGCTGGCGACTGCTGGTGCTGCTCGCCATCGAGACGTCGATCTCGGCGCAGCGCTGCTCCAAGGTGATCGGCATGGACAAGGCTTCGGTGAGCCGCGCCTTCAAGACGATGCAGGCGCGCGGGCTGATCACCATCGGCCTGGACGGTCACGACGGCAGGCTGCGCGTGGCCACCATCACCGCGCGCGGCCGCCAGTTGCACAACCGGATCATGGCGGTCGCGCTCGAGCGCGAGCGGGCGCTGCTGTCGGTGTTCGACGAGGGCGAGCGTGCCGTCCTGATCGGCCTGCTGCGGCGGATGCACGAGAACCTGCCGGCGGTGGAGCAAGCCACCGAACGGTACCTCGCAAGCCACCATCCGGCTGCGCGCCGCCGGTCATCTGCCGGGGATGCGGAGTGAGTCCCACGCCGCCTGCAACAACAAGGAGCGATCGGTGAGCGCCATCCTGATCATCGGCGGCGGCCATGCGGCTGCCCAGCTGTGCGCCGGACTGGTGGAGGCCGGCGCTGGCAGCCGCACCACGCTCGTCTGCGGCGAGCCGGTGCTGCCGTACCAGCGGCCGCCGCTTTCCAAGAGCTTCCTCAAGAAGGCCGACGAGGCCGCCCAGTTCCATCGCGCCGAGGCCTGGTATGCCGATGCAGGCGTGACGGTGCGGCTCGGCGAGCCGGTCGTGGCGATCGACCGCGAGCAGCGGCTGGTGCGGCTTCGCGGCGGGGACGAATTGCCATACGGCCGGCTGGTGCTGGCTACCGGCGGGCGCGCCCGGCTGCTCGCCGACCTGCCGCCCGGCCTGGCCAACGTCGCCACCTTGCGCAGCGTCGCCGATGCCCTCGCGCTGCGCGACAAGATGGGCGCCTTCGACAGCCTCACGGTCGTCGGCGGCGGCTTCTTTGGCCTGGAGGCGGCCGCCACCGGCCGGGCGCTCGGCAAGCGGGTGACGGTGGTGGAGAGCGCGTCCCGGCTGCTGGCGCGCGCGGTGTCGCCGGAGCTTTCGGAACATGTGCTGCAGGCACACCGCGAAGCCGGCAGCGTCATCCATCTCCAGGCGCGCATCGCCGGCTTTGAGATCGAGCCGGCGGCCGGCGCCGCCGGGTCGCCACGCCTGGCTGCGATCAGGCTCGACGGCGAGCGCCACCCGGTCGACCTGCTGTTGCTCGGCATCGGCGCCGAGCCCGAAACCAGCCTCGCCGAGGCGGCTGACCTCGACTGCGACAACGGAATCCTGGTCGACGAGTTCATGGTCACCAGCGATCCCGCCATCCTCGCAATCGGCGACTGCACCAGCTTCCCCGACATCGCCAGCGGCCGGCGCCTGCGGCTCGAGTCGGTGCAGAACGCCAACGACCAGGCGCGAACCGCGGTGGCCACCCTGCTCGGCAAGCAGTTGCCGCACCGTGCCGTGCCGTGGTTCTGGAGCGAACAGGGCAGCCTGCGCCTGCAGATGGCGGGCCTGCTGCCGCCGCACGCCGAGCGCCACCGCCGGCCGGGCCCGAAAGCGGATTCGTTCTCGATCTTCCACTACGTCGACGGTGTCCTGCACTGCGTCGAATCAGTCAACGCGCCGCTCGACCACCTGATGGCGCGCAAGCTGCTCGAGGCCGGCCGCAGCCCGGCGATTGCCCAAGCCATCGATCCGGCGGTGCCGCTCAAGAGCCTGCTGTAGCGGGTATGCAACCTGCTGCGCCCTTGCCACGGGAGGCTCGCAGGATGCTGGAGAAATTGCCGCAAGTGGTTGGACATGCACTGCGTGAGCAGCGTGCCGGCCTCGACAAGATCGTCTTCAATCAGGTGAGGCTGGGTCCCGGCACCGCCGCGCTGGCGCTGCGCAGCCTGGCGTTCGTGGACCACGCGCCCATTCCGGCGAACTACACGGCCGATGGCGACGGCATCTCGCCGCCCCTCGAATGGACCGGAGTCCCGGCAGGCGCGCATTCGCTGGTGCTGATCGTCGAGGACGCCGATTCGCCGACCCCGCAGCCGCTGGTCCACGCCATCGTCGCCGACCTGCCCGCTGCCGACGGCAGCCTTGCCGAGGGCGCCATCGACCGGGCCAGCCCGCAAGCCGAGGAGGCCACCATCGGGCGCAACTCGTTCCTCCAGGCGGGTTGGCTGGCGCCCGATCCGCCGCCGGGGCACGGCACGCACCGCTACGTCTTCCAGTTGTTCGCCTTGTCGCAAGGCCCGGGCTTCGACACCACGCCCGGTCGCGAGGCGGTGATGGCGATGCTCCAGGAACGCGCCATCGCGAGCGGCATCCTGACCGGCACCTACGAACGGCCCGACGGCAGCATCAGGGTCGGGTCGGCCGAACCGGCGGAGATCCCCGGTGCCGGCGGCCTGGCCGGACCCTGACGCGGACGGTCGCCAGCAACTCGGGGGCGACCGGGCCGGAACTCCGGCATAACCCGGCATCAAGCCCCGCATCAACCCGGGAACACCCCCGGCAGCAGGGCCGGCGCAAGGCGGTACTATCGCGGCCTCTGGACTGCTGCACGACAAGAATCGATGAGGAGACACAGCCGGCTGGCTTCGGCCGCATCCTTCATGTTGCCGCTGCTCGCGCTGCTCGTCGCCTGGGAGGCGATCGTGCGCGCGTTCGACGTGAATCCGCGCGTGTTTCCGGCCATTGCCCCGGTGCTGCAGGCCGGCGTCGACGCGGTGCGCGACGGCACGCTGATCGCCCACATCGGTGCCAGCCTGGCGCGCATCGCGCTTGGCACGCTGATCGGCATCGTGCTGGCGGTCCCGCTGGGCATCCTGATGGGCGTGAGCCCGGCGGTCTCCACCTTCTTCACGCCGCTGTTGCGGTTCTTCTCGGTATTGGCCGGCATCGCCTGGATCCCGATCGCCACCCTGTGGTTCGGCTACGGTTTCGGCGCGATCACCTTCGTGATCTTCAATGCGGTGTTCTTCGTGGTTGCCTACAACACGCTCCTGGGCGTGACCAGCATCCCGATGACGCTGCGCCACGCCTCCGCGTCGCTGGGCGCCGGGCGCTGGCAGCTGTTCATCGAGGTGCTGTTGCCGGGCGCCCTGCCGAACATCGTCACCGGCATCCGCACCGGCCTGGGCTTCGCCTGGCGCGGCCTGATCGCCGCCGAGATGATCGCCACCAACGTCGGCCTCGGCTACATGCTTTTCGTCGCGCGCGACTTCTACCGCACCGAGGTCATCGTCCTCGGCATGATCATCATCGGCCTGCTGTGGCTGGCGATCGACCGCCTCATGCTGGCGCCGCTCGAACGCGCCACCATCGAGCGCTGGGGCCTGGTGAGGGGAGCATGAGCCCGCCGCCCGGCCGCCCGAAGGCGGGCTCGCTCCCCCTCGGGGGGACAGCGCGAAGCGCGAAGGGGGCACATCAATGACCCCGCAGCCCGGGCCCTGGCTGCGCCTGTGGGGCGCCTACCTCCGCTGGACGACGCGCTGGCCGGCGATGGCCGCACTGGTGCCGTTCGTGCCGGTGGTGCTGCTGTGGGCGCTGGTGGCCGAAGCCGGCATCTTCCCGCGCGTCTTCTTCCCGGGGCCGCTGGAGGTCATCCAGTCGTTCGGCAAGCTGATGTACAACGGCATCCTGCCAGCCTATCTGGAGGACAGCGTGGTGCGGCTGGCCGCCGGCACCGCCGTAGGCATGGCGCTGGGCATCCCGCTCGGGCTGCTGGTGGGCCTGAGCGACCGCGCCCATCGGCTGCTGTGGCCGATCCTGCTCTTCTTCCAGGCCATCGGCGACATCGCCTGGTTGCCGATCCTGCTGATCTGGTTCGGCTTCGGCCTCGGGACGATGACCTTCGTGATCGTCTACACCGTGCTGTTCCCGGTGGTGCTGAACACGGTGCTGGGCGTGCGCTCGGTCCCGCTCGAATTGCACCGCGCGGCGCAGAGCCTGGGGGCTTCGCGCGCGCGGGTGGTGTGGGAGGTGGTGCTGCCCGGGGCGCTACCCAACATCGTGACCGGGCTGCGCAACGGACTCGGCTACGGCTGGCGGGCGTTGATCGCGGCCGAGATGATCGTCGGCACCAGCGGTGTCGGCTTCCTGATGTTCGATGCGCGCCGGGCGGGCTCGGTGGTGGAAATCATGCTCGGCATGATCGTGCTGGGCATCCTCTGGTACATCGTCGACAGCTGGGTGCTGGCGCCGATCGAGCGCGCGACCGGACAACGATGGGGACTGGTGACACGGTGAAGAGCCTGACGATCGAGAACCTGGCCAAGACCTACTTCGATCCCTTCAAGGGCACGCAGGTCACCGCCATCCACGACATCTCCCTGGAAGTCGCCGCCGGCGACTTCGTTTCGGTGGTCGGGCCGTCGGGCTGCGGCAAGACCACCATGCTCAACATGATTGCCGGCTTCCTGCCGGTGTCCGGCGGCCGCATCCGGGTCGACGGCCGGCCGGTGAGCGGTCCGGGTCCGGACCGCGGGGTCGTGTTCCAGTCGTTCGCGCTGTTTCCCTGGCGCACGGTGCTCGACAATGTCGCCTTCGGGCCGAAGATGCGCGGCATCCCCAAGGCGAAGCGCCACGAGATCGCCCGCGAATACCTCGAGCTGGCAGGTCTCGCGCACGCCGCGGACCGCTATCCCAACGAGCTGTCGGGCGGCATGCAGCAGCGCGTCGGCGTGGTCAGGGCGCTCGCCAACGAGCCCGACGTGCTCCTCATGGACGAGCCGTTCGCCAGCGTCGATGCCCAGACGCGCATGACGCTGCAGGAGGAGCTGACCCGCATCTGGCAGGAACGGCGCCCGACGGTGCTGTTCATCACGCACGACGTGGCCGAAGCCGTGTTCCTGTCGAACCGGGTCGTGGTGCTGTCGAAGGGTACCGTGCTGGCCGACGTGCCGGTAGCGTTGCCGCGACCGCGCGCCTGGCAGGGCCTGATGGAGGACGACGAGTTCAAGTCGCTGTCGGCGCAGGTGCTGCAATTGGTGCGCTCCGCCTGATGGGCTTGATGCGCGAGGCGCTGCGCTCGACGCGGGGGCGCCTGGTGATCGGCTTCGTGGTCTGCCTGCTGGCCTGGCACGCCTGGCAGTACCTGGCGGCGCCGGGCAAGGTGACCGGCGAATTCAAGCCCAACGCCCAAGGTCGGGTCAACGTCCTGGTGACGCTGCGCTTCGAGCCGGAGCGCTTCCACGTCCTGGTGTTCCAGCAGCATGGTAGAGTCTCCGGCACCTACGACGCTTCGATCGAAGTGCGTGGGGTCCCGAAGGATCGTCTCGCCGCCGTGGCCCGCCCGTACTGGGTCAAGCGCGTCGAGCCGCTTGCCGACGACTGACAATGATGAGGAGACGAAGATGCGGTTGGGGATGAGATTCGCGAGGGCATTCAACCGGCTGTGCCAGGTGGCAGCGGTTCCGGCGCTGGCGCTGGGCCTGTCGCTCGCGGTGCTGCCGGGCGCCGGGATGGCGCAGAGCATGACCAAGCTCAAGGCCGGGATGGTCACCGGCATCGACCAGGTCGGGCTGCCGATCGCGCTGGAGCGCGGTTACTTCGAGAAGCACGGCCTGGACGTGACGATTGCGCGGCCGTATGCCACCGGCGTCGATGCGCTGAATGCGCTGCAGGCCGGCGAAAGCGAAATCGTCCAGGTCGGCGTGCCGATGATCGGCGCGGTGCTGCGGGGGATGGACCTGGTGGCGCTCGGCAACTACAGCGGCAACGCCACCAAGCTCGGCTCGGACGCCACCATGGCGCTGATCGCCGGCGCCGATTCCGGCATCCGCAAGGGCGACCTGTCCAGCCTCAAGGGCAAGAAGATCGCCGCCTCGTTCGGCACCATCAACCACCTCTACATCCTCGCCCTGCTCGACAAGGCAGGCCTGACCCCCAATGACGTCACGCTCGTCAACACCCCGCCGCCGGACATGACGGTGGCGCTGCTGTCGAAAGGCATCGACGCCTTCTCCTGCTGGGACCCGTGGCCGATCGTGGCGCTCAAGGATGTGCCGGGTGCGGTCGAGGTCATCCGCGGCGGCGACGTGATTTCCTACCTGGGCTTCAACGTGGCCACCCGCAACTGGGTCGACAAGAACGGCGAGACCATCGAGAAGTTCCTCGCCGCCGTTTCCGAGGCCGACAACTGGATGCGCAAGAACCCGAAGCAGGCGGCGCAGGTCGCCACCCGCTGGATCCCGGGTCTCAAGGCGGACGTCGCCGAAGCGGCGATGCAGTTCAACATCCAGCAGGCCGACCGGCGCCTGTCGGACAACAACTATCGGGCGCTGTGGGCAGCGCAGGATCGCCTGCACCGCCTCGGCATCCTCAAGTCGACGTTCGACGTCAACAAGCACATCGAGCCGAAGCACATGCTGAACGTCATGAAGCAGAAGCCCGAGCTGTTCGCGGACCTGCCGCCGATTCCGGACGACGTGGCGATCAAGCCGGGTTACAGCTTCAAGCCCTGATCCAGCGCGCCGTCGCACGGCTCACGCATCAGGCTGGGCGGCCCGCGGGCGGGGCGGTTTTT
>JAEZQX010000529.1 GCA_023441105.1 Pseudomonadota bacterium | reverse complement strand
GGCGCGGCCAGCACGCCGCCTGCCGGCACGGCCGCGGCCGGCGCCGCTGCCACGCCGCGGCTCCCGGGCGTCGCGAGGTTCCGCTCGGTAGCCAGGCCCAATGCGGTGATGTTCGACGCGCCGTCGGACAAGGCCAAGAAGATCTTCCTTGCCCCGGAAGGGATGCCGGTGGAGGTGATCTCGGTGCTGCGGACCTGGGTCAAGGTGCGCGATCCGCTCGGCGACCTCGCCTGGATCAGCCGCGACGACCTTGCCGATCGCCGCATGATCATGGCGACGCGGGTGGCGGCACTGCGGCGCGAGGCCGAGCCCAACGCGCCGTCCTGGTTCAGCGTCGACCGGGGCGTGCTGCTCGAGCTGCTCGATGAAAAGCCGGTCAACGGCTTCCTCAAGGTGCGCTATGCCGACGGGCAGGTCGGCTATGTCCAGCCCGACCAGGTCTGGGGACTCTAGTCGCATGAAGATCGCGGTGCTCGGCGCCGGCGCCTGGGGGACGGCGCTGGCCACGCACGCCAGCAGCCGCCACGAGGTTTCCCTCTGGGCTCGCGATTCGGCTCTCGCCGAGGACATCCGGCGGCTGCGCCGCAACCGCCGCTACCTGCCGGGTGTCGAGCTGGGCAACGCCGTGCTCGCCACGCATCGCCTCGAGGAGGCCATCGAGGGGGCCGGGCTGCTGGTGATCGCAACCTCGGTCGCCGGCCTCGGGCCGGTGATGCAGGCCATCGCTCCCTCGGGACATGGCTCGGTCACCTGGTTGTGCAAGGGATTGACGGCGGACACCGGCGAAACGCCGCAGGCGGTGGTTGCCGCCATCGCACCCGACTGGCACGCCGGCTGCCTGAGCGGTCCGAGCTTCGCGCAGGAAGTGGCGGCCGGCCTGCCGGTGGCGGTGACCGCCGCGGCCAGCAACGACGAGCTGGCCCTGCTGATGGTGGCGGCCTTCCACCACGGCGCGATGCGCGTCTATCGCAGCGCCGACCTGCGCGGGGTGGAGATCGCCGGCGCGCTCAAGAACGTCATGGCGATCGCGACCGGCATCAGCGACGGACTCGGCCTTGGCCACAACGCCCGGGCGGCGCTGCTGACTCGCGGCCTGGCGGAAATGACCCGCTACGGCCTGGCCCGGGGGGCGCAGGCGGAAACCTTCATGGGCCTTGCCGGCATCGGCGACCTGGTCCTCACCTGCACCGGCGACCTGTCGCGCAACCGCACCGTCGGGCTGCGGCTGGCCGAAGGCATGGCGCTCGCGGACATCCTGCGCAGCCTCGGCCACGTGGCCGAAGGCGTGGCCTGCTGCCGGGCGGCGGTGGCGGCGGCGCATGAAGCGGGGGTCGACATGCCGGTGAGCGAAGCGGTTCTGGCGGTGATCGAAGGGCGCCTGGCGCCGTCCGCCGCCGTCGCGAGCCTGCTGGCCCGCGAGCCGAAGGCGGAGTAGCCGGCGGATGGACGAGGTGAGCGGACGGCGCGCCATCGCCGTCTTCTGCGGTGCCCGCAAGGGCAACGATCCGGCCTTCGCCGCCTTGGCCGCCGAAGTCGGCCGCGCCATCGCGGCGCGCGGCTGGCTGCTGGTCTATGGCGGCAGCAGCGTCGGCTTGATGGGCGTCATGGCCGATGCGGCGCTGGCTGCCGGCGGCGAGGTGCTCGGCGTGATCCCGCAGCAACTGGTGCACCAGGAGGCGGGGCACACCGGCCTGCAGCGGCTCGAGATCGTCTCCGACATGCCGGTGCGCAAGACGCGGATGATCGCGGTGGCCGATGGCTTCCTGGTCCTGCCGGGCGGCTTCGGCACCCTCGACGAACTGTTCGAGGTGGTGACGCTGCGCCAGATCGGCCTGCACGCCAAGCCGATCGTCCTGTGCGACCCGGGCAACTACTGGGGGCGGATGCTGGCGGCCTGCCAGGGCCTGGTGGATGCCGGCCTGGCCAATACGCGCGATTTCGTCACCATGGAGCAGTTTCCGACCGTCGCGCAGGCGCTCGACCGGCTGGCGCAGGACGACTGTCCGGCAGCGCCGGCGACGGACGCCGGGCGCAGCGGACGCCGCCTGCCGGAGGGGGCGCAAGGCGGCGCCTGATGCAACCGGCGGCGCAGGCACCATCCTGCGACCGTCAGGCGCCGCCGGCGAAGCCGTTCTGGCGCCAGGCCTCGTAGACCACCACCGCCACCGCATTGGACAGGTTCATGCTGCGGTTGCCGGGCCGCATCGGCAGCCGCAAGGTCTGCTCCGTGGTGAAGGATTCCATCACCGCCGCCGGCAGGCCGGCGGTTTCGCTGCCGAACACCAGCCAGTCGCCCGGCCGGAAGTCGCAGTCGCTCGGACGGCGCGTGCCGCGCGTGCTGAAAGCGAAGCGGCGCCCGGCGCCGGTCGCCGCCAGGAACGCCGGCCAGTCGTCGTGTACTTGCAGCGTCGCGAACTCGTGGTAGTCGAGGCCGGCGCGGCGCATCTTCGCATGGTCGATGGGAAATCCGAGCGGCCGGACCAGGTGCAGGCTGCAGCCGCTGTTGGCGCACAGGCGGATGACATTGCCGGTGTTGGGCGGTATTTCCGGATGGACCAGGACGACGTTGAACACGGCGGCGGAACTGGGAGGGCTTGGCGGGCTGAGGGCAGGGCGGGTGCAAGGGCAGGAGGACACGGGACCCCTCCGAGGATAGCAGCCGGACCCGCCACGGCGCCCTCAGGCGGTCCGGGCGACGACCAGGTTCACCACCCGCGACGCCCCGGCCGCCTTGAGCGCCTGGGCCGCCGCCTGCAGGGTCGAGCCGGTGGTCATGACGTCGTCGACCACACCGATGCGCAGGCCGGCGGCCGGCGCGGCGGCCAGGAAGCCGTGATCGAGGTTGGCCTGCCGCTCGCGCGACGGCAGCAGCGACTGCGGCCGGGTGTCGCGGTGGCGCGCAAGCAGGTCCGGCCGCAGCGTGGGCAGGGACGACTGGCCGGCGCTGCGCAGCCGGGCGAGCATCGCGGCGGCGATCAGCTGCGCCTGGTTGAAGCCGCGCTCTGCCTGGCGGGCGGCGGCGAGCGGCACCGGCACGAGGCAATGGAGTCGCAGCGATCCGGCGCGATCGGCCTCGCGCCAGCGCTCCGCGAGCAATCCGCCCAGCCCGGCGGCAAGCCCGATCCGGCCGGAGAACTTCAGCGCCGTCACCGCCCGGTCCAGCGGCGCCACGTAGTCGGCGGCAGCGAAGGTGGCATCGAAGGCCGGTGGGTGGGTACGGCAGCTGGCGCAGCGGCGCGAGACCTGCCAGGGCCTGGCGCAGGTCCGGCAGCGGGGGCGGCGCGCGCCCGGGAGGAAGACCGCGCAGGCAGGACAAAGCACCTCGCTGCCGCTGGCGGATTCGCACAGCAGGCATGACCTCGGCAGCAAGCGACCCCAGACCTCGGCCCAGCTCATCGAACCATGATCGCCCCTGCTCGTATACTCGGACGCATCATGCTTAGGCCGACCGGGTTAGAGCGGGCGACGGTACGAGCCGCATTCAACGATCAGCGCAGCGCCGGACGTCAGGCGGACTTCCTGTTTCGCGAAGTCGACCGCCGGATGCTGGAGCGCCTGGACCTGATCAAGCTGCAACCGGTGGCCCGCGTCCTCGACGTCGGCTGCGGCGCGGGTCGTTCCCTTGCAAGCCTCGCCGCGCGCTATCCGGAGGCGCGGCTGATCGGCACCGACCTCGCCGACCGGCTGGTCGCCGAGGCGGCCGGCGAACCGGTCCGCGACCGGCGCCTCGCGGAAGGCGCCCGGCGCTGGCTGGCGCGGCTCGGCGTCGGCGGTGCGCGGCAGCTGAGCGCCACCATGCCCTTGTGGTTCGCCGCCGATGCCCACGCGCTGCCGGTGGCAGCGGATTCGATCGACATGGTGTGGTCGAACCTGGCCGCGCACTGGTTCGACGACCCGCTTGCCGCCGTCGCCGAATGGCATCGTGTCATCCGGCCCGAGGGCCTGCTGATGTTCTCCGCCTTCGGCGTCGACACCTTGAAGGAGGTGAGGCCGGCGGCGCCGGGCAGTGCGGGCGGCGCGCCGGGCGGTGCCGCGACTGCGCCGGGCTGGCCGGCCTTCCAGGACATGCACGACTGGGGCGACGCGCTGTCCGCCGCGGGCTTCGCGGATCCGGTGATGGACGTGGAGCGGCTGACGCTGACCTACGAGGACGAGGGCCGTTTCTGGGACGATGCCGAGAGCCTGTCGATGCTGCACGGATTGCGCGGGCGGCCGGGTGCCCGCGGGATCAGAGGTCCGGACGGCCGGCTCGCGCTGTCGATCGAGCTGGTCTACGGACATGCGTGGTGTCCGCCGGTCAAGCGGCGCGCGGACGGACTGGCGGTGGTCCAGGTTCATCGACATCGAGGCAGGCTATAATCAACGGTTGTGACAATCGGGCAGCCCGGGTTCTGTTGGACGACGGGGCGCGAATGGGCAGCGACAGTGGCATCGTTCCGGTGGAGCGCGCAAGCGCGCAGCCGACCGCGCCTTGCCAGGCGGCCTTTGCGCCGCATGAGTGGACGCTGAAGCGCAACTGCTCGATGTCGCCCCGCCAATTCGCCTCGCTGATCGCGTCGCTGGCGATTGTCTCCGGTGGTGTTGCTTCGATCTTTGCCTATTCGGGTGCGTGGTGGATTCTGTTTTTCGCGTTCGTCGAGATCACGGCGCTGCTTGCGGCCTTTGTCGTCTACGCGAGACATGCAGGTGACTACGAGCGGATCGTCGTCACCCCCGAGGCGGTGATTATCGAGTTCAATAGCGGCACTCAAGTAGTCAGGCAGCAGGCGCACCCGGCTTTTGCGCGCGTGGAGTATCCGTATCCGGCCGAAGCGGCGGGCGGCAACTCCCTGATCGGGCTCGCCCTGGGTGGCAAGGCGGTGGAAGTGGGTCGATTCGTTCCGTACCTGAAGCGGGAGAGTCTGGCCCAGGAGATTAGGGCGCATCTGCAGGCGGCGCGAAGCG
>JAEZQX010000243.1 GCA_023441105.1 Pseudomonadota bacterium | reverse complement strand
ACCCGGCTGCTGCCGAGCTCGAAGTTGATCGGCAGGGCGGCGGCGCGGTCTCCGGCAGGCGCCGGCGCGGCGCCCGACGCCCTGCCGGCGAGGATCGCGGCGGCGGTGGGACTGGGAGTCGTGCCGTAGCGAATGCCCGGTACAGTGTCGGCGGGAGCACCCGAAAATGCGCCCGGCGCCGCCGCAGGCGCGGCTCCCGGCCGACCGACCGGTTCGATGACGATGCCGCGCGTGCGGCTGCCTGAGCGTTGATCGCCGTTGCCTGGGGCGCCCGGCGCGCCTGGTGGACGGGCCGCCGGCGGCATGAGCGCCTCGCGCAACTGCTCGACGGTGGGCGGGCTCGGGAAGTAGGTGACTTGCGCGGCAACGAAGGAAGGCGTTGCGCACCCGATGCCCAGTGCAAGCGCCAGGCAGCGGCAGGCCGCGCCCGCGAAGCCCGAAGGCAGATGGGCCGGGAAATCGTGGCTCGGCATGTTTGGCACCTTTGGTTTCATGGCGGACTACTGCCGGTGTGTCGGCTGCCGACAGCGCCGGGTTCAGTGCGGGCCCTCATGCGCAGCGTGCGGCAGTCGTGCTGCCACCACGCCGCAAGGGGTGTTGCATGCCACGATCGCCTGCGGTGCTGCCTGTGCCGCTACTTCCTCTTCAGGAACGGCGACACGATCGACAGTGCCGTCGGATCGACCGGAGGCAGCGCGACCTTGTTGTCGCTGAAAGTGCACCAGTAGCGATAGCCGGCGTTCATGCTGGTCCGCGGCAGTTGCTGCATCGTCGCGCTGTTGCGGGTGTGGCAGAAGGCGCAGTCGGTCGGACTGGTGCCATTCACGTCCGCATGGGTCGGTACCCGCCCGCCGGTGGGCAGGGCCGCCGCCGCGGTCTTCAGCTCGCTGCAACCGTAGAAGCCGATCTGGTGGCTGGACGTCGCCGTCGTGCCGACGTTGCCGGCCAGGTCGATCAATCTGGCGCGATAGAGGACCGGCAGCGGCGCATCCGAGGCCGGCGGCAGATCCCGATTGGCGCCGCTCAGGCGCAGGTCGGCATTCGACGCGTGATCGACGCTGAGGTTGGCGGTGCCGTTGACGATCGGCTGCAGCGCGACCAGGCTGGTGAAGGAGTTGCCGCCATCGGACGAGACCGAGATCTCCACGCCGTCGTTGGCCGCCGCGCCGCTGACCGCGACCTTGACCGTGGGCGTGGGGTCGTGGATGCCCGCGCCTTCCGGCAGCGGGTCCCTCAGCAACCTGATGTTGCCCTCCGGACTGTCGGCGCTGACGCTGAGAGTCAGCTGGGCATTGGGTGGGACGGTGTCGAGGACGAGGACCGCCAGGTTGCCCCGCGCCCCAGCGGTGCCGGTCGCGCCGACGACCTGCGCCTGGTACTCGTAGCGCCCGTCGGCCGGCAGCGGGTCCTGGATGCTCCAGTTGCTGCAGCCCTGGCCGCAGACCACGCGCGGCGCCTGGCCGCCCCGCACCAGTTGCAGCGATTCGCCGGCAGCGAGCGCACCGCCGGCGATGGTTCCGCTCAAGGTCGGATTGGTGTTGGCGACGAAGACCGGAGCCTGCGACACCGGGTCGACAGCCTTGCCGTCGATGCTCTGGATGTTGGCGATGCGTTCGGGGCCGCCGGCTGAGATCACCAGCCGGAACGGGCTGCTGGCGCTGCCTTCGGCTGCATCCGCCCCGCCCACTCGCGCGGTGAAGGTGTAGCCGGCACCCGCCGGAAGCGCCGGCACGACGAATTGCCAGGTGGTGGCACCGGCGGCGGCAGCGGCCTCGCCGAGGAAGACGCCGTTGTCGCGATAGACCCGGACCGTTTCGCCGGCGGCGAGCGGCGCCGGCGCACCGCCGCGCATCAGGTTGCCGACCAGCGTCGGGGTGCTGTCGTTGGTGAAGCCGCCGTTGCCCACCGGGCCCTGTCCCGGAGCCAGGTCGTCGTTGGCCGCGGTGATCACCGGCACCGTCTGGCTCGCCGACCGCAGCGGCGATTCATCGGGCGAGCAGGCGAGCGGTGCCCGCACCACGCTGTTGTGGCAGGAGGCGCACGGCGTGTTGGGCTGGAAGGCCGGGTGGCCGGCGGTGAGCGTGCAGCGTTCGGGCTTGGCGACTGCCGGGGTTGGCGCCGCGCGCTCGGGAAGGTTGCTGGGCGGCACGCAGGCGAGGGGGGCGCGGGCGCCGGGCGCGCTGTTGTGGCAGTTCTCGCAGCGGCTCTGCTTGTTGAGCAGCTTGAGGATGTCGCCGGGGATGGTGCACGTCCGGCCGCTGGTCGGGATGGCAGGCAGGGATCTCGGCTTGACCACGTGGCAGCCGTCGCAATTCGGGCGGCTGACGTGTGCCGGCGGCCGGCGCTGGGCAGTCGGATCGGCCGGGTTGTACTCCTCCGCGACCCGGCCGCGGGTCTTCCACAGCCCGCCGGCGTAGTCGATGCCCATCGCCGTCAGGCGATCGGCCGGGCGTTGGCCATAGCCGAGAAAGCCGCCGGGCATCAGGTCCCTGACCGCCGGCAGGTTGAGGATCCGCCGCGGCTGCCGGTCCGACAGGACCTGGCCGGCGGTGATGTCCCAGTGGACGCCCCAGGTGTAGACCGCCCCGTCGAGGTCTTCGCCAGCGGCGCCGCTGCCGGCGAGCAGCGCGACGAACAGGCCCTGCTCGGTGAGTACCTTGCGGATGCCGCCGCTGCTTGCCGGGATGCCCGGCAGTTGCGTCGCAAGGACGTTGCCCGGCACGATGCCGGTCAGCGTCGTGAAGTCGGGCCCTTGGGCGGAAAAGGCGCCCCAGGTCCAGATGCTGCCGTCGGCCTTGAGCGCCACCGCGTCGTTGTCGCGCGCGGCGATCTGCACCACGCCGGTGAGCGGGCCGCTGGTGGACAGCACCGGTGCCGGACTCGGGCGCTCACCCGCTGCCGTGTTGTCTCCCAGCGTGCCGAAGCCCCAGGCACTGCCCCAGGAGTAGACCGACGAATCCTCGAGCAGCGCGAAGGAGGCCTGGCTGGAGGCGGCCACGGCCACCGCGCCGGCAGGAAGATTCACCCGCACCGGCAGGGTCGATCGCGGCAGGCTGGCGGGACCGACGCCTTGCCCCAGCTGGCCGTGGGCGTTGTCTCCCCAGGTGTAGACCGAACCGTCGGCCAGGCGCACGACGGTATGCGCGACACCGCCGGCCGCATGGGTCAACACCGCCGGCAGGTTCACCGTGGTGAAACCGCTGCCGGTTTCCTGCATCGTGCCGTTGCCGAGCTCGCCGTTGGTGTTGTCCCCGACCGCGAGAATGCTGCTGCTCGAGTCCGGCGAGTCGGTCTTGATGAACAGCGAGCCGCTGCCCATGTTCGAATAGAGCATGAAGCCGCGCTGGCTCGGGTCGACGAAGGTCTTCTTCTGGCCAGGCGTGCGCGTCGCCACCGGCGCTTCGGTGGCGATCGCGATGGTGGAGGCCGCGCCATTCGGCTCCAGCGTTGCGTTGAAGTAGTAGCTGTCGTAGCGCGTGTTGCCGAAGGCGGTCAGCGCCGGCAACGCGGCGATGACGTCGAGATGGCCGTAGCGCGTCGTCTGCTGCGCCAGGGCGGCCGATATTTCCGAGGTGAGGGTTTGCGGATCGTAGGTGCGCAGGGCGGCGACGGCCGC
>JAEZQX010000117.1 GCA_023441105.1 Pseudomonadota bacterium | reverse complement strand
CCCCGCCCCCCTTGCTCCGCACGGGGGGTAGGCGCGCGCCGCGCGCCATGGGGGGATTTCTTCTATATCGCCAGGAGCGCCTCCTTCCCCCGCTCCGGCATCATGCTGGTCAGCGCGAACTCCTCGGCGATCGCCTCGATCTGCTCCGGAGTCAGGCCGCTGTCGGTGAACTGGTGGTCGCCGCGTTCGAGGCATTCGGCAGCGACCTGCGCCAGGCGCACCGCCGTCACCACGGCTTCATGGGCCTCGGCGGGCTGCTGGGTGTCGTGGTGCAGCTCGATGGCGCTCACCACCACGTCCGGCAGGCCCCAGACGTCCGCCAGGTAGGCGCCGACCGCCACGTGGCTGGTGCCGAGGAAGCTGGTCTCGACCTCGGCCAGCGACCGGCCGCTGCGCTCGGCGTGACGCAGCGCCAGTGCGTAGCGCTTGTTCATGCCGACCGCCAGCGCCAGCATGCCGATGTCGTGCAGCAGACCACCGGTGAACGCATCGTCGCGACTGCGCTTGTCGGCGACCAGCGTGCGGGCCAAGCGGGCGCAGAGCAGCGAATGGCGCTGCAGCCGCGACGGCGAGAAGCCGTCGACGGTCGGGCAGCTGTCGGCGGCGGCAAACACCGTCGACATCAGCACCAGCGCGCGCAATGAGGTGAGCCCGAGGTAGCTCACCGCCTGCGGCACCGACGCCACCTTGAACGGCAGTCCGAAGAAGGCGGAGTTGACGACCTGCAGCAGCTTGGCCGACAGCGCCGGATCCGAGGCGATGACCGTCGAGATCTGCTCGATGGTGGCATTCGGATGCGCCATCACGTTGACCAGCCGCGGATAGGTCGCCGAGGCCGACGGCAGCGACGCCAGCCGGCCGACGATGGTGCGCACCAGCGGATTGTCGGTGCGCGGCCAGGCTCCCAGCACGCTCTCCAGGTTGGCGACCAGCGTCTGCATGTCCCATGGCTTGGCGACGAAGCGCTGCGCCACCGCGATGGCCCGGTCGAGCTGGTCGTTCTCCAGCGGCTCGGCCAGCAGCACGCGGATGATGGACGGATGGTGGAGCTTGACGTGCTCCAGCAGTTGGGCGCCGTCCATGCCCTGCAGGCGAAGCTCGGTGAAGATCACGTCGAACCAGCGGTTCGACAGCAGGTTGAGCGCGGCCTGGCCGGAAGTGACGAAGGTGGCGTTCCAGCCGGTCTCCTGGGCTTCGATTGCCGTCTTGAGGGCATCAAGGGCTTGCGGATCGCTGTCGACGAAGAGGATCTGGTTCACGATGTTCGACTTCCAACGGATGCGGCCCCGCCGCCGGCGGCGGCAGGAAAAGGGGCGCCATGACTGACGTCTCGGCAGCTTGCGGAAAAAGTTGAGCGGCACGGCTGCCGCGGCGGACAGACGGTTCCGGAGGCCGGATCGGCGCACCGGATGGGCGACAATCGCAGTGGGCATCCGCGCGGGCATTCCCGCCGGGCCGCCGCATCGGCAACGACTTCGACAGGTGGCAGGCAATGGCTGATCACGTCTTTCGGCAGGAAACGCTGGCGATCCATGGCGGGCAGGTGCCGGATCCGGCGACCGGCGCCCGCGCCTTGCCGGTCTACCAGACGACCAGCTTCGTCTTCGACAGCGCCGATCACGCGGCCAGCCTGTTCAATCTCCAGACCTTCGGCAACGTCTACTCGCGCCTGTCCAATCCGACGGTGGCGGCGCTCGAGGAGCGGGTCGCGGCCTTGGAAGGCGCCCGCGCGGGAGTCGCCAGCGCCAGCGGCATGGCGGCCGAGGCGATGGCGCTGATGACCATCCTGCAGGGCGGAGACCATGTCGTGGCGGCGGGCGCTCTCTACGGCGGCAGCGTCACGATGCTGGCGGTGAACCTGCGCAAGTTCGGCATCGAGACCAGCTTCGTCGACGTGACCCGGCCCGAGGCGTTCGCCGCCGCCATCCGCGACAACACCCGCGCCATCTTCGTCGAAAGCCTCGGCAATCCGAGCCTGGCGGTCGCCGACCTCCAGGCGCTGGCCGATATCGCCCACGCGCACGGGCTGCCGCTGGTGGTCGACAACACGGTTCCCAGCCCCTACCTCTGCAATCCGTGCGCCTTGGGCGCCGATATCGTGGTCCACAGCGCCACCAAGTACCTCGGCGGCCATGGCACCACCCTCGGCGGGGTGGTGGTGGAATCCGGCAGGTTCCCGTGGGACAACGGCAAGTTTCCCGGGATGACGGAGCCTTCGGCCGGCTATCACGGCGTGCGCTGGTACGAAACCTTCGGCGACTTCGGCTTCACGATGCGCTGCCGGATGGAAACGTTGCGCGTCTTCGGCGCCGCGCTGGCGCCGAACAGCGCCTGGCAGATCCTGCAGGGCGTGGAGACCCTGCCGCTGCGCATGGAGCGGCACTGCGCCAACGCGCTGGCCGTCGCGCAGTTCCTGAAGGGCGACCGGCGGGTGAGCTTCGTCAACTACCCCGGGCTGCCCGACCATCCGCAGCACGAGCTGATGAAGCGCCAGATGCGCGGAGCCTCCGGCCTGCTGGCATTCGGCATCAAGGGCGGCGAGCAGGCGGGCGTCCGCTTCATCGAAGCTGCCCAGTTCATGAGCCACCTGGTGAACATCGGCGATACCCGCACTTTGGTCAGCCATCCGGCGAGCACGACGCATCGCCAGCTCGATCCGGCGCAACTGGCCGCCGCCGGCGTGACGCCGGAGATGATCCGCATCTCGGTCGGACTCGAGCATATCGACGACATCCTGTGGGACATCGACCAGGCGCTCGCCAAGGCGGCGGCGCAGTAGCAAGTCAGGCCGGCTCCGCCGCCTCCGGCTCCGCCGCCTCGCGCTCGCTGCCCATGGCGGCCATGAACTGCGCCGCCCCGGCGGCGTCGACCGGCGTGCTGTAGTAGAAGCCCTGGAACTGGTCGCAGCCGAGCGATTTGAGCAACTCGAGCTGGTCGCGGGTCTCGACGCCTTCGGCAATCACCTTCAGCCGCAGGCTGTGGGCCATGGAGATCACAGCCTGCACGATCGACGCGTCGTCCTGGCTGCGGGCCAGGTCGGTGACGAACGAACGGTCGACCTTGAGGACGTTGAGCGGCAGCCGCTTGAGGTAGGCGAGGCTGGAGTAGCCGGTGCCGAAATCGTCGATCGCGATGTGCACGCCCATGTCGCTCAGGCTCTTCAGGATCCTGACCGATTCCTCGGCATGGGCCATCACCGTGCTTTCGGTGAGCTCGAGCTCCAGGTACTGCGCCTGCAACCCGGTCTCCTCGAGCACCGAGCGGACGAAATCCAGCAGCTTGCCCTGGCGGAACTGCCTGGCGGAGACGTTGACCGCGATCCGCATCGGCTTGAGGCCGGCATCCTGCCAGGTGCGGTTCTGGGCACAGGCGGTGCGCAGCACCCACTCGCCCAGCGGTGCGATCAGCCCGCATTCCTCGGCGATCGGGATGAAGGCACCGGGGGGCACCAGGCCACGGGTCGGATGCCGCCAGCGCACCAGCGCCTCGAGCGACACCACTTCGCCGCTGTCGATGTCGACCTTCGGCTGGTAGTGCAGCTCGAACTCGTTCTCCTGCAGCGCGCGGCGCAGGCCACTTTCCAGCTCGAGGCGCTCGTGGGCGAAGGCATTCATCGCCGGGGCGAAGAACTTGTAGGCGTTGCGGCCGCTCTGCTTGGCGTGGTACATGGCCGCGTCGGCGTTGGTCAGCAGCGCTTCGGCGGTCGTGCCGTCGCCTGGATAGACGCTGATGCCGACGCTTGCCGACATGTGCAGCTCGTGCGGCTCGATGCGGAAGGCGGGCTTGAGCGCGGCCAGGATCTTGCGCGCCAGGTCGGCCGCCGACTCCGGGCGGTCGAGGTCCTTGAGCAGCACCACGAACTCGTCGCCGCCGTGGCGCGACAGCGTGTCGCTGCGCCGCAGGCAGCCGTGGATGCGATGGGCCATCGCCCGCAGCAGGGCGTCGCCGACGTGATGGCCGGCCGAGTCGTTGACCACCTTGAAGCGGTCGAGATCGAGGAACAGGATCGCGAAGCAGCCGCCGCTGCGGTCGGCGTCGACCAGGGCGCGTTCGATCCGGTCGGCCAGCAGCGTGCGGTTGGGCAGGCCGGTCAGCGCATCGTGGGTCGCCAGGTGGACCAGCTCGTCGTTGGCGGCGCGCAGCGAAGCGTTGAGCAGCGCGG
>JAEZQX010000536.1 GCA_023441105.1 Pseudomonadota bacterium | reverse complement strand
CGTCGAAGGCCCGGACGGTACCGGCCGGGCCGAAGGCGCGGCCGTTGTCGCCGCTGGCCGATCCGACCACCAGCACGTCGCCGACCACCGCCGGCGCGGAAGCGAACTGCAGCTCGGCGGCCCGCAGCTCCGGCCGCTCCAGCGGTATGGACACCTGGCCTTCGACGCCGAAGTCCCGGCACGGTCGGCCGCTGGCGGCCTCGAGTGCCACCAGGCGGCGGTCGGTGGTGGCCAGCAACAGCCGTTCGCCACACGGCCGCGCGCTGCCGTCGCCGGGTTCCTGCCAGCGCGCAAGGCCGCGGCAGTTGAAGCGTTCGTCGGGCCGCTCGCCCACCTGCACCTCGGGATCGTAGACCCAGCGCTCGCTGCCGGTGACGGGATCGAGGGCGATGACGCGGTTGAACGGCGTGCACACGACGAGGTTGCCGGCGACGATGATCGGCGTGTTCTGGAACTTGCCGTCCTTTGCCCAGCGGCCGCGGCGCTCGATTTCACCGGTGCGATAGGCCCAGGCCTGGCGCAGGTGGGCGACATTGGCGCGGTCGATCTGGCCGATGGCCGACTGCCGCCCCTGGCCCGGGTCGCCGCCGTAGGAGGACCAGCTCAGGTCGTCGGGTGCCGGGCCCGGCGCCTGGAATGCGGTTGTCCCTTGGCGCGCCTGCGGCGGCACGTAGCGGTTCAGGTGGAGATAAAGACCGGCGACCAGGAGCAGCGCCGCGAGCGCAACGACGACAGCGAGAAAGATTCGCCTCAAGCCATCGCCTCCTGGTATCGATGGTCTGGCGCCGCCTGCGCCTCGACTGGAGGCGTCAGAAGACGACGCTGATCGCGACCTCGCCGTGCTTCTGCAGCACGTCGATGCCGACGTTGTTCTCGTAGCGCCGCAGCAGGAGCTCGACGCTATGCTGCCGGATCGACAGCGGGCCGATCCGCAGCCACTGAATGTATTCCGGCAGGCGGGGGCGGCGCAACACGATCTCCGGTCGATCCGGATTGAAGTCGATGCCGAGGCAGGCGCCGAGCAGGCCGAAGGCAGCCGCCGCCGCCCAGGCCTGCGGCGAACAGGCGACCGGGTAGAGCGTGGGGCCTTCGGCTTCGCGTCGCGCGAAGCCGCAGAACAGCTCCGGCAGCCGGTGCTGGTCGAAGGACACACTGGCTTCGTACATCGCCCCCATGATCCGCAGCGCTTCTTCGATATGGCCGTAGCGTGCCATGCCGGCGGCGACGATCGCATTGTCGTGTGGCCATATCGATCCGTTGTGGTAAGACATCGGGTTGTAGCGGGGCTGCCCGCTTGCGACCGTGCGTACCCCCCAACCACAGAACATCTGCTTGCTCATCATCGATTTGGCGATTCGAGCCGCATGTCGCTCGTTGGCGATGCCGCACCACAGCGCGTGGCCGGCGTTGGAAGCGGCGATCCTACACTGCTGCTTGTGCCCGTCGAGCGCGATCGCGAAGGTACCAAGCTCCTCGCACCAGAACTTGGCATTGAAGTCTTGCTTGAGCGAATGCGCGTCCTCGCGCAGGCGCTCGCCCAGGGCCGGCTCGCCCAGCAGGCCTGCCAACTCGCTCGCCTGCAGCTTGGCGTCGTATACGTAGGCCTGCACCTCGCACAGCGCAATCGGAGCTTCGGCGAGCCGGCCGTCGGCGTGGAAGATCGAATCCTGCGAGTCCTTCCATCCCTGCTGGACAAGGCCGTCCCCGCTGCGCCGCGCATACTCCACGAAGCCGTCGCTGTCGACGTCGCCGTAGCGGTCAATCCAAACCAGCGCAGCGAGAATGTTTGGCCAGATCTGCCGGATGAAGTCGAGGTCGCCGGTGCGGCGGTGATACGCCCCGGCCAATGCAACGAACAGTGGAGTTGCATCGACGGTGCCGTAGTAGCGGCCGAACGGAATCTCGCGCGTGCGGGCCATCTCGCCTTTGCGCGCCTCATGCAGGATCTTGCCTGGCTCCGCGTCATTGGCCGGATCTTCGGCAGTGGCTTGCGCCGAGGCGAGGAAGGCGAGCACGCCGCGCGCCAGCTGCGGGTCCACCCAAAGGTACTGCATCGCAGTCAGGATGCCGTCCCTGCCGAAGGTGGTGGAATACCAGGGGACGCCGGCATACGGGTACGGCCCGGTCGGCAGTCCCGTGGTGAGCATCGAGAGATCGGATCGCGCCCGGTCCGTCCAGCGGTTGAAGAGCAGGTTCGATGATTCGATTCTGCAGCTGGCGAGATCGGTCGCGCGACGGGCGGCGCTGCTCGCGGAAAGCGCTTCCTCGTAGCCGGCGAGACGCGGCCGTGACGGCAGTCCTTGACGAAGGCAACTCACCGTGCAGTACAGGTGGGTCTCGGCGAGCGGCGCGAGCTGCACCCGATAGGTCGCGGTGCCCTCGGCGAGCGCGGTCGGGGCCGGGCGGAAAAGCAGGCGGGTGACGAGGCGCAGCCCGTCGCGTCCCTGGTACGACAGGATGGCCGTGTCGTCCGCCACTTCGCTCGGCAGGCGTTCGCCACGCTGCTCCCGGCGCATGCCGCGGACTTCGAAGAGATCGTCGAATTCGGCGAGAAAGGTGATGCTGACGTCCAGCGTCACCGACTCCTGGCCATGGTTCACCAGGCGGATGTGTTCGTAGCAACTCGCGTCCCAGACGAGCTTGGCACGAAAGATGTGGACGGTGCCCTTCTCGACTCGCCCCCCGTCCTCGCGCGGTAGATCGGGGTTCATCAGGTCAATGATCAGCAGGCTGCTGTCATCCTTGACGGTGGAGCCGAGGTAGAGCGGGCGCAGCCCGTCCACCAGCAACTCGTAAAAGGACAGGTGTCGCGTGTCCTCGTGATAGATGCCTTGCTCGCCCGGCACCAGCACTTCCGAGTCGCCGAAGCGGTCGAATATCGCGAACGTCTCGTCGTTCTTCAGCACCTGCGGGGTCGCTTCCGTGCGGGCAGACCGGGCCGAGACGTACCACTGGTCACCGATGCGGATCTTTTCGGCCATTCACCCCCTCCGGACCGGCTGCTTGCGGTTTCCCGGCGGACCGGGGATCGTGCCCGCGGCGGGGAGGGCGATGGTGCCGTCCTGCTCCGGCGCCTGCCGGCCCATGGCAGCCACGATGCCCGGCGCCGCGGCATCCTCAATGACCTCGTGATTGAACCGGCCCGGCCGAGCCGTTGGCGGCAGTCGCGCCGGCGGCCGCGCCGGCGGACGTATCACCGCACGCTGGCCTGCCGCCGCATACGCCGCCGCGGGGTTCGTCGGGATCGCAGCCGGGAGCAGCGCCTGATAGAGGGATACGTATCGACTCGCCATGACGGTGGAGGTGAAACGTTCCTCGAAGACGCGGCGGCAGGCGTGCCGATCGAGCCGGCCGATGGCGCGCGCGGACGCGATGGCATCCTCCTGGTTATCGACGATAAAGCCGGTAACCCCATCCTCCAAGACTTCCGGAACGGACCCGCAGCGATAGGCGATCACCGGCGTGCCACAGGCTAGCGATTCGATCATCACCATGCCGAATGGCTCGGGCCAGTCGATGGGAAACAGCAGCGCGCGGGCATTGCCGATGAGAACGTTCTTTTGTACGTCGTCGATCTCGCCGACAAACTCGACCAGCGGATGATGGAGCAGGTGCCGGACCTGCAGGTCGAAGTAGGACTGGTCGACGGCGTCGATCTTGGCCGCGATGCGTAAGCGAACGCCGCAAGAGATCGCGATCTCGATGGCGCGGTCGACGCGCTTCTCGGGAGAGATCCGGCCGACGAAGGCGAAATAGTCTTGCGGGCTCGGATTGAAGCGGTACAGGTCGAGCGGCAGGCCGTGATGGACGGTGCCGAGCCAGCCGCCATACCAGCCCAGCGGCTCTCGTTGCCGGTCGGAGATGCTGACCAGGTTCAGGTTGCCGAAGTGATGCAGAAAGGCTGCAAGATCCGGAGAATCCAGCCGGCCGTGGGTCGTGGTCAGGCACGGCGTGCGGACGCGGGGCCCCCGGGCTGCCTGCACGAAATCGACATGGAAGTGGATCAGGTCGAAGTCATCGGCCTGCCGGAAGACCTGGTCCACCATGATCATGTGCCAGGGCAGCCAATCCGGGCGGCGCCGATCCAGTCGCAGGCCGTGCTGCACGACAGGCACCAGCCGTGCCCGAGTCCTGGAGTCGCCGCTGGCGAAAAGCGTGACGTCATGGCCCATCTCCACGAGGGCCTCGGTCAGGTAGGAGACGATGCGCTCGGTCCCGCCATAGGACCTTGGCGGTACGCTCTCGATCAACGGGGCCACTTGCGCGATCTTCAAGATCGATCCTCCTTCCAGGAAGGCGCGGCAGAAATACGCGGCCGGGTCCGCTAGTGGGGTCGGCATCCATCCGCCGACTTTTCACGTCTATGACCTTCAGGTCCTGCTCTGGAGCAACGGGCGTGCTCAGCAGACGGCAGGAACCGCGAGTTTTACCTTTGCACAATGACAACAAACCGGTGCCGCCTTCATGGTCGCGGGCCGAATGCAGTCGTAAAATCGGGGGGTGTTCCGCAGTGGTTGATGGAAGAGATCATGGCTATCAGCAACGCCGTCGAGCGGCACCACATCGTCTTCGTCTATGACGAAAAAGGCCGCAACACCGCGCAGATCTACGCCGGCAACGATCCTGGCGACGGCCTGAAGGGATTCACGGATTCCACCGTCACCGTTCGCAAGTTGGGCAGGATCTTCGTGCACGACGAGTTGGGTGCGGTCCAGAAGCGGCTGACGACGCACGCCGGCTGATCCGGCTCCGCGCTCCCGCACCGGCACCTCACGCGCCCCGGGCCTGCGGCGGCTGCGTGGGAAAGACCGTCTCGTGGCGAGACGGCGATCAAGATCGGTCCGATGGCCGGAGCTCAGGTCCGCGCCATCGGGTTCACGATCGCTTGGAGAAGAAGGTCGTCAGTTGGCCTTCCATTCCCGCAGTTCTTCGGAAAGCACCGTGTGCCCGTCACGTTCTGCGAGCTTCATCAGTGTCGCGACGTTCGCTTCGGTGACTTCCTCGCGGCCTTCGCCACGCTGCAGCTTCGCGTAGAGGTCGAGCGTGTCGTTGGGAATCTGCGAGTCCTGCATGTGTTTCATTCGTTGCCTCCCCGCCCTGTTGCTGTTCTCGAAGCTGGCCGCGGGCGCCTGACGGACAGCTTCATGCTCGAGCCTCAGGCGAAGATCTCGCAGGCGCGAGCGACTGCGCCTTCCTCGCCAAGGATCAGCGAACGTCGCCAGTCGCGCAGTACCTGCCGGACGCCCGCCTCGCCGGATGCCGCGGTCGTGCCGGCGTCGACCTGGGCGAAGCTGTCGAACGGCTGCCACACCTTGTCCTGGCGCACCATCACCTGACGGCCCGCGGCCCGTGCCAGCACGATGCCGCCTGCCACATCCCAGATATTCGGCTGCTCGAATCGCGTCACCTGCAGCAGCCCGGCGGCGACGAAGGCGCATTCGATGGCCGCCGACCCGGTCTTGCGGATGTCCCACGGAATGCCACGGGTGGCGGCGCTCGGATCGCCGCCCAGGCGCCGGTGAACCATGGGATTGGGCACCCGGACGAGCGGCTGGGCGTCGAAGCGCAAGGGCTGGCCGAGCCGGGCGTGGTAGACGCCGGGACGCAGGGAATGGCTGGTCGAGCACCAGAGCGCTCCTACCACGGGCACCCCCCGGAACAGGACACCCACCGAGGCGCTGAACAGCGGAAAGCCGTTGACGAAATTGCTGGTGCCGTCGACCGGATCGATGGCCCAGACCACGTCGTTGCCGCGCCCGGGCCGCTCCGTCATCTCCTCGCCGAGGATGTCGTGGGCGGGAAAGCGCTCGGAGAGCCGCGCGCGGATCAGCACCTCGACCTTCTGATCGACCTCCGACACCGGATCGCGGAAGGTTCCCGGCGCGCCCTTGTAGCTGACGGTGAGCGTGCGATTGAGCGCCGTGGTGATCTCGGCGCCGGCGAGGGTGGCAAGTTCCACCGCCAGCAACTCGGCAGCTTCCCAGTCGTGGCCGCTCATGCCGTCGCTGTCGCGCAGGACGCCTTCGCCGCCCGGCGGCAGGGTGGCACTCACGCTGCCCGCCTTCCGGGAACGAGAATCTTCACCGCGGCCGGTTCGAGCCATGCGCGCATGGTGCAGGCCTCTTCGGGGACGTCGTGGAAGAAGTCGTCCAGGTGCGACGGCGTGTCCTGCCAGGTCACCTCGGCCGTGCGCGAGCGATACACCACCATCGGCGCGGCACCGCCTTCCTCCGGATCATCCAGCCATTGCATCATCGCCTGCCGGCGCTCCGCCGGCAAGGTGCAGACATGAAGCAGCCCGTCGCCGGGATCCGCCTGCGGCGCGAGGCACAGGCGCGGACCGAGCGAAGCGATCTTGGAGAGTTCGAGCATCAGGAACTCGTCCTCCAGCGTGCGATCGTCGAGTTCGACGCGAAGCCGCGCCGGCGGCATCTCCTGGAACACCTGGCGCATTGCCTTGCGTCCTTCCGGGATCTTCTGGTGGCTGGGCACCCGGGATTCGTTCACCGGTCCGAGCGCCCTGGCGATCGCGCCGAAGCCGGCGGATTCGAAGAAGCGCTGCCTGCCCCAGGGGCCGGCGGTTTCGCCGACGTCGAGCGGCACGACGCGTCCGTGGCTCAGTCCCTGGACGAGATCCGGCACCGCGGCACGGATGCCGAGGGCACGGGCGAGGTTGTTGGCGGTGCCCATCGGCAACAGGGTGACCGGTGCCGTCTCCCCGCGCACCTCGGTGAGCACCTTGGCGACCGTGCCGTCACCGCCGGCGATGGCAATCAGATCGACGGGCTGATGAAGGCGCTTCGCAAGGTCGGCATCGTCGCTGGCGAGGTAATCCACCTCGCAACCGGCTGTTTCCAGCAGCTTGACGAGGTCCTCCTTCGAGATCCGCTCGCTGCCGGCGGTCGGGTTGTGTAGCAGGAGGACTTTCACGCTCGAGATGTCACGCTGGAATTCCCATGCAGGTCACGGTCGGGAACGGCGGATCGCAACCTCCATGCCCGTTCAGCCCTCCAGCCCGTGGCGGGCGTGCCAGTCCGCCAGTGATTCCTGCGGATACTCGTCGAAGGTCTCGTCGCCCTTGCGGATGTCGGGCTCGACCCACGACGCCTTCGAGCCGAGCATGATGTGAACATGCTCCGGCGGCGTCGGCAGGTCGGTGTCGATCGCCGAGGCGTGCGGATGCACGAGCTCGGGCCAGGACGGGTCGTAGAGCCACAAGGCGCTGCCGCAGCGGCGGCAGAAGTTGCGCTCGCCGGTGCTGGTGTGGCCATCCGGCATCCGCGCGCGATAGACGGCGAGATGCTCCTTGCCCTGAACCTGCAGCGTCTCGTTCCGCGCACCGAGGTTGATGGCATAGCCACCACCGCCGGCGGTCTTGCGGCAGATCGAGCAGTAGCAGCGCATGTAAGGAGCGGGCGCCTGCGCCTCGACGGTGAAGCGCACGGCCTGGCAGTGGCATGAACCTGCGAGCTTCATGAGCGACTCCCTTGCTGAGGGCCGGGCTGCGCCGGCGATGGCCGATTCTGCCGCGTTTGGCAACGGCCCTTGCGGCGACGCAGGTTGCCGGTCACGGGCATCCAAATTGCTCCGGATCCTGCCCGCCAGCCCCGGGTTGCCTCATATAAACTCCGGCGGGGATACTCGAACCGGTCGACAGGGGTGACAGCAGACAGCGCGGAGGAACTCCACAGCAAGCATGCGAGCCGCGAACCGGCGGGATCCCGGCGCCGCTCACTGCTGCCCTGCGCGGCCGTATCGGCTCTGGTTTGTACCGTCGGCCTCGTCCCGGCATTCGCCGGCACCGCCGTCCCGGCGGTTGCC
>JAEZQX010000522.1 GCA_023441105.1 Pseudomonadota bacterium | reverse complement strand
CACCTGCTGCACGCGGCCGTCGGCGCCGCGCAGGGTAGCGTGCCAGCCGGCAGCGGCGTCGCCGGCGGCGATGGCGCTGGTGCATTCGGTGCGCGGCAGGATCTTCGCGCCGTGCTCGGCCGCGCCGACCGCGTTCAATACCACCAGGCGGGCGTCATCCACCCAGCCGTCGGAGTAGATGAAGCCGCGGCTGAAGACCGGCTTGAGTGGCGGGCCGGCCTCGTGCCGCCGCAGGTCGACGCCTTCGGAGCCTTCCAGCAGCTCGCGCCGGGCGAGATGGTCGTAGAAGAACAAGCCGATCCGCATCATCCAGGCCGGCCGCATCGACGGGTCGTGGGGCAGCACGAAGCGCAGCGGCCGCATGATGTGCGGCGCGTTGCGCAGCAGGACTTCGCGCTCCTGCAAGGCCTTGCGCACCAGGCTGAACTCGTAGTGCTCGAGGTAGCGCAGCCCGCCATGGATCAGCTTGGTCGAGGACGAGGAAGTGTGCTGCGCCAGGTCGTCCTTCTCGCACAGCACCACCGACAACCCGCGGCCGGCCGCGTCGCGGGCGATGCCGGCGCCGTTGACGCCGCCGCCGACGATAAGCAGGTCGCAATCCAGGGCTGTCGGCAGATTTGTCGTTTGCATCATGTCTGCCGGCCGGCGCCTCCTGCGCCGTTCTCTTCTGATCGAATCAGGTCGATTAAAGAGCACAAACGAAAGCGATGCAACACTGCGGGGCACAAATGCGTTCGTTTATTTTCGTTTATCCTTCGGACCGATGATCGCGAACCCCCGTCAGCAGCGTTAGCTCGAGGAAGTCAAGCGCCGCGGCTCGATGTCGGTGGAAGGCCTCTCGCAACTGCTGGAGGTCACCGCCCAGACCATCCGCCGCGACGTCTCGGCGTTGTCGCAGGCGGGCCTGCTTGCGCGCTTCCACGGCGGCGTCGGCATCCCCTCCTCCACCGTCGAGAACATCGCCTACGGCCAGCGCCAGTCGCTCAATCCCGAGGGCAAGCGCCGCATCGCCCAGGCAGTGGCGACCCGGGTGCCCAACGGCTGCTCGCTGATCCTCAACATCGGCACCACCACCGAAGCGATCGCCCGCGCCCTGCTGCATCACCAGGACCTGCGGGTGGTCACCAACAACCTCAACGTCGCCGCCATCCTCGCCGACAATCCACGCTGCGAGGTGATCGTCTGCGGCGGGCTGGTGCGATCCCGCGACCGCGGCATCGTCGGCGAGGCGGCCGTCGACTTCATCCGCCAGTTCCGGGTGGACATCGGCCTGATCGGCATCTCCAGCATCGAGAGCGACGGCACGCTGCGCGATTTCGACTACCGCGAGGTCAAGGTGGCGCAGGCGATCATCGAGCAGTCGCGCGAGGTGTGGCTGGCGGCCGACCATTCCAAGTTCACCCGCCGCGCGATGGTGCAGTTGGCGCACCTGTCGCAGGTCGATGTACTGTTCACGGACCAGCCGCTCACGCCGCAGTTCCAGGCGTGCGTGGAAGAATCGGGCGGCCAATGCATAGTGGGGTGATCCCCCCATGGGCCTGCGGCCCTACCCCCCTTACCGAAGCGCTGCGCGCTCCGGCAAGGGGGGCGCCGCCAGAGGCCGGGCAGAGCCCGATCCTCGGCGGCTGCTGGGTGTGTGATGATGAGTAGACGCATGGGTTGAGGCCGGGTTCAACAGAGTGGCACCCGATGCCAGGGACGAAGGCGCACGGGCCGATGTCAGAAAATCTCGTGGGTCGAGTTGGGCTGGAGAGCTGCGGCGCGGTTGGAATTGAAACGGAGATTTCATGAAGTACTTGCTGGCTCTGGATCAGGGCACTTCGAGTTCGCGCAGCATCGTCTTCGACCTGCGCGGCAATATCGTCGCCATGGCGCAGGAGGAGTTCCGCCAGATCTACCCGCGGCCGGGCTGGGTGGAGCATGATCCGGAGGAGATCTGGAGCTCCCAGCTGGCCACCGCGCGGCGGGTACTGCGCGACAACGGCATCGCCCTCGCCGACATCGCCGGCCTGGGCATCACCAACCAGCGCGAGACGACGCTGGTGTGGAACCGGCGCACCGGCAAGCCGATCCACCATGCGATCGTCTGGCAGGACCGCCGCTCCGAAGGCATCTGCGCGGCGCTGCGCGAAGCCGGCGCGGAAGCGCAGATCCGGCAGCGCACCGGCCTGATCATCGACGCCTACTTCTCCGGCACCAAGATCCAGTGGCTGCTGGCGAACGTGCCGGGGGCGCGGCAGCAGGCCGAGGCCGGCGAGCTCGCCTTCGGTACGGTGGACAGCTGGCTGATCTGGCAGCTCACCGGCGGCCGGCTGCATGTCACCGACGTCAGCAACGCCTCGCGCACGATGCTGTTCAACATCCGGACCGGTGAATGGGACGACGAACTGCTGAAGCTGATCGGCGTGCCGCGCTCGATGCTGCCGCAGGTCCATCCGTCGAGCCACGTCTACGGCGAGACCGATCCTGCGCACCTCGGCGGCAGCCTCAGGATCGGCGGCATCGCCGGCGACCAGCAGGCGGCGCTGTTCGGGCAGGCCTGCTTCCGGCCCGGCATGGCCAAGAACACCTACGGCACCGGCTGCTTCATGCTGATGCACACCGGCGACGAGATGCAGGTGTCGCAGAACGGGCTGGTCTCGACCGCCGCCGCCCAGTCCTCGAGCCGCAAGGAATACGCGCTCGAGGGCAGCGTCTTCATCGCCGGCGCCGTGGTGCAGTGGATGCGCGACGGCCTGAGCGCCTTCGAGCAGTCGCCGCAGATCGAGGCGCTGGCCGCGACTGTGCCGGATTCCGGTGGCGTGATCATGGTGCCCGCCTTCACCGGGCTCGGCGCGCCGTACTGGCGCGCCAACGTCAAGGGCGCGCTGTTCGGCCTCACCCGCGGCGCCAGCATGGCGCACATCGCCCGCGCCTCGCTCGAATCCATCGCCTTCCAGAGCGCCGCGCTGCTGGTGGCAATGAAGCGCGACGCCTCGCGGCCGATCGCCGAATTGCGGGTCGACGGCGGCGCCTGCGCCAACAACCTGCTGATGCAGTTCCAGGCGGACCTGCTGGGCGTGCCGGTGGTGCGGCCGCGGATCACCGAAACCACCGCCCTCGGCGCCGCCTACCTCGCCGGCCTGTCCTGCGGCGCCTACCGCAGCACCGACGATGTCGCCAGCAACTGGCAGGTCGAGCGGGTCTTCGAGCCCACCATGTCGACGGACGAAGCCGAAGCGCGCATGGCGCGCTGGGAACGGGCGGTTGCCGCCTTGCCGGCGGAGGAGCACTGACCCGGCCGCCGCGGGCGCGACTTGTGCTTCCGACGCGCCTATCATCAAGGCTGCTGCCGGCGGGGCTGCAGCGGGCTGCGGACAACGGAGGCTCTACATGCGTTGGCAAGGCGGTAGGCACAGTCAGAACGTCGAGGACCGGCGCGGCAGCGGCGGCGGCATGGGCTTTCCAGGCCTGGGCGGCGGCATGCGCCGGGGCGGCGGCATCGGCATCGGCACCATCGTCGTCGCCATGGTGGTCGCCTGGCTGCTGGGGATCAATCCGCTGACGCTGCTGGGCGTGCTGGAAGGCGGCGGGCCGGTGGTCGAACAGTCGCAGCCACGCGACCCGTCGGCGCCACGCCCCGGCAGCGCGGCCGCGCCCGGCCAGATGGACGAGGGCCGGCAGTTCGTGTCGGTCGTGCTGGGCAGCACCGAGGACGTGTGGAGCGCCATCTTCCAGCGCTCGGGCAACCGCTATCCGGCGCCCACCCTGGTGCTGTTCAGCGGCGCCACCCAGACCGCCTGCGGCCAGGGCAGCGCGGCCGCCGGACCGTTCTACTGCCCGGCCGACGGCAAGCTCTACATCGACCTGGCGTTCTACCGCACCCTGCGCGACCGGCTCGGTGCGCCGGGCGACACCGCCCAGGCGTACGTCATCGCCCATGAGGTCGGGCACCACATCCAGAACCTCACCGGCATGATGCAGAAGATGGAAGCGGCGCGGCGCCAGGCAAACGAGCGGCAGTACAACGAGCTGTCGGTGCGCCTCGAGCTGCAGGCGGACTGCTATGCCGGCATCTGGGCGCACCATTCGCAACAGGGTCGCCAGTGGTTCGAGCAGGGAGACATCGAGGAAGCGCTCAATGCCGCCGCAGCGGTCGGCGACGACAACATCCAGCGCCGCACCCAAGGCATGGTCGTGCCGGAAGCCTTCACGCATGGATCCTCGGCGCAGCGGGCCCGCTGGTTCAAGACCGGCCTGGAGAGCGGCTCGGTCGACCGCTGCGACACCTTCTCGACGAACAATCCCTGAAAGAGTCGCAACCGAGAACGCTGCTGCTGCTCGCGACCTGCGCGTTCGCCAGCGCGGCGTCGATGCGGATCTGCGATCCGCTGCTGCCTGTGCTCGCCCGCGATTTCGACACCTCGCTGGCCGCCGCCGCCGCGACCACCACCGGCTTCGCCATCGCCTACGGTGCGACCCAGCTGTTCTTCGGCCCGCTGGGCGATCGCGTCGGACGCCTGCCGGTGATCGTCGTCGCCATCCTGATCGCCGCTGCCGCCAGCGTCGCCTGCGCCCTGGCGCCGACACTGCAGGTGCTGGTGGCGGCGCGGGTCGCAACCGGCGCGTTCGCCGCCGCCGCCATTCCGCTGTCGCTGGCCTGGATCGGCGACAACGTGCCGTTCGGCGAGCGCCAGCCGGTCCTGGCGCGCTACCTCATCGGGCAGATGCTGGGCATGACCGTCGGCCAGATCGGCGGCGGCCTCCTCGCCGACTGGATCGGCTGGCGCTTCGCCTTCTGGGCGCTCGCGGCGTTGTTCACCGGCGCCGCGCTGATGCTCTACCGGTCGATGCAGCACGAGCTTGCTGCGCGCCGCACCGCAGCGGCAGCGGCGGCGCGCGGCGGTGCCGCCGGGGCGGGCGCAGCGAGTGCCGGCTTCCTGCAGCAATGCCGGCTGCTGTTCTCCGACCGCTGGGCGGTGACGGTGATCGGCACGGTGAGCCTGGAAGGCATCCTGCTGTTCGGCGCCGTCGCCCTGATCGCCAGCCACCTGCAGCGCACCTTCGGCGTTTCTCCGTCGGTGGCGGGCACGGTCAGCGCCTTGTTCGGCCTCGGCGGCCTGTTCTACGCGCTCAACGCCGGCCGGCTGATCGCCCGCCTGCGCGCGCCGGGACTGTGCCGGCTGGGCGGCGGTCTCATCGCCGCTGCCATGGTGATCCTGCTGCTGCAGCCGGTGTGGCAGCCGGCCGTCGCCGCGACGCTGATGGCCGGCCTCGGCTACTACATGCTGCACAATACGCTGCAGACGCAGGCCACGCAGTTGTCGGTGCGGGCGCGCGGCGCCGCGGTCGCGTGGTTTGCCAGCGGCTTGTGGCTCGGCCAGGGGATCGGCGTGTCGCTCGCCGCCGCGGCCGCCGAGCGCTTCGGCTTCGGCATCGTGTTCGGCGTGACGGCCCTGGGGCTCGGCGTTCTCGGCACTGTCTTCGCGAGAGCGCTGAAGGCGCGCGAGCGCCGGCTGCATGCCGCTGCGGGACCTGCTGGCTGACAGACTTTCCACCGCTTGGAGATTCCGGATGAAGACGCGTCGTCGTGCCTGCCGTTCGTTGCTTGCGGGCGTGGCGCTGGCCAGCCTGGCCGCGCTGCCTGCCGTGTCCGCCTACGCCCAGGCGCCCGATCCGGCGCGCATCGCGATCGCGATGTTCGGGCCGCATGAATCACTGCAGCAGGTGGTGGACGGGTTCAAGGAAGCGCTTGCCGCGCAGGGCATCAATGCCCGTTACGACGAAGGCAACGTCAACTTCGACCGTTCGCTGGTGCCGCAGTTCCTCAACCGGCTGGCCGCGTCGAACCCCCACCTGATGCTCACGGTGACCACGCCGATGACCCAGTCGGCACGGCAGATCCTTGCCAACCGCAGCTTTCCGATCGTGTTCGCGCCGGTCACCGACCCGGTGGCCGCCAAGCTGGTGCCGTCATGGGAGAAGGGCGACAAGCTGATGACCGGCGCGTCGAACCTGCCGGACCTCGGTGCCACCTGCGACTTCATCCGCACGCTGGTGCCGCACGCCAAGCGGCTGGGCCTGCTCTACAACCCTGGCGACGACAGCGACGTCACCTTCGCGAGCCACCTCGAGCAGATCGCGCCGAAGCATTCGCTCGAGCTGGTCAAGGTCGGCATCGACAACGCGAACGACATTCCCACCCGGATCCAGTCGCTGCAGGGCCGCGCCGATGCGCTGTTCATCCCCGCGTCGTCGCTGCTGCAACCCGCCGGCGCGGCGATCGCG
>JAEZQX010000508.1 GCA_023441105.1 Pseudomonadota bacterium | reverse complement strand
GCTGCGAACCGTGATGCCGCCACCGACGTTCACAGCATGCCGGAGACCTGATCCGAGATCCGGGCCGATACCGGATTCGCGGTATTTCCACGCCGCGATCCGCTACCTAGACTCTCGGCTGGACGGTGTCCCGCTACCGGGCGCTGCCGCATCCCGCAGTGCAGGGGAGGGTTGCAGCATGGGTGAGTTCAATGTCGAACGGCTGGCGACGGATCTGGCCATCGAGAAGTATCTTGCACCCCAACCCCGGCAGGGCGTCGTCGGCAAGCTCTATGTACTCGTGCTGGTGGCCGGCGTGCTGCTGTCCGTCGCGTTGACCGTGCTGTTCGTGCAGGTCGCGCTGCGGGAGTCGCGGCCGACGCGGGGTCCCGGGCCGGACGCCGGCACGCAGGCTGCGTCCAGTTCTGCAGGCGGGACGGCTGGGGATGCCGGCATAGGCGCCGGCGGCGAGGCAGGGAGCGATACCGATCCGGGCCTTGGCGGGTATCGTTTGAAGGACTTCTACCTGGAATGCGCCCTGGACCTGAACCGCCAGCGCACCGGGCCCGGCAATTTCATCGCCTGCGGCCAGCTTGGCGATGTTCTGCTGGCCGGTCCCGGCGACCCGTCAGGCCCGCAGATCCTCCAACGTCTTGCCGTTCTGCAGGGCGGTTTTCAGCCATTCGGGGCGACGGCCGCGGCCTGACCAGGTATTGCCGGCATCGTCCTTGTACTGGACGTGTCCGCCGGCGCGCCGGCGTGGGGCGCCCGTGGCCTTGGCCAGGGCGCCATTGGACAGCTGCCTGCCTTCCGGCCTTGCCCGGCGGCTGCCACGCGCCACGCCGCGACGCCCCCTCGGCTCGCTGGCCAGGCCAAGATCCTGCGCCGACAAGTGGTAGTGGGCAATGGCTTCCTTGATGCGCGCGATTACGCCGGCGGCCTCCTTCTTGCGCAGCGCTTCCGCTTCCCGTTCCAATGCTTCGATTTCCTTTTCGATACGGGCGAGGGACTTCGGCATGTTGCTTGACTCCAATCGATTATCAGACCGGCAAGAATAGCCAACCCGGCAATGAGCCAACCATTCTCCGCTCATCGACAGGCATTTGCCTGCGATGAATTGCAAATGATGCTATCGCGTCGACAGGGCGTCCTGCTTCATTGACCTTGGTCCATTCGCATTAACCCGGAAGTCGCATTCCCTCATTTCGGCATTTCGGGCGGCAATTGTCCCGACAGCAGGATTCGCAGTGCCTCGCCCTCGGCAATTCCTGTGTCGCTTCCGCTGGCAAATGCCGCCGCCGTGCGCCGGCCGTCGGCGGTGACGGCGTGGTACACCGCGCCGGTGCTTCCCGGGCCGCCGGCGCTATGGCCGGCGACCTCCAGTCGGCAGCCCGCATGGGCGTCCTGCATCGAGCCCATCATGAGACCGAGACCGTAGCCGGTCGTGACCCAGGGACGCCCCGGGATACCGCCGCCGATCGCGAAGCAGGACAGCATCGCCTGCCGCGATGCCGGGGCGAGCAGCGGGCCCGCCAGCAAGCGATGCAACGCCAGCGCGGCTTCGCCGACCGGGCCGATCACGCAGCCGTGGTAGACCCAGCCGGGGTCGTAGACATGGGGCGGGAACAGCGCGGTGCGCTGCATGTCGTCCGCCGTTTCGGCCATTCGGCAAGCCTCGAGGCCCAGCGGCCGCAGGATGATGCTCGCCAACGCTTCGGCGAGGCTGGCGCCGGTCAGCCGCTCCACCTCCTGGCGCAGCAACAGGTAGCCGATGTTGGAATACGCCCAGCCGGTTGCCGGCGTGAACGTCAGATCATCGAGCGGAATCCGCTCCAGCAGTTCCGCGACCGGCCAGGGGCGTTCGCCGCGCTCGACCGCCTCGTGGTATTCGGCCAGTTCGCCATAGTTGCGGACGCCGGCGCGATGCTGCAGCAACTGGCGCGTCGTGAAAGGCTTTCCATGCAATCGCGCATCGAGCGCAATCGATCCACGCTCCGCCAGCCGCAGGATGCAGGCGGCGATCAAGGTCTTGGTGAAGCTCCACCACGGGACGACCGCAGGGGAGGAGGAAGGGTCCAGGTTGCCGTCCGGATCGACGAGGCCCAGCAGGCAGTTGCTGCGCGTGGCCGGACAGCGCTGGCGCATGGCTTCGTTTGCGCGGATCTGGTCGGACAGCCTGCCCCGCGAACGGGGATCCTCATCGGTTCCTGTCATGTCGCATCCTTGTCGGCCGGCAACGGCGAGCGACGCTAGAATCCGCCGCGTCTTGCTTTTACCGATTTCCTTTCTTTCTCTTCTCTACCTGGACCGGAGTCACCACACATGAGGATGTTGCATTCGGACGATGGCGGCAAGTTGCTGTTGCGTCTCACGATCGGAATCTTGATGCTCCTGCATGGCATCGCGAAGCTGCAGAGCGGGGTGGGGCAGATCGCGGCAATGGTGACCGCAAATGGCATGCACGCCGCCGTTGCCTACCTGGTCTTCGTCGGCGAGATCCTCGCACCGCTGGGCCTTATCCTGGGTGTGTTCACCCGCATCAGCGCCTTGCTGATCGTCGTCAACATGCTGTTCGCCATCGGGCTTGCCCACATGGGGCAGTTGTTCACGCTGGGCAAGACCGGCGGCTGGGGCATCGAGCTGCAGGCGTTGTTCCTCTTTCCCGCCTTGGCGATCGCGCTGCTCGGACCCGGGCGTTTCAGCCTGCAGTCGTCCGGCAGCCGGTGGAATTGACCGCGGCGCGGTTCACTGGAACAGGAGCTTCCGGCATTTCGCACATTCGTGCCGCCTGCCTTGCCACGACTGGACCTCGGCGAGGCTGGCGCCCAGGCTGCTGCAATGGATGCAGCGCAGGCGGCCGTTGCGGGCCTGCGTGTGCGGCAGCGACAGGTATTCCGGACGCGTCATCGGTCGTTCGCGACGCCAGCACAGCAGGCAGGCGACGACGAGAAGCGCTGCAGCGGCTGCCGCCAGGGCCATGCCCTTGCCGGTGATGAAGCCGTAGGCGCCGAGCCCTGCCAGCGCCACCGCTGCAATACCGGTCAGGGTGCTGAGCGCCTTGCGCCGTGCCGCGAGGATGTCGCTCTGGAGCGCAGCGCAGGCTGCCTGGGATTCGGCACGCTGTGCCGTCTGGTTGGCCTTGCGCCGTGCCGCAGGGGCGGTGCCGGCGTCGGGCTGGGGTTGCGCGTCTTCGCCGGTTTCGAGTTCGCCGTCTTCCGGTTCGTCCGCCGGTTCCGGCAGCACCGCAGCAACGACTTCGACCGACTCCGGATCCCGCGCCTTGCGACGCGTCCGCGGCTTGGGCGCAGATGCGACTTTCGCGTTCAACGCGTCATGCCCGCGTCGAACCTCGTTCCGGATCGGGCGAAATGTCCGCCGGCAGGGGCTTGCGGGCGGAATGCTGGAAGCTGTGTCGTCGTGAAACTCATGATGCGGAGCAAGTCGATGCTGCTGGAGAGGTGCCGTCGCAGCGAGAACCGCGGCGCGCAACCGCTGCGAGGATTCGATGCGAGGGGGGAATTCTAAGCGCTTGCCGGTCATGCGCCGGTCGTGCTCACCGCCTGTCGCCACCGGTCGGCCGACGAATGGACGGCTGCTGCTCGATGCCGGCAAGTCAACCACCCATTTGGGTAGTTTCCCGCCGTGGTGCTGCGGACTACATTCGCCGCCACAACCGAGACGCCCGATGCCCGCTTCCTCCCCGCCGCCCAAGAAGTTCGACGATATCTTCGCCGATGCCTATCGTCGGGCGGAATTGCGGCTGCGAGAGGCCGTGCGCCGAGGCGAGCTGGTGCCGCTGGAGGTGATCGCGCAGCGGATGGGCACGACGCACGAGTCCCTTACCGAATCGGTCTGGGCGGGACGCCTCTTTTCGGTGCCGGTCGCACAGCGCGTCTTCTTTCCCGCGTTCTTCGCGGATCCCGGCCTCGCTCGCGAGGACCTCGAGGTGGTGATTCCGCACTTGTCGTCGCGCGAGCCCTGGAGCAAGTTCGCTTTCTTCACCATGCCGCAAGCGGCCTTGGACGGCAGCAATCCCATCGACGCCTTGAAGCGCGGCGAGCGCGATCTCGTCGAGCGCCTGGCGCTGGCATTCAACGACGGCAGGCGGCAGGCCTGCCGTTGCGGTCTGCCGGCCGTCGCCGTCTCCCGAACCTGCACCGGCCCTCGCACCAGGGGCCGCGCATCCGGCGCGGCATGCTCGACCGGCGGACCCGGCGACTGCGGCAGTAGCGGCTGAGCGATTCCGGGCAAGCACGACTTGCCGGCGCAGCACCGCCGATCGCCGGCAGGGCGCCTGGCAGGCTCGCGAGATAATCGCGTCTTGCCCGCCCATGTCTTCCATCCGCACCGTCCTCCCCATGGCCCTGGTCACCTGCACCAGCATGCTGACCATGGACCTGTACCTGCCTGCGATTCCGGACCTGCAGCGAGGCCTGGGTCTTTCGCTCGAGCAGGGGCAGGCGACGGTGGCCGTGTTCCTCGTCGGACTCGCGGTTTCACAGCTGCTTTGGGGCGCGGCCTTGCAGCGCCTGGGGCCTCGCAATTGCGTGGCGGCCGGCCTGCTGGGCCTGCTGGTTGCAACGCTGGGCTGCGCGCTGGCGGATGGTGCGGCAATGCTGCTGGCCATGCGCCTGGCGCAGGGCGTCGCATCGGGTGCGGCGACGGTGGTTGCCCCCACGGTCATTCGCGCGACGCTGCCGGAGAAGGACGGCGTGCGTGGCATCGCGGCGATCGCCATGGTGGAGGCCGTGGTGCCTGCCGCCGGGCCGGTCGCTGGAACCGTCCTGCTGGTCTTCACCGATTGGCGTGGCACCTTCTGGGCCCTCGCGCTGATGATCCTCATTGCCTTTCCTTTCGCGCTGCGCGCCTCTCCTGCGAAGCTGCCCGGCCATGACGTGCCGGCGGCCGTGGGGTACCTGAGTCTCCTTCGGGACGCGCGCTACCTGCGGGTGGCGCTTTGCCATGCGCTCGGCTTCGGGGCACTGCTGACGTTCGTGGCGAGCGCGCCGCAACTGTTCTTGCAGGTATTCGGGCTGGGGCCGGGCTCCTTCGCCCTGGCACAGGCAATCGGCGTCGGCACGTTCATCCTGCTGGCCAGCCAGGCGGGACGGATCAGCGACCGGATCGGGGTGTCGCGGGCCATCCGATGGGGCGCGTGGCTGCATGTCATGCTCTGCATGGCGTTCCTGGTCGCTGCCGCCGCCGGCGTGGTCACCTTCCACGGGACGCTCGTGTTCTGGAGCGGCTTTTGCGGCGTGCTGGCGATCCGGGGCCCGGCTGCCTTCAGCGAGGCCTTGGCAGTACCCGCTCCGCAGATGGGGCGTGCCTCGGCGCTGCTGGTGCTTGCCCTGCTCGCGGCAGGGGCGGCGGGTACCCAGCTGGCAGCCATCTTCCTCGCCACTGCCGGGATGACCGCGGTCGCTACCGTCATGGTGGCACTGACCCTGGCCAGCGCCCTGCTGGTGACCGGTTATTCGCGACATCAGGGCCAATGCCCGCAGCGCAGACGTAGCCCGTAGAATCCGCATCCACCAGCTTCATCGGGTCGATCCCGGCCGCTCGTCGCGCGGGAACGACGGAACGGTCGAGCCGGAGGACCGGACCTGCGCTTGAACCGGGACAAGCAGCGCTGCGACTCATACCCAGGCAACGAATTCCGGGTATCGACATGGCAGACGCTGTCGGGTTGTCCCAGGTGATGCGCAACGGGATCCTCCGCAGCGGACTCCTGCAAAGCGGATTCCTGCAAGGCGGGCTCCTGCAGCGCGGGTTCCTGCAGCACGGATTTTCCACGCTGAGTTGGTGCGCACCCTCCCTCTTCCCGCGTGTCTTCCCGCGTGGGAAGGGGCCGAACAAGAACAATCGAGCAGCAGGCGGCGACCCACCACGGAGTCTGATGAATCCCCGAGCCCAAGCCCAGCTGGAGTTGTCCCGTTACCTGACCCTGTTCCCTGAGGAGATCGCCTTGCTGGGTGCGCTTGCCGGCCAGCTCCAGGGCGATCCGGACGATGTGCTGGATCCGCGGAACTTGCGTGGTCACATCACGACCAGCGCCGTGGTTGTCGACGTCTCCGCGATGAAGGCGCTGCTCGTTCACCACCGCTCCCGCAACCGCTGGCTGCAACCGGGCGGTCATCACGAGGGCGGGCTGTTGTGGTCATCGGCACGACGCGCCGCGGTGGACAAGACGGGCGTGGCGGATCCGGAGTTGCACGACTGGTCGATCAGCGAGGGCTGTCCGATCGACATCGAATCCCAGCGGATAGCCGCTCGCCCGGGCCGGGGCGAGAAGGCGCATGTGCACCACGACTTCGCCTACCTGATGGTAGCCGATTCGACCTTGCCGGTCGCGGCCCGGCATGCAGAGCTGGTCGATGCCAGGTGGGTCAGCCTGGCGGTGGTCGAGGAGCTCGGCGATGCGCGCCTGGGCCGCATCGTCGGCAAGCTGGGCAGCGTCGGAGTCCTGCCGTCGCGCCGGCTTTGAGCGTCAGCCGCGTCGAGCGGCTTCGATGGTCGCGATGTCGATCTTCCGCATCTCCATCATCGCCTCGAACGCCCGCTTGGCCGCCGCGCGATCCGGGTCGGCAATCGCCTCGGTAAGTGCGCGTGGCGTGATCTGCCACGACAAGCCCCACTTGTCCTTGCACCAGCCGCAGGCGCTTTCCTGGCCGCCATTGCCGACGATCGCATTCCACAAGCGGTCGGTCTCGGCCTGGTCGTCGGTGGCCACCTGGAAGGAGAAAGCCTCGTTGTGCTTGAACGCCGACCCGCCGTTCAGCCCCAGGCACGGAATGCCCATCACCGTGAATTCGACCGTCAGGACATTGCCCTCCTTGCCCGCCGGATAGTCACCCGGCGCGCTGTGGACGGCTTTCACCGCGCTGTCGGGGAAAGTCTCGGCATAGAACGTCGCGGCGTCCAATGCGGTTCCGTCGTACCAGAGGCATATCGTGTTCTTGGCGACCATCCAGATCTCCTGAAACGGGTGAAGGGCGTTTCGGGCGCCGTGGCCTGCACTGCCCGCGGCGCCAGCGGCGACCCGGGCTAGCGCAGCGTCTCGCGCAGCAGGTTGGCGATGCTGTTCCTGTTCATGTCGGCGACCGAGCGACCGACCTCTTTCGCACCCTTGAACGCGACGAAGGTGCTCCGGTCGGAGACACCGAGCGACTGGAGCAGGATCTTTTCCTTGTCGAAGTCAGCCTTCAACAAGGTCAAGGACGCGAACTCCGGTTCGGCCAGCAGGGGCGTGACGATGCCGGTCTGGACCTTGCAGGTGCCGCACCAGGTGGCATAGACGTGGATCACGGACGGCTTGCCGCTGTTGCGCAGTTCGTCGAAGGTCTTCTGGTCGAACGGCACTTCGCCAGCCGCCGCGACGCCTGCCGCGATGATGGCGAGGCCCGCCAGCAATGCTTGAAATGGCTTCATGGTGTTCCCGCCTCATGCGCCCGCTTGCACATCCGGAGCAGCGCCTGCTCGAGCTGCCCCGCATGCTCGTGGATCAAGTATCGCTCATCGAGGAGTGGGCGGAAAGGATCACCCGCCGCAGGCTGTCTGGCAGCCGCAGGTGCGGCCTGTCCGAGCCGATCGCCTTGCCTGGCGTCGGCGGCGCAGCTGTGGCTCTGGGCGGTGGACGGCATCACGCCCGCCTGGACTGACCTTCTCGGGGTTGGCCTGGCGCTTTGTGGTGCCGGCGTGATCGCGGCAGGTCACGCTGCCGATTGAGCGGCGGCCTCGCCGCCTCTCCTGGTATCGGGTCAGCGAGTAGTCGCGGCCGCCGTTGCCGAAGCCTGCGCTGCAGACTGGTTCTGCCTCAGCAGGAGCAGGGCGACGAAAGCGACCAGACCAAGCGCCGAGGAGATCCACAGCGCACCCGGGCCCCATCTGGCCAGGCAGATGCCAAACAGCCAGGGTGACAGGGCTTGTGCGATGCGAGCGGGAACCATCAGGAGTCCCTGCCGCTCGCCGTAGCCTTGCGGGCCGAACATGGCCAGAGGCAGGGTTCCCTTCGCAATCGTCAGGATGCCATTTCCGGCCCCGTGCAGCAGCGCGAAGGCAGCCGCAGCCGGAGCACCCACGACGATGAGCACTGCCGCGCCCAACGGATGCATGACCGTGGCCAGCCTGGCCGACAGGAGCGGATGCAGGCGGCGGAGCAAGCCGAATTCCAGCAGGCGAGCCGCTACCTGGGCAGGACCGATGAGGGCTCCGGCCGCGACTGCCGCGGCAACCGTCGCCCCGCTCGAAATGAGCAGTTGCGGAAGGTGGGCCGCCATCGCCGTGCTGATGAACCACGTGATGGCGAACACCAGGGCCAGCAGGATGGCCGCCCGGGATGTTTCCTTCGACGAGGACGACGCCGGTTGCGCCTTGGCCTGCGGTGGCGGCTCATGCGATCTCCGCACCCGAGGGATGGCCGCGTTCAGCGGCAGTCCAAGGAAGAGATGCAGCCCTGCCCACGCGAAGCAGGCGCCGCGCCAACCGACGTGAGCCTCGAGCGCGGTCGACAGGGGCCAACCCACCGTGCTTGCGAAGCCGGCGATCAAGGTGATGCCGGTGATGACGCTGCGCGAGTCCCGGCCATAGAGGCGGACCAAGGCGGCGAAAGCGGCTTCATAGAGGCCACTGCCCATGCCGATGCCCAGGATCAGCCATGAAGCGAACAGTCCCACGGGCTCTTGGGCGCATCCCAATCCAGCCAGTCCGAGCGCGAACACCACGTTCGTGCCCATGAGCACCGGACGTCCGCCCCATCGGTCGATGGCACGGCCGGCATAGGGTCCCAGAAGCGCGGAGGCGACGAGGGCGGCGGAAAACGCCGCAAACACCATCGGCACCGTGATCCGGAGATCGTCCGCGATCGGCACGGCGAGCATCGCCGGGAGGTAGTAGGACGATGCCCACGCAAGTGTCTGTGCTGCGCCAAGGACGCAGACGGTACGGGTGCGCTCCTGCACGATCAGGCAGCAGCCGCCACCGCCTGGGCGAGCGAGCCCAGCGCATCGGACCACAGGTCGTCCAAGTATTCCCTGAGCGCCGCCAGACCGGCTTGTTCGACGTGATAGATGCTTCTGGTGCCGACCCGGTCGAACCGGACCAATCCCGCTCGCTGGAGGACCTTGAGATGCTGTGAGACCGCGGGACGGGAAACGGGCAGTCGGCTGGCGAGTTCTGCGACCGAGCATGGGCCCTTCACGACCGTTTCGAACACGGCCCGACGGGTCGCGTCGGCCAAGGCCGTCAGTTGGGGTGCTGCCGTCATGTCTCTATCGTAAGTTGAGGCTTACGGTAAGTCAAAGCTTACCCGCGGCGTGCCTTAATAGCAGGTGCGGATAGCTTGGTTGTTCGAACAGGCACAATGAAGCATTGCTGCACATTCCATCATTCGTTAGACTGAGCGTATGAGGGAGACGAAGAGCCATCTGTATGAACAGGTCGCGCGGATCGCCAAGGCGATCGCCAGTCCCAAGCGGCTCGAGCTGATCGAGTTGCTCTGCCAGGCCGAAAAGACCGTGGAGACTTTGGCCGCCCAGGCGGGGATCACCGTCAAGCTGGCCAGCGCTCATCTCAAGCAGCTTCGCCTCGCGCGACTCGTGGACGCCCGTCGGGATGGCAAGTACGTCGTCTACCGCTTGGCCAGCACGAGCGTCGCCGACCTTTGGGTGACCCTGAGCCAGGAAGCCGAGGAGCGGCTGGTGGAACTGCAGATGGCGCTTGCCGCGATCAGCCAGCATGCGGTTGAACTGCGCGCCGTAGACCGTGGCGACATCCTCCGCCGGGCGGCTGCGGGCGAAATCGTGGTGCTCGACGTCCGGCCCCGGGACGAATTCGAGGAGGCTCACCTGCCCCACGCGCGCTCCATGCCGATCGACGAGCTCAGGAAGCGCGTTGCGGAGTTGCCCAAGGACGTCCCGGTGGTTGCCTACTGCCGGGGACCCTTCTGCCTGATGGCCAAGGATGCAGTCGAACTGCTCCGCGAGAATGGTTTCCAGGCGCTGCACCTGACCGATGGCGTTGCCGAGTGGCGAGCACGCGGGCTGCCGGTCGCCCGACCCACATCGGAGACGCTCGTACGACGATGGACGAGCTGACGCGCTGGACGGCGCGGACCGACCAGGTCCTGGGATTCTGAGCAGGAGGACTGACATGTTCTTTCATCAACGGCCCGCTGCAAACGCCACCCTGTCCTATCTCTTCGGCTGCGCCGGCAAGCAGATGGCCGTTGCAGTCGACGTCGTGGCGGGCGACGAGGACTGGTTCGTCGAGGCGGCGCAACACGCCGGTGCGCGCATCGTCCACGTCATCGACACGCATGTTCACGCGGATCACTACTCCGGCGGTCCCGCGCTGGCGCGCCGTAGCGGCGCGCGGTACTACCTGCATGAAAGCGATCTGGGGCGGGTCGGATTCGACTTCGCACCGCTCCGCGACGGTCAACGGCTGGCGGCAGGCAACGTGCTGGTCGACGTCGTCCACACACCGGGGCACACGGACGACAGCGTGTGCCTGCTGGTGCGCGACCTGCGCCGCGGCGACGAGCCCTGGTTCGTCGTCACCGGGGATACGCTCTTCGTCGGCGCCGTCGGCCGTCCGGACCTTGCGGGTCGAGAGCGCGAGATGGCCGGGCAGCTCTACGAGGCGCTGCAGGCTCGTTTGATGAGCTTGCCTGGTGAGCTCGAAATCTACCCCGGGCACCAGGCCGGCAGCGCATGCGGGGCCGGCCTGTCGGGCAAGCCTGCATCCACCATCGGCTTCGAGCGACGGTTCAATCCCATGTTGTCGATGTCGAAGGGCGCATTCGTCGAGGCGCTGATCGCCGAGATTCCGCCGCAGCCTGCGGACATGGGCGGCATCCTCGACGCCAATCTGCGCGGCCTGGCGACGAGCACCGGCCGGGCCTGACCTGATGCGGGACTTCGGCATTCGGAGCAATCTCGGACAATTCCTGCTGCAGCTGCTACAGGTGCTGCTCGTCGGGATGACCATTGGGATGATGCGCAATGTCGTGCCCGCGCTGGCCGAGGCAGAGTACGGCGTGCCGCGTGGCTCCTTCCTGCTGCTGGCGGCCTTCGTCGTGTCGTTCGGCGTCGTCAAGGGCGCGATGAACTTCGTCGCCGGCCGGATGGCCGAGCGGATGGGGCGCAAGCGCGTGCTGGTGCTGGGCTGGGTGATCGCCTTGCCTGTCCCCCCGCTGGTCTACTTCGCTCCAACCTGGTCCTGGGTGGTGTTCGCGACGGTCCTGTTGGGCATCAACCAGGGCCTGACCTGGTCGATGACGCAGACAGCCAAGTTGGACTTCACCCGAGCCGACCAGCGCGGGATGGTGATCGGCCTGAACGAGTTCTCAGGCTATGTTGGCGTGGCCCTCGCCGGTGTCGTGACGGGATATCTGGCCTCCTGGCTTGGCGCGCGCCAAGGCTTGCTCTGGTTCGGCGCCGTCGTCATCGGGCTCGCAACCCTGTTGGCATGGCTGTCCATCAGGGAGACGCTCCCCTGGGCTCACGACGATGTCAAGCGCCATGCCACCTCGGCGATCCAGGCCGCACGGGCTCGCTACGCCAAGGCGAGCAATCAACCAACGAGCAGGGAGATGTTTGCGCTGATGAGCTGGCGCGACCGGCGCATGGCTGCCCTCTGCCAGGCCGGGCTCGTCGAGAAGTTCGTCGATTCGCTGGTGTGGGCCTTCTGGCCCTTGTACCTGCACCAGCGGGGTGTGGGCTTGCCCGGCATCGGCTGGATCGTCGGCGTGTATGGCTTCACCTGGGGCGCGGCCCAGCTCTTCACCGGCAAGCTCTCGGACCGGCTGGGACGCCACCTGCTCAACTGCTGGGGCATGTGGATCTGCGGTGCCGGCGTGGCCCTCATGCCTTTGGGCGAGGGAGCGGCATGGTGGACGACTTCCGCCGCCGTTTCCGGCCTTGGCATGGCCATGCTCTATCCGAACCTGAGTGCCGCCGTCGCGGACATCGCCCATCCCGGCTGGCGCGCATCCGCCATCGGCATCTACCGCTTCTGGCGTGACCTGGGCTATGGGATCGGAGCGCTGGGACTGGGCGTTGCGGCCGCTTTCGGCGGCCGGCTGGAGAGCGCCTTCTGGTTCGTGGCCGGCGCCATGGCGCTGTCGGGCCTTCTGCTCTACTTCTGGGGTGAGGAAACGCACCCGCGCCTGAATCCCGCGCAGTGAAGCAGGCTGCGGATCACCTGTGCACCGGCGGCTGCGAGCTCGACCGCACCCGGCGCAGGCTCCTCGCCGAGCAGCGACTGGCCGGCAGCCTGCTCCGGGAGGACAATCGGAGCTTTGCTGCAGGAGGCGCATATGAACTCCAGCATCGACACCGCGTTCACAGGCTCCGTGGCGCAGTCCTACGAACGCTACCTGGTCCCGCTCATCTTCGAACCCTATGCCGTCGATCTCGCCCGCCGCGTGGCGCAGGCTTCGCCGCCGCGCGTGCTGGAGCTGGCCGCCGGAACCGGCGTGGTGACGCGGCAGCTGGCGGTGATGCTCGCAGCAGCGACCGATATCGTGGCGACCGACCTCAATGCCGCGATGATCGACGAGGCGCAGCGCATCGGCACGGTACGACCGGTGGAATGGCGCCAGGCCGACGCGATGAAGTTGCCGTTCGACGATGCGTCGTTCGATGCAGTCGTCTGCCAGTTTGGCGTGATGTTCTTTCCCGACCGCCCCGCAGCCTTCGCCGAGGCCCGTCGCGTCCTGCGGCCGGGCGGCCTGTTCGCGTTCAGCACCTGGGGCCCGATCGCCACCAGCGAGTTCGCCGAAGCGGTATCGGATGCGCTCGCGGCACTGTTTCCGCAGGACCCGCCGCAGTTCATGGCGCGCACGCCGCACGGCTATCACGACGCCGCGCGCATCGCCGCGGACTTGGCAGCAGCCGGTTTCGCCCAGGCACCGGACATCCACACCGTGGCGTTCACCAGTCGCGCGGTGGCGCCCGGAATACCCGCGCTTGCCTTCTGCCAGGGGACGCCGCTGCGCGGCGAGATCGAGGCGCGCGACCCGGGCGGCCTGGAGCGCGCCACCCGGGCCGCGGAAGCGGAGCTGGCGCGGCGCTTCGGGCAGGGGCCGCTCGAAGGGCGGATCGAGGCGCTGGTGGTGACCGTCGGCGGTTAGCGACGATCCGCGCGTCAGCCGCTGACCATGGCACGGCGCATCACCTTCTGCGCCGTGGCGTGCGTCACCGGGGCCGCCAGGGTGCCATAGTGCGCGCCCCAGGCACCGGAAGCGCCGGGGCTGCGCGTGGCCAGGAAGATATCCAGCACTTCCTGCGTGCTGTGGCGCGCGAGCTCGGCGGCCTGGATCGCTCGTGCAACAGCTTCCGTCATCGGACGTGCGAGGAACTCGTCGTCGATGGCCGCGCGCACCAGGCGCTCGGCATGCCGGACCAGCGCATCGAACCGGGCATCCTGGCCCGCCAGTGGCGCGAGCTCCTGCACGAGGGCCTCGACGGTGGCCGGGTCCCTGGTCATGGCACGGCGGACGTCCATGCACATCATGTTCGCAGTGCCTTCCCAGACGCTGTTGAGCGGCGCCTCGCGGTACAGCCGCGCCATCGGGTTCTCTTCGATGAAGCCGTTGCCGCCGTGGCATTGCAGCGCTTCATTCGCGATGGAGGGAGCCCGCGAGCAGTTGAAGTACTTGGCGGCAGGCGTCGCCACGCGCGCGAGCAGTCGCTCCTGTTCGCTCCCCTGCATCAGGTCGGTGGCCTTGGCGACCCGCAAGGCCATCAAGGTGGCTGCCTCGACCTCGACTGCCATGTCGGCGAGCACGTTGGTCATCATCGGCCGGTCGGCGATGGCGCTGCCGAAGGCGCTGCGCGTGGTGGTGTGGTGCAGGGCGAGCGTCAATGCCTGACGCATGAGGCCGGCGGAGCCGACCGCGAAGTCGAGCCGGGTCAGGTGGGAGTGGGAGAGGATTTCGCGGATGCCGCGACCTTCCTCGCCGACGCGGATGGCAAGGGTGCCGGCGTATTCGACCTCGCTGGAGGCGTTTGACTTGTTGCCTGCCTTGTCCTTCAGCCGCTGGACGAAGAACCGGTTGTAGCTGCCGTCGGGAAGCGTCCGCGGCAGGAAGAAGCAGGTGACCCCGCCATCGACCTTGGCGAGCGTGAAGAAGCCATCCGACTGTGGCACCGAGCAGAACCACTTGTGACCGGTGATCTCGTACCAGTGCGCCGTGGCACCGTGGTAGTCGGCGGAGTGGGAGAAGCGGGCGGTGGTCTGCGTCTGCCGGAGGTCCGAGCCGCCTTGCTTCTCAGTCATGGCGTAGCCGATGACCACGGAAGGCTTTTCGGCCACTTCGCGGCGGCTGAATTCATAGTGGGTGCTCAACGACTTCTCGGCCCAGATGGCCAGGGCGGGTTCCGCCTGGAAGCCGGCGTACGCGGCGTAGGCCATTCCGGTCGGGCAACCCGTCCCGTGTTCGACTTGGTTCCACAAATGGGACAGGACGGCGCGCGCGAGGTGTCCGTTCGGCTTGTCGGTCCGCCAGGCGAGGTTCGGCACTTCGTGCTTCCAGGCGAGGGACATCAGCTGGTGCCAGGCCGGATGAAAATCTACCCAGTCGATGCGATTGCCGAAGCGGTCATGGGTCTTGAGCTCCGGCAGATGCCGGTTGGCCAGCCGCGCGAGTTCCTGGACCTCTTCATCGCCGGCGACGGCGCCGAGCGCCGCGCAGCTTCCGGCGGCCCACGGTGCCTCACGAGCGATCGCCTCGCGCAGGACGATGTCGCCGGTGAATGCATTGAAGCCGCTGGCCGGCTGCGCCTGGTTCAGCACCTGGTGCGTGTGGTACCGGTCGACGCCGGACGCGAGGATCTCGGCGGGCAGGGGCTTGTTCATGTGTGTCTCCTCCTGGGTGGCAGCGGCTCACCCACCGATGGCGGCTCGATACCAGGATCTGCAGGTGAAGTGAAAGTAGTTCATTCCTCTGGTCGGCGCAAGGCGACGGTCCATTGGAGCCAAAGCACCGGCAACCAGCATAGGCCCGCGAGCATGCCCATTGCCTCGAACCCTCGCGGCCAAGGATCACGACGAGAAGCTCATGGCCGCTGCACGAGCCTCTCCAGTCTTTCGCTGAGGGTGGCGCTCGAAAGCTCCCCGATGCGAACAGAGACCAGCTCGCCCTTGCTGTTGAAGAAGAGCGTCGTTGGATAGCCCTTCTGGAGAAACGCGGCACTCGCCAGGCGTTCCGGATCGAGAAGAACGTTGCGCAGAGGGAGCTGCTGCTTGCTGAGCCAGCGTGAGACGTGCCTCTTGTCTTCACCCTGATTCAGGAAGACGAAGTTCACATCCGCATGCTCGACCTGGGCCTTCTGAAGCAAGGGCATCTCCCGCACGCAGGGCGGGCACCAGGTTGCCCAAAGGTTTACGACAGTCGGCGCGCCTGCGAATCCATCCAAGCGGACGCTCCGGTCCTCGAGCGAGGTGAGTGCCAGTTCGGGAAGCTTCTGCCCGGACGGTGAGTGAAGGGTGAGCATCGCCGTGCCGATGGCGAAGACGATCGTCCCGAGTCCGAACGCCCCGCACAGTGGCTTGCGAATGGCGCGTTCCCGGCGCCCTCTGTAGAGCGCATACGCCCACGCGCCCGCCAAACCGAACGGGGCATTCCATCCCCCGTCCCGGATATCGAGGATGGTCAGCGGCGCGTCGAGATACTGTGTCCGGTACTGGCAGACGAATGCGATCCGCGCCGAGAGGACACCCGCCAGCATGGCGCGCCAGATGGCTTCCTCGACCTTGTCCGGAGCCTCCTTGGATAGGCGCTTGCCCAGCGCAAGCGTGGCGCCGATCGATGCGAATACAAGCAGAAGGGTAAAGGGCAGCAGCAGCGGCCCGACCTGGATTGCGTTCCTCAATGCCGAAGCTTCCTGATGCTTCAGTATATTGATGCTCTGCCAGATGTCGCAGGGGAAGTGCCTCAGTGGTTTGGAGGAAGCACCCGATATCCGTCAGCCTACGCCCTCACAGCAGTTGGGCGTGCTTCGCACGGAAGGCGCGGTGAACACGCGGGGTCGTCCGCGATCTCCTTCCGCAGATCCACGGAGTCCCGATGCCGTTGCAACAGGGTCAGCAACACCCTCGCCTTGAGCGCGTCGAGTGTGCCGCTGCAGACGGCGCCGCGCCTTTGCAGGTCGATCTCGGATCCCTCGAAGCCATAGGTCCCGCGCAGCACCTCGCCCGCGCCGGCGCGGCTGGCCAGCACCACGTCGACGCTGCGGGCGGCATCGGCAATTGCCTGTGCTGCGGCGGGCGAAGCATGGCCGCCGCCCAGGGCGGCGACGACGACGCCGGTGCAACCGCTTTCCACCGCCAGCCGGACCAGGGCGCCATCGTCGTCCAGCGTGAGAACCACGCAGGCCACCCGCGAAGGACGCGGCGATGCCAGCCGCTGCAAGGGTTCGCGCCGCCCGACCCGCGCCACGACCCGCACCCGGCCCTCCACCAACCAGCCGACCGGGCCGACGTCCGGCGATTGGAATGCGTCCGGACGCGAGGTATGCATCTTGCGCACGAACCGCGCGGCGTGGATCGCGTCGTTCATGACCACCAGGCAGCCGTTGTCGGCCAGAACCGCGACCGCGGCAACGCGGGACGCCGCCAGCAGGTTGGCCGGGCCGTCGGCGCCGGTCACCGAGGGATTGCGCATGGCGCCGGTGACCACGACGGGGATGTCGGCAGCGACCAGCCGATCGAGCGCGAAAGCCGTCTCCTCGATCGTGTCGGTTCCCTGGGTGACGATCACGCCTTGCACGCCGGCCGCCGCCTGCGCTTCGATGGCGGCCGCCAGCGCTTCCAGGTCTTCGAAGCGCAGGTGGGCTCCCGGAACCTGCCGGAAGCTGGTCACACCCAACTGCGCGACCGTCGCGAGCTCGGGCACGGATTCGAGCAATCCCGCGGCGTCGAGGCTAGGCACCACACCGCCGCCGTCTTCGCGGCCCATTGCGATGGTGCCGCCGAGCGCGAACAGGTGCAGCCGGGGCAGGACGCCGGGCGTCAACTGAGCCTCTGCTTCGATCGCGCGTCGAACAGGTGCAGCCGCGACGCATCGAACTTGAGACCGACGGCCTCGCCGTCGCCGATCCTGAACGTGCGGTCGGCCTTGGCGATCACCCGGCAGCCGCCCATCTGCACCGTCACCAGCACGGCATCGCCGGTCAGTTCGCAGGTGAACACCTTGCCTTGCACCTCGCTGCCTGCGGCATCCGCCAGCCGCACATCCTCCGGCCGGACCCCTAGCACCAGGTCGTCGGCTGCGACCGGCGCGAGGCCAGGGATGCGCACGCCTTCGGCCACCAGGTCGCCGTCCGCGCGCCGCACTGGGATCAGGTTCATGGGCGGTGACCCGATGAAGCCGGCCACGAACAGGTTGGCGGGGCGGTCGTAGATCTCGGCCGGCGTCGCGATCTGCTGGATCACGCCGCCATCCATCACGGCGACGCGATGGGCGAGGGTCATCGCCTCGATCTGGTCGTGGGTCACGTAGATGGTGGTGATGCCGAGCTCGTGCTGCAGGTGCTTCAGTTCGGCCCGCATGGTCACGCGCAGCTTCGCGTCAAGGTTGGACAGCGGCTCGTCCATGAGGAAGGCCGCCGGCGTGCGCACCAGCGCCCGCGCCAGCGCGACCCGCTGGCGTTGGCCCCCGGACAGCTCGCGCGGGCGGCGATGCAGCAGCGAGCCGAGTTCGACCTTCGCCGCCGCCGCCGCGACTCGCTTGTCACGGTCGCCGCGCGACACGCCTCGCACCCGCAGCGGATAGGCGATGTTCTCCCCCACCGTCATGTGCGGATACAGTCCATAGTTCTGGAACACCATGGCAACGTCCCGGTCCTTGGGCAGTTCATGCGTGACGTTACGGCCACCGATCCAGATGTCCCCGGAGGTAGGTTCCTCCAGTCCCGCCACCATGCGCATCGTGGTGGTCTTGCCGCAGCCGGAGGGGCCGAGCAGCACCAGGAACTCGTGATCGGCAACGTGCAGCGACTGCTTCTGCACGGCGGAGAAGCCGCCCCAGCGCTTCTCGATCTGATCAAGTCGGATTTCAGCCATCAGCGTACCGCCCCCATGGTCATTCCACGCACGAAGTGGCGCTGCACCGACAGCGCCAGGACAATCATCGGCACCATGATCAGGACGCTGGTGGCAGACAGGAGATGCCACTGCACGCCGCTCTCGTCATTGAAGAGGGCGAGCCCCACTGGCAGGGTCACCGCGTCGCGGCGGGTGATGATCAGCGCGAACATGAACTCGTTCCAGGACAGGATGAAGGAGAAGATCGAGGCGGTGATGATCCCGGGAGCCGCCATTGGCAGCACCACGTTGCGGATGACCTGCATGCGGGAGGAGCCGTCGACCATCGCCGCTTCTTCGGTCTCCATCGGGATGCCGTCGATGAAGCCCTTGATCATCCAAACCGCGTAAGGCATTACGATGGCCGTGTGGATCAGGATCAGGGCGGCCAGCGTGTCGAGCATGCCGACGGCGCGGAACATCAGGAAGAACGGGATCACGATCGTCACCGCCGGCACGAACTGGGTCGCCAGGATGGAAACCAGCATCAGCCGCGCCCCGACCAGCTTGAAGCGCGACAGTGAGTAGGCGGCGAAGGTCGCCAGCGGGATCGAAATCAGGATCACGGCGAAAGCCACCGCGGCGCTGTTGAACAGCTTCCTGTGCACCTCATAGGGTGCCTCCAGGATCCGGCCGAAGTTGGCCAGCGTCGGTTCGAAGAAGAACTTCAGCTGGAACACGTCGACGTTCGACTTGAACGCGGCGAGCACGATCCAGCCGATCGGCACCAGGATCACCGCGGCGGCCAGGACCACCATGGCGTCGGCCGCGGCCGACCAGAGGTTGCGGGCGCGTTTCATCTGGTCCTCAGCACGAAGCGTGCGTACAACACGGTCAGCAGGAGCATCGGCAGCACCATCACCCAGGAAGCGGCCGAGGCGTAGCCCATGTCGTAGTAGCTGAACCCGGTGACGTAGGAGAAGTAGGTCAGGGTTTCGGTGGTCCGGCCAGGTCCGCCCTGGGTCAGCATGAAGATCAGATCGAAGGCCTTCACCGCGAAGATGGTCTTGAGGATCAGTACCACCACCAGCACCGGCTTCAGTTGCGGGATCACGATGTCCACGACCACCCGCCAGCCCGGCGCGCCGTCCACCTGCCCGGCCTCCACCGTTTCGGTGGGCAGCGACGCCAGCCCGCCGATCAGGATCAGGGTCATGAACGGGGTCCAGGCCCAGACGTCCGCCATGACCATCGCGCTGAAGGCGAGCAAAGGTGTTGCCAGCCAGTTGACGCCGGCCAGTGGCGGAAACACGGTCTCGAAGGCCGATGCAAGCAAGCCGAACTCGGGGTTGAGCATGAAGCGCCACGAAATCCCCACCAGCGCCGGGCTCATGGCGAACGGCAGGATCAGCAGGGCCTGGACGGTGCGGCGCAGCGGGCCGCCGCGCTGCAGGAGCAGCGCCAGGCACAGGGCCAGCACCGTCGTCAGCGTCACCGTCAGGCCGACGAAGATGACCGTGTTGAGCAGCGCCCGGATGAAGTCACTCGATTCGAAGGCGCGCAGGAAATTGTCGGCGCCGACGAAGGCGCCCGGACGCGGGCTGCGCGTCAGCCGCCAGTCGCGAAACGCCAGCATCGCCGAATAGGCAAGCGGGCCGAACGCGGTGGCGGCCACCGCGATCACGGCGGGCAGCACCAGGATGTAGCGCAGGTAGCGCTCGGGCGTGCGGGCCGGGCGCTGGCCCGCATGCGCCGGCCGGGGTGCGGGGTCGGGCACCCAGGCCGTCGCCGGCTCGGGAGCGTTCACCTGTGCAATCATCGGTACACCTCTTGGCATTCGGTGGTCACGGTGGCTCCTGGTTTAGGAAAGGTCCGGCCCCGGGTGGGAGGGATCGCCCAGCCGGCGCAGCGACACCTCGAGGCGCTCGTCGGCGCGGCGGAATTCGGCGATCGCTTCCCTGACGTGGAAAATGTGCGTCTGCGCGATCTGCCTGGCCTCTTCGGCCTTGCCGTGGATGATCGCGTCGAACAAGGTTTTGTGCTCGTCGATCGTAGTGCCGCGGTAGCGGTCCCGGTTGTACAGGCGCACCCGGGTCTGGGTGACGTAGCTGCGGAGGATGGTGGACAGCGAGCGCATCACGTGGAGGATCGTGAGGTTGTGCGAAGCTTCGTAGATCGCAAGGTGGAACTTCGCGTCCGCTTCCGCTTCGCGCTCGGGATCGACCTTTTCGTGCAGGTCCATCATTTCCTCGTAGGCCCGGCGCAGCAGGCGCTGGTCGACGTCGGTGGCGCGGGTGGCCGCCAGGAAGCAGGCGGCGCCTTCCACGATCTGGCGGAACTCCATGTAGTCCTCGACACCACGCGGGTCGGACATCAGCAGCCGCGACAGCGGTTCGGTAATGGTGCTGGCGGCCGGATCGGCAACGTGCATGCCGGTGCGCTGGATCTGCAGCAGCCCCTCGGCCTCCAGTTCGTTGATCGCCTCGCGCACCGTCGGCCGCGAAGTGTTGAAGCGCTCGGCCAGCTCGCGCTCGGTGGGCAGGCGGGTGCCGGGACGCAGGGTGCCTTCGAGGATCAGCCCACGGATCTGCTGCGCCACCAGTTCGGCCAGGCGCGCCTGGCGGATCGGCTGCAGCGGCAGGCCGTCGAAGCGGGAGGCGTCATCGGGACGGTCGCGGTTGGCCTCCACGCCGCCTTCCACCACTTCCGGCTTGGTTCGTTCAGTGCTCATGTCGCAGGTCGTTGAGAAAGGAGCGCAGCAGGCCGTTGAGGGCTTGCGGGCATTCGAGGGGAATCAGGTGGCCGCAATTTTCGAGCGTGACGGCGTGGGCGCGTGGCAGCTGCGCGGAAACCAGGTCGAGGTCGGAAGCCGGGACCATCCGGTCATCGTCCCCCCGCACGACCAGGGCCGGGACGTCGATGCCGGCCAGGGTGGCAACGCTGTCGGGGCGGCCGAGCTGCGCCCGTGTCTGTTGGCAGAACACTTCGGGGCCCAGCGCCGCCGCCATGTCGACGACATCCTCGGTCCATTGGCGCCTTTGCGCCGGCGGCGCAGCCCGGTCGAAATAACCTGGCGCCCATTCATCGCGGGCCAGTTGCAGCAGCTCGCCGGTGCGGGCCCGCTCCATCTGCAGTTCACGCAATGGCCGCCGCGCGGGAGCGTCGGCATGCGGACTGAATCCCAGCAGCGCCATGCTGGCGATGCGCTCGGGCGCCCGCCGCCACATCGCCATGCCGACGATCGCGCCCAGCGAAAAGCCGACCAGGTCGAACCGGCCTGGCGCCTGCGCCAGCACGGCTTCGGCCAATCCCGCCATGGAATCGGCCGCCGTCAGCTCGGCGACGCTGCAGGTGAAGTCCCCTTCGAGTGCCCGCACCTGCTCTGCCCAGAGGCTGTGCGTGAGCATCATTCCGGGAACGAACAGGACGTTGCGCGCCATGGCCGTCCACCTCTTCACCAGGCTGGGGCGGCGGGATGGTCGCCGCCGCGCACGACCTGGACATCGTTGGCTGCCGCACCGCGATTGACCCAGCTGCGGTAGACGCCCACCGGCAGTGAGAAGTAGTCGCCCTTGTTGAGCGTGAAGGTTTCGCCCTCGGCTTCGATGTCGACGCTGCCGCTGTGGACGAACAGCACCTCGACCTCGTGGCGGGTGTGCGGCCGGATGCTGGCTTGGGGCTGCATCCTGACGCGTCGCATCTGGAAGCCATGCGGATGCGGAATCGGTGCGGCCGGCATGTTCTCGGCCGGATTGGCGACGCCGATGACCGGGCACTCCTGCACGCCGGGTCCGGCGAGCGGCGAGCAGGGCGCGGCGGCCAGGTCTTTCATCCTCACCACCCAGCTGCCCATGCCGGCGGCGGTGACGCGCCGGTACGCCTCCACGTCTTCGTTGCTTGTCGGCGTGACCAGGCGGGCACCGGCGGGTACCTGCTCGCCGGCCACCGTGTCTACCAGCGTGCCGTCTTCCAGCAGCAGCAAGCCGTGGTGGCGGGCTGCCTCGAATACGTACGGCGCCCAGGTTACCCGGCCCGGATTGTTTTCGCCGAGAACCGATACCAAGTGGCCGAGTTCGGTGCCGATGGCGCGGAAGCCGCGGAAGATCCGGGTCGGGAACGAGACGACGTCGCCGACCTGGACGTCGAACTCGCCGTCTTCGCAGTTGGGGCCCAGGATCATGGTGAACGAGCCGCGATGACAGAGGAAGACCTCGGCCGTCTCGTGGCTGTGCTGCGAGTTGACGCAGCCCGGTGGCATCCGGGCGCCGCCCATGTTAAAGCCGTGCGGTTCGCGGATGTGGATGAAGCGGTCGGTCTGGTTCTCGATCACGCCCGGGCCGATCACGGAGAAGGTCTCCTCCTCCGCGCTGCCGGGCGTTCGCTTGTCGATGAATGAATTGCGCTGCGGCCGCAGCTCGGCGTAGCGGACGATCCGCTGGTCCAGGGCCGGATGGGTGGGCGTGCTGTGGTCCATCGTTGCCGTCCCGTCAGAAATAGCCGGCCCGCTTGAGGACCTTGGTGGCCGATGCGGCCGCGTCGGTCATCAGCTTGCGCACGTCGCCGCCGGCGGCGCTGCGCTCGATGGCCGCGGCCAGCAGGTCGCCGACTTCCGGCCATTCACGCAGCTTGGGCTGCACCGCCGCTTGCTCCAGGCCCTTCAGGCCGGCCAGCGGGACGCCGGCGTTGGCCTTGTTGACCTCCGGATCCTTCAGGCTGCTCCAGTGGTTGACCACGTTGTTCTGGATGGCGCGGCCCGCGACCTGCCGCTCCAGCGCGTTGCGCCGGTCGAGATCGGGATTGGACAGCCACTTGAGGAATTCCCAGGACGCTTCCTGCTTCTTCGAGTGCTTGGAAATCGAGAACGGCATGGAGGTCGCCAGCGCCACCGCCTTGCCTTTGTAGGTGGGCACGCTGGTGAACGCCACTTGCTCGGGCTTGAGCACCGAGTCCTTGGGGCTGACGCTCGGCGAGTACTGCCACCACCACATCGGGAGCATGGCCGACTTGCCCTGCTGGAAGGACAGCCGCGCCTCTTCCTGGCCGAAAGTGGTTGACGCCGGGTTGGCGATCTTCTCGCGAGTGTGCAGGCCGATGTAGAACTCGGTCGCCTGCAGGGCCGCCTCCGAGGTCCAGGCCGGCCGGTTCTTGTCGTCGAACAGCTGGCCGCCGTTGGACCAGACCATCTGCAACCAGTGCTGCAGGTTGACGCGCGTGCCGTCGTTGCGGTAGTTCAGGGCCAGCGGTTCGATGTCGAGCTTCTTTGCGCGGATCGCCTTGCCGGCCGCGATCACGTCGTCCCAGGTCTTCGGCTCGCCGAGTCCCAGTTCCTTGAAGATGTCCGCGCGGTAGAAGAACAGCTGCACGTGGCTGCGCAGCGGCAGGCCGACCACCTCGCCATCGAAGGAGCCGGCCTCCACGAAGGCCTTGGGATACCGGCCCATGTCGATGCCATCGCGCTTGATCAGCGGGTCCAGCCGCAGCAGCCAGTACTCGTTGGGTGCCAGCCAGCTGTCCGAATAGTTGACGATGTCGTACATGCCGTCGGCGGCGACGCCGACCGCGGCAATCTTGTCCTGTAGCGCGGTGAAGGGGACGAAGTCCCACTGGGCCTCGATGCCGGTCAGCTCGGTCAGCTCCTGGCCGCGCAGCATCAGGCCGTCGAACTGCGGGGCGACGGCGGCCAGAATGCGCAGCCTGGTGCCGGCAAAGGGCTTGCCTGGCTTCAGCGCGAAGGGCGTGGATGCCGCCCGGGCCCATGAAGGTAGGGCGCATATCGCCGCAGCGGCAATGAGGGCATCACGACGGCTCACTCCCGCTGCCGGGCGCTTTGCGTGGGTGGTCATCAACGGCTCCTGTCAAATGAGTTGATCCATGGGTCAGTCATTGATCCATGGGACGGAAGGTTGAATGACTAGAACTGATTTGTCAATGGGAAAGTGATTGATCTAAGGTAAGCATTCCGCAGCGAGCCACAGCTTCCCTGCGGCGCACGGGCGACGGTTCTTCGATGGGGATGCAAGCCTCTGGAACACGGTCCGGGCGCGTCACAGCTCGGAAAGCGGACGCTGCGGTGGAGGGCCGCGTCGGTGGGTGGTCGGTGGAGCGGGAAAGGCGCCGGCAGAGGTGACGGCGCAGGGCCTGCCACGAGCCGTTGCAGCGCTCGTTGCAGGCATGGAACGTCAGCCTAGAGGATTCGGATTCCGAAGAGCGCGAATACCAGCGCAACGAGTCCAATGCCGGCCGCGAGTACGGCCATCACAGTGCGCCCCCGTTCGCTGGACGAGACCGGGTGTTGTTGACCCTCAGCGACGAGGCCGTCGTCAAAGTGACGACCGTCGGGGTCGAAGCTTCTGGTGGTCATGGTTGCACGGATACCGCAGTCACGTTCAGGTTGTCAAATGAATCCAGCGGTAGAGGAAGGCACATCCCAGGGTCAACACCACAGTACCCCAGAACACCCGGTAGTGCAGAAAGAGACCGGCAGCGGTTGTGTCTCGGAGTTCGCCGGCAGGATACAGGGGACTGATGACGGCTACAACAGCCGAACCAAGTATGCCGAGGAGGGCCAGCGCATCCTGTGTTGCCCTGAGGCCCCCGGTGTCCGGGACAGTAGCGTGTTTCAAGTCGTACTGAGCGCCGAGGCACATGCCCAATGCTACCCAGGCCAGTTGTCCGTCCCTCACCGATAGCCACGGACTCACCCTAATCTTCAGCACGTTCTGGAGAGGCAAGATGTACACGATAGCGAGCAACGCCAATGGCAAGAACCATGGGTAGACCAGATTGGTATAGTCCCAGTCCGTCACTCGCGCTTCCCCTGCTTGTTCTGGTCAGAAGTTTAACGGGATGGGCACGAGGATGGGCCGGCAGAACGCAAGCAATCATGTCGCATGTGGCGCTGCTCTTCGAAATCGATTCATGAGCGATCTCCTTCGTTCATGAACTTTTTCCGACTTCCTCCATGAACTGTTCAACTTCCAAGCAGGAAGCGCGGCAAGAGCACAGCGGTCATTCGACCGTAACCCTTTTTGCCAGGTACCTCGGCTTGTGGCTTCGGTCGGCTGCTTCGCAGCCTTGACTTTGCTGGCGCAAAGTCAGCCTGCGCCCTAAACCGACGAACCTGTCGCGCTGCGCGCGAGCGCGGCTGCTAGCAGCAGCCACGCGCAAGAAGCGTCACGGTCATTAGACCGTAACGCTTTTTGCCAGGTTCCTCGGTTTATCCACGTCCGTGCCCTTGGCGAGGGCGGCGTGATACGCCAGCAGCTGCAGCGGCACCACATGGAGGATGGGCGACAGCGGTCCTGCATGGTCGACCAGGTTGATGACGTGGATGCCGTCGGTCTCGTCGATCTGGGTGTCGCGGTCGGCGAAGACGAAGAGCTCGCCGCCGCGGGCGCGGACTTCCTGGAGGTTGGACTTGAGCTTCTCGATCAGCGAGTCCTTGGGCGCGACCACCACCACCGGCATGGCGGCATCGACCAGCGCCAGGGGGCCGTGCTTCAGCTCGCCGGCGGCGTAGGCTTCGGCATGGATGTAGGTGATCTCCTTGAGCTTGAGCGCGCCTTCCATCGCAATGGGGAAGTGCACGCCGCGGCCCAGGAACAGCGCGTGGTGCTTGGTGGCGAACTTGAGCGCCCATTCCTTCACCGCCGGCTCGATCTCCAGCACGTTGTTCATCGCCGCCGGCAGGTGGCGAAGCTGGCTCAGCAGCTCGGCCTCGCGTCCGGCCGTGAGCCGGTCGCGCATCTTGGCCACCACCAGCGTCAGCACGAACAGCGCCGCCAGCTGGGTGGTGAACGCCTTGGTCGACGCGACGCCGATCTCCGGGCCTGCCCGGGTGAGGAAGCGCAGCCGGCTCTGGCGGATCAGCGCCGACTCGGGCACGTTGCAGATGGTGAGGGTGTCCTGCAGGCCGTGGGCCTTGGCATGCTGGAGCGCCGCCAGGGTGTCCGCGGTCTCGCCGGACTGCGAGATAGTGATCACCAGCGTATCCGGCAAGGCCACCGATTCGCGATAGCGGTATTCGCTGGCGATCTCGACGCTGACCGGCACCGCAGCGATCGACTCGAGCCAGTACTTGGCGACCATGCCCGAGTGGTAGCTGGTGCCGCAGGCCAGGATCAGCACCTGCTTCATCCGCGCGAAGATCTCCTGCGCCTCGGCGCCGAACAAGCCGGGCGACAGCGAGCGCGCATGCTGGACCATCTCGAGCGTGTTGGCGATGGCACCGGGCTGCTCGAAGATCTCCTTCTGCATGTAGTGGTCGTAGTTGCCGAGCTCGACCGCGTCCGAGGTCAGCTGGCTCTCCACGATGGGCCGCTGCACCGCCTTGCCGCTGGCGTCCGCGATACGGTAGCCGTCGGCGCGGATCTCGACCACGTCGCCTTCCTCGAGGTAGGTGACGTACTTGGTGACCTGCAGCAGGGCGGACGTGTCGGAGGCCAGGAAGTTCTCGCCCTGGCCGGTGCCGTTCATGCCGATGCCCAGCAGCAGCGGCGAGCCGCGGCGCGAACCGACCACCAGCTCGGGTTCGCGGCTGCTGATGACGGCCAACGCATAGGCGCCCTCGAGCTGGTTGACCGCATCGGTGACCGCCTCGAACAGGTCCAGCCCGCCGCGCACCAGCGAATGCACCAGGTGCGCGACCACCTCGGTGTCGGTCTGCGACTGGAATTCATAGCCGAGGTTGCGCAGACGGGCGCGCAGCACCTCGTGGTTCTCGATGATGCCGTTGTGCACCACCGAGATGTCCAGGTCGCCCTGGCTCGAGATATGCGGATGGGCATTGCCTTCGGTCACGCCGCCATGGGTGGCCCAGCGGGTGTGGGCGATGCCGACCGGCGCATCCGCATGGGATTCGCGGGCCCGGGCATCGAGCTCCGACACCCGCCCGACCGCCCGGACCCGGGTCATCGAGCCGTTCATGATGGCGATGCCGGCGGAATCGTAGCCGCGGTACTCCAGCTTCTTGAGTCCGTCGATCAGCACCGGGACGATGTTCCTGCGCGCCGCTGCGCCCACGATTCCGCACATGAGATTCTCGCTTTCCTTGCCTGCTTCTTGCTGACTTGTTCCCGCTGCCTGCCGCCGCTTCGCCCGCTGGCGCCGCTGCCGCTACTTGGCCCGCTTCTTCACCGGCCGCTGCCAGCCGGGCACCGTCACCTGCCGCGCACGGCTGATGGTAAGCGCATCGGCGGGCGCCTCCTTGGTGAGCGTGGTGCCGGCGCCGAGCGTGGCGCCGCGACGGACCGTGACCGGCGCCACCAGCTGCGAATCGCTGCCGATGAAGACATCGTCCTCGATCACCGTCTTGTGCTTGTTGGCGCCGTCGTAGTTGCAGGTGATGGTGCCGGCGCCGATGTTCACCCGCGCGCCGATATCGGCGTCACCCACATAGGCGAGGTGGTTGGCCTTCGACCCCGCGGCCATGCGGGCGTTCTTGAATTCGACGAAGTTGCCGACGTGGTTCTGCTCCCCGAGGACGGTGCCGGGACGCAGCCGCGCGAACGGCCCGACCCGCGATCCGGCGCCGACCTCGGCGCCTTCGATGTGGCTCATCGGCAGGATCTCCGCATCCGCGGCGATGGCGGCATCTCGAATCACGCAGTTGGCCCCGATCTTCACCCGGTCGCCGAGCGTCACCCGGCCTTCGAACACGCAATTGACGTCGATGGCGACATCACGGCCGCAGGCGAGGCTGCCGCGGATGTCGATCCGCGCCGGATCCGCCAACGTCACGCCGGCTTCGGTGAGCGCCAGCGCCAGGTTGCGCTGGTGCTGGCGCTCGAGCTCGGCCAGTTGCGTCTTGTTGTTGACGCCCAATGTCTCCCATAACGCGGTCGGATGCACCGCGTTGACGGCGACGCCGGCGCGCACGGCGGCGGCGATGATGTCGGTCAAGTAGTACTCGCCCTGGGCGTTGTCGTTGCCGAGCGCCGCCAGCCAGCCCTTCAGCCGGCTGGTCGGTGCCACCAGGATGCCGGTGTTGATCTCCTGGATGCGCAGCGTCTCGGCATCCGCATCCTTGTGCTCGACGATCTTCACCACCCGGCCGTCGGCCCGGATGATCCGGCCGAGGCCGGTGGGATCCGGCATCACCTGGGTCAGCAGCGCGACGCTGCGCCCGTCGTCGCTGGCTTCCCCCAGCCGCCGCAGGGTCGCGGGCGTGACCAGGGGCACGTCGCCGGACAGGACCAGGGTCGGCTCGGCGTCATCCAGGAACGGCGCGGCCTGGAAAACCGCATGTCCCGTCCCCAACTGTGGCATCTGCAACGCCCAGTCGATGGACGGCGGACCGCCGAGGGGCGTTCTGGCCCCGTCCGGCGCCTGGAACGCGGCACGTACCTTTTCGCCGCCATGGCCGTAGACCACGACGAGTTTGGCTGGCTTTAGACTGAGGGCAGCATCCAGGACGTGGCCAAGCAGGGGCTTGCCGGCAAGAGGGTGCAGCACCTTGGGCAGGTCGGAGTGCATCCGCTTGCCCATGCCCGCGGCGAGAATGACGATGTTCATGGGGTAATGGTCGCCCGAAGGCTGCCGCCCCGGGAGCGGCTGCGCCGAACGGTTTCAGGAAGGGTGCGGATGGCGTCGCAGTGCGAAGTGGATGGCAACGTTGACACGGAAGTCGAGAAGAAAGTCTTGAGCAATTCTGCAATCAAATCGAGTGGCTGGCGCAGCCCGCTCCGGGGCCTGACGGCCCGCATCGTCGCCCTGCTCGCGGTGGCCATCCTGGTGACCGCCTGCAACACGATCAAGCTCGGCTACGAGAACCTGCCGCGACTGGTCGAGTGGCAGGTGGACCGATTCCTGGCCCTGGACAACGAACAGGAGGCGCTCGTCAACCGGCATGCCAAGACGCTGCAGCGCTGGCATCGACAGAACCTGCTGCCAGTTTATGCCGAATTCCTCACGCGGGTGGAGGAAGATTTGCGAACCCCGGTGTCCACGACGCAGGTCGCAGGCTGGCGCCAGGCGGCGGTCGACGGCTGGGCGCCGCTGGCCGAGAAGCTCGCGCCCGCCGTCGCGGAAGTGGCGCTGACGCTGCGGCCGGAGCAGATCGATCACCTGGTCAAGGCGATCGAGAAGGCCAACCGCAAGACGGCCGATGAGTACTTGCCCGCGGATCCCGTCAAGCGCCGGCAGGCGCGGTACGCGCGGCTGGTGGATCGCGCCGAAACGTTCATGGGCGACGTGAGCGAAGCGCAGAAGGAAGCGATCCGCGCGTCGGCGGCGGCCATGGCTAGCGACGACGATGCCTGGTGGCAGTCGCGCCTGGCAAGGCAGAAGGCGATCGTCGATCTGCTCGCCGGCATTGCCGGCGAGAAGCCGCCGATGGCGGAGGCGACCCGCCGGGCGCATCAGGTGCTGGCCGGGATGTGGGACCACCATCGGGCATCGGCCACCACCGACTCGGCCGGCGACCGTTTGACGGTGCGGCTCCTTGCGCTCGCCTCGGCGGAGCAACGCCGCTCGGTGATCAAGCGGCTGGACGGTTATCGCCAGGATTTCCAGCTGCTGGCTGCCCGCTGAAGCCGGCGGGGGTGGCGGCCGCCGCCGCCACGATCTCCGGATGGCCGCGGCCGCCGAACTGGGTCGGCAGCAGCGAGCCCACCACCATCGCCGTCATCGCCGCCCCGAGCCCGACGAACTGCGGCGGCAGCAGCGCCTCCGGCGCCAGCAGTTCGGCGCAGATCCAGCCGACGAGCCCGAAGAGGATCGACAACGAGGCGCCCTGCGGGGTGGCCCGCGTCCAGAACATGCCGAAGGCGAGCGGGGTGAACGCCGCCACCAGGGTCACCTTGTAGGCGTTCTGGACCATCTGGTACATCGACGACTCGCTCAGCAGCGCGAACATCGTCACCCCGATGGTGAAGAGCACCAGGATCACCCGCAGCAGGCGCAGCCCCTGCTTGTCGCTGATGCGCGCGCCCACCAGCGGCTTGAGCACGTTCTCGGTGAGCACCGCCGTCGGTGCCAGCAGCGCGCCGCTGGCGGTGGACAGGATGGCCGACAGCAGCGCGCCGAAGAACAGCACCTGGGCGAACAGCGGTGTGCGCTCGAGGATCATCTGCGGCAGGACCAGCTGGAAGTCGGTGCCATCTGCCGCCAGGGTCGCCTGCACCTTGGCGGGATCGATCAGCAGCGCGGATACCGCGATGAACATCGGCACGAAGGCGAAGATCAGGTAGAAAGTGCCGCCGATCAGCGAGCCGCGCATGGCCGTCTTCTCGTCCTTGGCCGACGTCACCCGCTGGAAGACGTCCTGCTGCGCCACCGAGCCGACCGCCATGGTGGCCCAGGCGGCGATGAAGGCGAGCCAGTCCCGCAACGATGCCGAGGGCCAGAAGTCGAACTTGCCGGCGCTTGCCGCCTCGTTGACCACGGCGTTGAAGCCGCCGGCCATGTCGCCAAGCAGCCAGGCGATGTACAGCAGGCCGAGCACGATCACGACCGTCTGGAAGATGTCGGTGAGCGCGATAGCCCACATGCCGCCCGACATGGTGTAGCCCATGACGATCAGCGCGCCGATGACCGTGCCTTGTGCAAGGCTGACGGCGCCGCCGCTGACGGTGTTGATGACGATGCCGAGCGCCACCAGCTGGGCCGAGGTCCAGCCCAGGTAGGACAGCGTGATCGCCACGCCCGTGCCGATCTCGACGGTCTGGTTGTAGCGCTTGCGGTAGAAGTCGCCGATCGTCGTCAGCCGCAGGCGGTAGAAGGGCCGGGCGAAGAAGATCGCCACCAGGATCAGGCAGGAGGCCGCGCCGAAGGGGTCGCCGACCACGCCCCGGAGGCCTTCTTTCATGAAGGTCGATGACACCGCCAGCACCGTCTCGGCGCCGAACCAGGTGGCGAAGACGCAGGCCACGTTCATGTAGAGCGGCAGGCTGCGGCCGGCCACCAGGTAGTCACCCGAGCTCTTGACGAAGCGCGCGGCATAGAGGCCGATGGCAATTGTCACGGCGAAATACAGCGTAACAAGCACGATCAGCATCGACAGGCCCTTTCCTTCGTCCAGTCAGTTCATCATTTGCCGACCCAGCCGGCAAGCCACGGCCAGGACTGTACCAGCACGAATACCAGCAACAGAACCGCGAAGACGCGGATCCAACGCTGGGTGCGTCGCTGCTCCGCGATCAGGCGCGCCAGGAGCAATTCCTGCGCCGGGTCCTGCTGCGGCCGGGCCTGCTGGGACAAGGCGGCATGCGCCAGCCGCGGCAGCTGCGGCAGCATCTGCGCCCAGCGTGGCGTCTCCTGCTTGAGGCGGTCGAGCAGGCCGCGGGTGCCGAACTGCTCGCTCATGAACACCTCGAGGATCGGCCTGGCGGTCACCCACAGGTCGAGGTCCGGGTCGAGCTGGCGTCCCAGCCCCTCGATGTTGAGCAGGGTCTTCTGCAGCAGCACCAGCTGCGGCTGGATCTCGACGTTGAAACGGCGCGATGCCTGGAACAGGCGCATCAGCACCAGGCCGAGCGAGATCTCCTTGAGCGGGCGGTCGAACACCGGCTCGCAGCAGGCCCGGATCGCCCCCTCGAGCTCCTCCACCCGCGTGCTGCGCGGTACCCAGCCCGACTCGACGTGCAGCTCGGCGACGCGGCGGTAGTCGCGCTGGAAGAAGGCGAGGAAGTTCTGGGCGAGGTAGCTCTTGTCGAAGTCCGACAGGGTGCCGACGATGCCGAAATCGAGCGCGATGTAGCGGTTGAAGTCGGGGCCTTCGTTGCCGACCAGGATATTGCCGGGATGCATGTCGCCGTGGAAGAAGCCGTGGCGAAACACCTGGGTGAAGAAGATCTCCACGCCGTCGCGGGACAGCTTCCTGAGGTCGATGCCGGCCTCTCGCATCCGCTCGACCTGGCTGATGGGGATGCCGCTCACCCATTCCATCACGATCACGTTCTGGCGGCAGAGGTCCCAGTACATCTGCGGGATCCGCAGCAGGTGGGAGTCGCTGAAATTGCGCCGCAGCTGGTTGGCGTTGGCCGCCTCCCGGATCAGGTCCAGCTCGTCGTGCAGGTAGTGGTCGAACTCGTCGATCACCTCCAGCGGCCGCAGCCGCCGGGCATCGGCGGAGACCCGCACCGCGAACGCGCCGGCGGTGCGCAGCAGGCCGAGGTCCTTCTGCATGACCTCGGCCATGCCCGGACGCAGGACCTTGACCGCCACCTGCTGGCCGTCGCGCAGCCGTGCTAGGTGCACCTGCGCGATGGAGGCGGAGGCCACCGGCGTCTCCACGAACTCGGTGAAGACGTCGGTGATCTTCAGGCCGAGGCCGCGCTCGATCTCCGCCATCGCCAGCGCCGCCGGAAACGGCGGCACCTGGTCCTGGAGCATGGCCAGCTCGTCGGCGATGTCCGGTGGCATCAGGTCGCGCCGCGTGGAGAGCACCTGGCCGAACTTCACGAAGATCGGGCCGAGGCTCTCGAAGGCCATCCGCAGCCGCACGCCGCGCGGCTCCCGGCGGGTGCCGAAGCGCAGCAGTCGGGTCAGCCTGATCGCGAAGCGCGAGCCGAGCGTGCTCGCGGCGCTGGTCGCGACCAGCTCGTCGAGCCCGAAGCGCCTGATGACCCAGAGGATCCGCGCAAGCCTGAATGCACGGGACGTGACCGAGGCGGCGCTGGCCAACTCAGCGCCGCCCGGGTTCCGCGCCGATGGCGCCGAAGTCGAAGCGCGAGCGGTCGAGCAGGTGCGATGGCGTCACCCGGCCGAGCGCCGCGAAGATGTTGTCGATGCGTCCCGGAAACCGCCGCTCCCAATCGCGCATCAGCTCCTTGGTCTCCTGGCGCTTCAGGTTGGCCTGCGAGCCGCACAGGTTGCAGGGGATGATCGGGTAGCGCCGCAACTGCGCCCATTCGACCAGGTCGCGCTCTTCCACGTAGGCCAGCGGCCGGATCACCACGTGGCGGCCGTCGTCGGAGACCAGCTTGGGCGGCATCGCCTTGAGCTGGCCGCCGTAGAAGAGGTTGAGGAAGAAGGTCTCGAGGATGTCGTCGCGATGGTGGCCGAGCGCGATGCGCGTCGCGCCGAGCTGGTCGGCCACCCGGTAGAGGATCCCGCGCCGCAGCCGGGAGCACAGCGAGCACATCGTCTTGCCTTCGGGGATCACCCGCTTGACGGTGCTGTAGGTATCCTGTGTCTCGATGTGGAACGGGACGCCGAGCCCCTCGAGGTAGCGCGGCAGCACGTCGGCGGGGAAATCCGGCTGGCGCTGGTCGAGGTTCACCGCGACCAGCTCGAACGGCACCGGCGCGCGCTCGCGCAGCGCGAGCAGGATGTCGAGCATCGCGAAGCTGTCCTTGCCGCCCGACAGGCACACCATCACGCGGTCGCCCGCGCCGATCATCTCGAAATCCGCGATTGCCTGGCCGGCCAGGCGGTGCAGGCGCTTGGAAAGCTTGTTGCCTTCGTAGGCCGCGCGCCGGGTGTCACGCGCCACCGGCCCGGCGCCGGGCCGGTCGGTTGTCGTTTCGGCCATGGCCTGGCTGGGCCGATGGCGCACCAGGTGCACGACCTGCATCTCGTCCGGAACTTGCATGGCGGGCACTGTAGCATGGGCCGGATAGCGATCCGGGCAACGTGAGAATCCGCCGCGACCGGCGGCGGCCGGTCAGTCGTCGTCGGGCATCAGGCTCGCATCGCGCGGCATCCGCTGCAGGTGCTGCCCGCCGTCGACCTGGATCACCGTGCCGGTGATCGACCGGTTGCTCATGGCGAAAACGACCGCCGCTGCGACGTCTTCCGGCGTGCTCGACCGGCCGAGGGGCGAGAAGCGCGCATGGGCGCGGGCGAAGGCGGCCTCGTCCTGCAGGTAGCTCGGCAAGGTCAGGCCGGGGGCGATCCCCACCACCCGCACCCTCGGCGCCAGGGCCTGGGCCAGCATCGTCGTGGCCGCCGCCAGGCCGGCCTTGGCAACGGTGTAGGACAGGAAGTCCGGGTTGAGGTTGTAGAGCTTCTGGTCGAGCAGGTTGACGATGACGCCGTGCCGCTCGTCGCCCAGGCCGCGGAACAAGGCCTGCGACAGCAGCAGCGGCGCGACCAGGTTCGGCAGCAGGTGCGACGCCAGCGAGTCCGCATCCACGGTCTCGATGTCGTCATGGACGAAGCGCGAGGCGTTGTTGACCAGCCCGCTGACCGGACCCAGCTGCTCGGCCAGCTGCCGCAGCAGCGCGGCGGCGGCTGGCGCGTCCTCGAGATCCGCCTTGAGGCAGACCGCCTGCCGGCCGAGCTGCCGGATGTCGTCGGCAGTCTCGCGGGCGGCAGCCTCCGAGGTGGCGTAGTGCACGCCGACGTCCCAGCCGCCGCGCGCAAGTGCCAGCGCGATGTCGCGCCCCAGCCGCTTGGCGGCGCCGGTCACCAGGACCACCTTGCGC
>JAEZQX010000040.1 GCA_023441105.1 Pseudomonadota bacterium | reverse complement strand
GGTCGCAACCGACCTCGCCCAGCCAGTACGGCTTGATCTCGCCGAAGTCCTTGATCACCTTCACCGAGTGATCGGCGTTCACCCCGATCATGCGCATGTGGTGCGACGTGTGCTGGCTCTTGGGATCGATGCAGATCTTCCCCTCCGGGGATTCGATGCAGGCATTGCCGGTGGCGATCACCTCGCGGATCTTCGCCTTGTCGGTGGACTTGGCGGTTTCGACCAGCATCTTGTACATGTACATCGCCACGTAGGCGTTGTAGCCCATGTCGTTGATGTAGGTCTCGTTGGGAAACTTCGCATGCCAGCGCTTCTTGAAGTCCTCCGCCGCCGGCGTGTCGATCTCCTCGAACCAGTTGGCCACCGCGTGCATGTTCTGCAGGGCCGGCGGCTGGAAGCGCTTGTGCTCGAAGCCCAGCATGACCTTGATCGGGCTGGCCATGGGCAGGTTGAGCTTGGCCGCCGCCGCCTGTTCGAAGAAGGAGTCCTGGGCGGCGCCGACGTTGAGCATCATGAGCCAGTCGGGCTTGGCGCGCTGGATGTTCTGGATGGTCTGGCCGAACTGCGACACACCCAGCGGAATGAATTCCTGGCCGATGACTTCGCCGCCTTCCTTCTTGAGCAGGTCGCGGGTCCATTCGGCAGTGAGCTGCCCGAAGTTGTAGTCCGCCGCCACGGTGTAGACCCGCTTGCCGAACTTCTCCACCATCCAAGGGATCAGGGTCGACAGCTGTTGCTCGGGCACCGCCCCGACGCTGATCATGTTGGCGTCACAGACGCCGCCCTCGTACTGGTTGGTGTAGAAGTACAGCTTGTCGGCGCGATCGACGATCGGGCGCACCGCCTCGCGCGAGGCGCTGGTGATGCCGCCGATCAGGACATCCACCTTGTCGCGCTGGATCAGGCGGCGGGCGAACTCCTGGTAGCGGGCATTGTCCCCTTGCGGATCGAGGTGCATCAGCTCGATCTGCCGTCCCATGATGCCGCCCTTCGCATTGATCTCCTCGAGAGCCAGCTGTGATCCGTGCAGCTTCGGCATGCCCATCAGCGCGAGGTCTCCCGAGATGTCCTCGAGCAATCCGATCTTGATCTTCGCCTGGGCCATCGCCGCCGGCGCTGCCAGCGCCAGCAGCGCCGCGGCCGAGAGTCCCGCCAGCCATGCCCTAGTCATCGCCTGCTTGCGCATGATGCATTCTCCTGTTTGCCAGTCCGAGCCGTTGAGGTAAGAAAGGAAGCCGCCGGGCGGATGGATGCGTCCGCCGCGGGATCGGCTGTAGTCGCCATCTTCAGATGTCGGGCTCCCGCAGGTGGAAGTCGCTGGCAGCCTGGTAGGCCGCTCCCGCGCGGAACAGGGTCGCCTCGTCGAAAGGGCGGCCGATGATCTGCATGCCGATCGGCATGCCGTCGGGATCGAAGCCGCACGGCACGTTGAGCGACGGCAGGCCGGTGAGGCTGGGCACGCCGGTGAACTGCATGATGGCCGACAGCATCTCCTCCTCCTGGCCCGCTTCGATCACGACCTTCATCTCGCCGATCCGGGTGGCAGTGAACGGCAGCGTAGGGCAGACGAAAACGTCGACGCGCCGGAAGGCGTCCATGAACTCGCCGCGCAGCAAGTTGCGGTAGCGCTGCGCCTGCAGGTAGTGGGTGGCCAGCAGCATCTCCCCGACCTCCAGCAGCGTGCGCACATCCTCGCCGTAGTCGCCCGGCCGCTCGCGCAGCCAACGCTGGTGATAGGTGCTGGGCTCGGCCGCCTCGATGGTCAGCTGGGCCGAGATGTTGCCGTGGATGTTGTGGATGTCGACCTCGACGAGGGTCGCCCCGGCAGCCACCAGCTTGTCCAGCGCGGTAGACACCGCGTCGTGTACCGGTCGCTGGAGATGATGGAAGAAGTAGCCCGGAATGATGCCGATGCGCAAACCCTCGATGCCTGCCTCCAGGCCCTCGGTATAGTCCGGCACCGGCATCCGCGCCGTGGACGCATCGCGCGGATCGTGGCCCGCCACCGCGCCGAACATGAGCGCGCAATCCGCTACCGTCCGTGCCATCGGCCCGGCCGTGTCCATGCTCCAGGCGAGCGGGATGATGCCGTGGTTGCTGACCCTGCCGTAGGTCGGCCTGATGCCGACGATGCCGTTGATGGCCGACGGCAGCCGGATCGAGCCGCCGGTGTCGGTGCCGATGGCGGCGTAGCAGGTGCGCGCTGCCACCGCCGCGCCCGAGCCGCCGCTGGATCCAGCCGGGAACCGGTCGATGTTCCAGGGATTGCGCACCGTGCCGTAGTGCGGATTGTCGGAGGTGCCGCCCCAGGCGAACTCGTGCATGTTGAGCTTGCCGACGAAGATGGCACCGGCCTGACGCAGCCGCGCAGTGACGGTGGCGTCCTGCTCCGGAATCCAGTCGGCGAGGATCTTGCTGCCGGCTGTGGTGGGATGGCCGCGCAACGCCACGTTGTCCTTCAGGGCGACCGGAATGCCGTGCAGCGGACCGAGCTCGTGTCCCGCCATCAGCATCAGTTCTGCAGCCTTGGCAACCTGCCGCGCTTCCTGCTCGAACACCCGGATGAAGGCCTTGAGCCGCGGGTCGACCTCGGCGATCCGCTCGAGCGACGCCGCTACCAGCTCGACCGGCGAGACCTCCCGCTTCTTCACCAGCGTGGCCGCGTCCGCCAGCGTCAGCCGCACGAGCTCGTGATGCGCCACCGTCATGTCAGGCTTCTCCGTCCTCTGCCGCCGGATGGACCAGGATGGTTGCCGGAGCCAGGGTCCGGTATTCGGGCGCGCTCATCTTGCGGCTCAAGGCATTGGCATCCAGCAGCCACGCCTGCAGGACCGGCGCGATCGCCTCCTCGCGGCCCGCCGCAAGCGGCAGGTCGGCATGGCGGGCCAACTCGCGGACCGCCTCACGCATGCCGTTCGACCCGGTCGCACTCATGCGGGTTCTCCTTCAGAGCTGGACGCCGCGCGTCAGGGCGCCATCGACGACCAGGTTGGTGCCCGAGATGAAACTGGCCGCGGGACTGGCGATGAAGGCGACGGCGTTGGCCATCTCCTGCGGCGTGCCCATGCGTCCGGTCGGGTTCAACGCCAGGGACCGCTGGAACAGCTCCGGATTGCCCTGCTCGATCTGTTCCCAGACGCCGCCGGGAAAGTAGGTGTTGCCGGGCGAGACCGTGTTGGCCCGGATGCCCTTGGCGGCCTGCTGGAAAGCGAGCCCCTGGATGTAGTGCACCAGCGCCGCCTTGAAGGTACCGTACGGCCCCGCCGCGAAATCGATCTCTCGTCCGGAAACGCTCGAGATGGCGACAATGGCGGGCGCCTTGCTCTTCTCGAGCCAGGGCATGGCGGCATCGACCAGGCGCACGCAGCCGAGCATGTCGACCTCGAAAGACTTGCGCCAGGCGGCCTCGTCCTGGCCGATGGCAAGCGCGCTGACGTTGGCGATCACGATGTCGACGCCGCCGAACTGGGCCGCAGTCTCGGCGACCCACTTTTCTATGGCGGCACCGTCCGCCACGTCGCCGGTGCAGCCGAAGACCTCCGCCCCCTTGGCTGCCAGGGCGTCCGTCGCCTGCCGGACATCCGCTTCATGACGCGCACAGAACGAGACCCTGGCGCCCTCGGTGGCCAGCGTTTCGACGATCGCCCTGCCAATTCCACGGGTGCCGCCGCTGACCATCGCGCTCAACCCTTTGATGCCGAGATCCATCGCATCTGCTCCTCGAGTCGACGTGCCTGCCGATGCAGCTGGTTGAAAGACGATTGCGGCTAAGGCTGGAGATGGCGTTTGTCGATGGCGGCGCCCACCGTGTACTTCGGATCGACTACGTTGCCCAGCCGCACCCTGCCGCATTGGCTGAGCATCATGTAGGCGTCCCAGCGGTCGTAGCCGTATTCCGCCTCCAGCCACTTGACCAGCTCGACATAGGCGATGCGTGTCGCATCCTCGAGCGGCCGGGTGCTGCCAATGGCCATGATCACCCGCTCGTTCTCGAGCCGCGGCCAGTCCAGGTGCCAGCCCTTGATCAGGTCGACGTGAATGGTGGTGACGCTGGAGTACTCGACGGCCGTGCCGCAGATTTCGCCGTCGCCCTGGCAGGCGTGGGCGTCGCCGATGAACAGCCTGGCGCCTTCCACGCGCACCGGCAGGTAGGTGATGCTGCCTGGTCCCATGTCCGGCAAGTCCATGTTGCCGCCGTGATTGTCGGGAATCAGCGAGCTGATCGAGTCGATCTCCGGCGACGTGGATAGCGTGCCGATGTGCGGCCGGTACGGCAGGGTGACGCGCTTGCTCCAGTACACGCCGGTCTCGTCGAGGTCGATCTTGCGGATGCGCTCCGGCAGCGGTTCGTTGAGCGTGGCGGTGAGCGAGGTGCCGGTGAGGCCGCCGAAGAACGGAATCAGCGCGCAGGTTCCGCGCGGATTGTCGCCGCGCGGCGCCATCGATTCGATGTGCACCGCGAGAGCATCTCCCGGCTCGGCGCCCTCGATCATGACCGGGCCATTCTGCGGGTTCACGAACGGCAGCCGCAGCACCTTCGACGGCAGGTCCTGCTCGGTCTTCACCGCGCCACCGAATGCGTCGCGGGTCTCGACGACGATTCGATCACCCGGCTTGATCGACAGCACCGGGTCGGAGTACGGCCCCATGGTGAAGTGGTACTTGCCCTGGCGGGCTTCGTCGAGCTGGTGCGTGGCGCCCGCCGCGCCTCGGGCCAGGCCGCGGGTGTGCATGATCGACTGCTCGAGCCAGTTCATCGGGAGGCCTCCGGTTTCGCGAGCTTCGCGGCGATCAGAGCGACGGATGCCGCCGGTGCCAGTCCGTCGCTCCCTGGTAGGCATGCCCGGCCCTCACCAGCAAGGCCTCGTCGAGATGCCGGCCCACGAGCTGGAAGCCGATGGGCAGGCCGGCCGCATTGAAGCCACCCGGGATGGTGATGGTCGGGCTGCCCGACATGTCGAACGGAGCGGTGAAGCGCAGCACGTCGTCGATGCCGCCGGGACGCGCGAAGACCTCGTCCAATTGCGCTGCCGACGGATTGCCGAAGGGATGCACCGGCACCAACAGCAGGTCGATCTCCTGGAAGAGCTTGCGCAATTGCCCCTGGAACACGAGGCGCGCGTGATAGATCCTCATCAGCTCCAGGACATCCACCTTCTTGCCGGTGTCGATCAGGTCCGCCAGGACCGGTCCGTATTCCTTGGCGCGGGCCGGGTAGGTCTTCTCGTGCGCGACGGCCGTCTCGACACCGCAGAACTTGGCCCAGTCCTTCGACATCGGCAAGGTCTGCGACGGCATGACGATCTCCGACAGCCTGGCGCCGAGGTCGGCGAGGACCTTGCGGGCATCGTCGATCACGGCGGCGGTATCGGGCACGCAGACGTCATGGATGAAGCGCGGGTCGAAGCCGATGCGCAGGCCGCGCAGGCCCTGCTCGATGCCGGAGAGGTAATCCGGAACCGGCGCCTCCAGCGTGGTCGGGTCCTGAGGATCGACGCCCGCCATCGCGCCCAGCATGGCCCCTGCATCGGCAGCCGAGCGCGTCATCGGGCCGACGTGGTCGAGGCTGTTGGCGAGCGGCAGCACGCCGTGCCGGCTGACCCGGCCCCAGGTCGGCTTCAGGCCGGTCAAGCCATTCGCACCGGAAGGAAAGCGGATGGATCCGCCGGTGTCGGTGCCGATGGCGCCGTAGCAAAGGCCGGCGGCGGTGGCGACACCGGAACCGCTGGAGGAGACGCCGGGCCAGTGGTCGGCATGCCAGGGATTGGCCGGGGCTGCGATCTCCGGATGGTGCACGGCGTACGCGCCTTCGGTCATCTGCACCTTGCCGACCATGATGGCGCCGGCGTCGAACAGCTTGCGAACCACGGTGCAATCGGCATCCGGCACGTAGTTCGCGTAGATGGTGGAGCCCCAGGTGGTCTTCACGCCCTTGGTCTCGCACAAGTCCTTGATACCCACCGGCACGCCGTGCATCGGGCCGCGGATCTGGCCGCGCCCGATCTCTTCCTCCGCCTTGCGCGCCTGCTCGAGGGCGATCTCGGGCGTCACCGTGACATAGCTGTGCAGGTTCGGATCGAGCCGCTCGATGCGCTCGAGGATCTGCCGGGTCACTTCGACCGGCGACAGCTTGCGACTCTTGTAGGCGTCGGCCAGGTCGGTGATGCCGGCAAAGGGAAGATCGGTCAGGGCCATGGAACGACTCCTCCGAAAATTTTGTTTCCCAGGCAACTTCCTCGCTGATCCTAGTCCCTCGTTCCATCGCCAGTCAACGGGATTTTTGGACCAAAGTCCCCGCAAGTCTTGCCAGAATCGGCGCCGAAAGTTGACTGCCCCGGCCCCTGTGCTATGGTGCTCGCATGGCGGCACTACGACATCTTCCTTCGCACGCGACGCGCACCTCGAAAGGTCGTGCAGTCCTGCCGTGCATGCCCAGCCAGCTTCCGCAACGGGACGCGTCTTCGTCCCGCCTCCTCACGCCCGGCGCGCAGCCGGGCACGCCGGCCTTTCATGGCTGGCCCGGTAGACCCTAGCCTCGATCCGACCCGGGTTCCAGGCATACGTCTACCGGGTCAGTCCTCCAGCACCAGAACCTGAATCACCCCGCGGGGTTGGTCCGCGCGCGCCGCTTGCCGGAATCGCGCCGTGACTGGCCGCCCGCACACATCGAGAGGCAAGAGAATGAAGACCAACGAGATCGTGAAGACCCATGAAGTCGTGCTTTCCGACGAGGACGCCGAGGTGATCAGCAACCTGATCGGGGCGGGTGGCCTGCCGAGCCTGTCGGGCGCCGCAGGCGAGGCATTGGCTGAATCCCTCGAGGCAGCCACCGTGGTGCCGGCGCGTGCGCTGCCGCCGACGGTGGCGTCCCTGAACAGCGTCGTCGAATACGTCGAGATGCAGGGCGGCACGGTGCGCGACGTCGTCCTGGTCCATCCGTCTGCGGCCGACGTTAGCACCGGTCGGATCTCGGTGCTCTCGCCGGTTGGCCGCACACTGCTGGGAAGGAAGGTGGGCGACGTCTGTGAAGTCGCCCTGCCGGGAGGTTCCCGGCTGGCGGTGACGATTGCCGGCGTGCGCCCGGGAGGCGGCCGTGTGTAGCGCACGAGTACTGAACCTCGGGCACGCCGTCGGCCGGCGCCTGGAGCAGCCCCTGCCCTATCCCGATTTTCCCATCGAGCGCCTGATTCGCAGCAACGCCTATGACTTCCAGCTGGTGTTCGCGGAGGAGGCGGCCACGCGAGCGCACCAGCGATTCGACGACGCCCTGCTCGCACCCGGCCGCGACGGCTTGCTGATCCTGGGGCGACATGAGCAGGCGCTGAAAGAACCGACCGAAGCCTTGATGGCGCTCTACCCCTGGAAGCTCGAGGTCGGGATGCCATGCGTCCGCTACCGGGAGGGCGAGGTCAGGCTGGAACCGGTCATGCTGGTGACGGCAGACGTGCCCCGCTTCAATGCGCCGGCGGTCCACGATGATCTGGCGAGCCGTTCGGACGAGCCAGTCGCCCTGGAGTACGCGTACGATCGGGCGCACCTGACCGCGAAGGTGAGGCTGGCCAGGCTTCTCGGCTATGCGCAATCGCTGGAGCAGTTCACCCGCGGCGCGGGCGAAGCCCGGATCTGGCTGAGCGGATGGACGCCGGTGCGGCCCTTGGAGGGGCCGGAGGGGCCGGCGGCGGCGTAGGCGAGAGACGTGCGCCCGCCATGGCGGGCCGCAGGCGCACTACTTCGCGCCTGCCGCCTCCAGCATCCGCACCATCTCCGAATAGCCTCGCGACCTGGCCAGCGCCAGCGGCGTGCTCCCGCCCCGGTCGGCGAGGCCGAGGTCGGCACCGGCACGGATCAGCGCCTCGAGAGTGGCCTGGTGGCGCGGGCCGCCGTCGCCGAGGACGATGCTCTCGATGACGGCGGTCCAGTGCAGGTTGTTGACATGATCGAGCGGGGCGCCGGCGCCGATCAACTGGCGCACGACACCATCGTGGCCGAGATGCGCAGCGGCAATCAGGGCGGTGCCGTCGTAGCGGCTGGTGACGAGGCGGGCGCTGGCGTCCAGTGAAAGCAGCAGGCGCAGCGTATCCTCATCATCCGCCACCGCGGCGATGGTGACCGCATCGTAGCGATCGTTCTCCAGGGCGCCGGTCTCCGCTCCGCCCGCGACCAGCGCGCGAATCGCGTCGTGCTGGCGCCTGAAGGTCGCCACATGAAGCGGCGTGCGGCCATGATCGTCGCGCGCTTGCGCCGAAGCGCCACCGGCCAGCAGCTGGCGGACCGCGGCGGCGTCGCCGGCCCAGGCGGCGGCATGCAGGTCGCGGTAAGCGGCAGCCTGCGCCTCCGTCGGTGGCACCTGGGCATCAGCCGGTGCGACAGGCAGCAGGCTGACCATGGCCAGGCTCCAGGCGACGCCGGCTCGCGCCACGCACCGCCGCCCGCGGCGAACCTGGCGCGCCACGTCTCTCCATGGCAGCGCTTTCCACGGCACGCAGTTCCATGGCGCGTTCTTCCAGGGCGCGTCCTTGCTGGGCGCGTCTTTCGATGGCAGGCTCTCGGCTCCCATGTCTCCGGCTCGCAGTGTCTTCAGGGCAGGTGCATGCCGCACGTTAGCACGAAGCGGGTCTGACACGGCGGCCAGCCCGGCGACAATCACCGCCGCTCGCCGCCCCGGGAAGCCAGGTCTTCCTTCATGTACTGCTCGATCTTGCGCGACTGCCAGTCGCGGGACCTGCGGCTCGTCCCCAGCCAGACGACCAGCCCATGGATCGCCAGCCCCAGGCCCCAGCCGAGCATGGGCGGCAGCGGCCACGGGAAGCGGGACTGGCCGGAGAGGGCGTAGACGAGCCAGAGGATGCCGATCACGCAGGCGTAGACCAGCGCGTGGACGTACCAGCCCTGGAGCATGCGCACGCGGCGGCGTGCATGGCGGTAGGCGTCCGCCTGTACAGGATCTGCACCGGCCTGTGCGTCGATCGAAAGGTTTCGCATCGGGTCGTTCATGTGGATCTCCTGGTTGCTGTGATTCCCATGGACGGATAGTGCGCCGGGGACCCGGCGATCTCGAGGAGAGTGCGACGGAGCGCGGGATCGGCGGTGCGAGCTGTCACAGGCGGCGCCGAACGGCGGCAGCTGCAGCAAGGCTGCGCCGGCGGAGGAAGCCTTGCGCCGCAAGGTCCTGGTCGCGACCGCCACCCGACCAGGCTCCGCCACTACGGATTCGGCGCGGCCTTGGACCGGCGCGGCTTCCTGGGAGCCGGCTCCGGCAGGTCCCGCACCGTCGCCGCGACCAGCCGCGCCAGCCACTCCCGATCCTCCAGCCCGTCCGCGACGAGAAAGTACGGCTTGGCACCCGGATAGGGAAAGCCTTCCTCCACCTCCCCCAGCACCGCCCTTCCGCCGTCGGTGGGCTTGAGGTACATCTGGTTGTTGCAGACGAACGCGAACACCTTGCCGTCGCAATAGACCGCATACTCGCCGAACATCCTGCGGGTGGTGATGGCGGGGACCAGCGCGAGCTGATCGCAGATGAAGGTGATGAAGCTCTTGTCCGTGGCCATCGGTCATCAGGCGGTCGCTGCAGTTCCGCCGGATTGTGGTCTTCGGCAGCGAGGTGATCAAGCTGCCGCCCCTGCGGCGGGTTAGACTGGGTCGGGCTTTCGGAAACCTGCCGCATGAACGAACTTGCAGTCGCCGACCGCGTCGAGTTGCTGGTGCTGGTCGACAATGTCACGGACAACCTCTCCAGCGTGCCGGGATTCGTGGAAAACGAGTTGCCGCGGCTCGGCCGTCGCGGCCTGCGGCTTTGGTCCGGCCAGTGCATGTGCTGCGCGGCTCATGGCTTCTCCTGCGCAGTGACTGCGTGGCGCGGCGATGTTTCGCGCACCCTGCTGTTCGACACCGGCCCGGACGACTGGGTGTTCGAGCGCAATGTCGATCGCCTGGGCTTCGACATGGGCAGCGTGGACGCGGTCGTCCTGTCGCACGGCCATTGGGATCACGCCGGAGCCATGCTGCGCGCGCTCGAGATGATCCAGCTGCGCAACGGCGGCCGCACCGTACCCACCTACATGCACCCGGGCATGTACCGCAGCCGCGCCATCAAGCTGCACAACGAGGACATGCGGCCCTTCGCGGACGTGCCCACGGCCGAGCAGCTCGCGCAGCAGGGCGCGGACGTCGTCCATTCCACCGAGGCGCAGCTGGTCCTCGACGATCTCTTCTACGTCAGCGGCGAGATCCCGCGGGTGACGCCATTCGAAACGGGCCTGCCGGGCCACTACCGGCGCAGCGACAACGGCCAGGACTGGGAGCCGGACTTCCAGATCATGGACGAGCGCTTCGTCGCGATCCGCATCGCGGCAGGCATCGTCGTGCTGACTGCCTGCTCGCATGCCGGCGTGGTCAACGTGATGACGCATGCGCGCGACGCGTTCCCGGATGCCGCGATGCACGGGGTCATCGGCGGCTTCCACCTGTCCGGCGGCAACGAGAAGATCATCCCCGAGACGGTGGCGGCACTCGCGCAGTTCGACCTCAAGGCGATCGCCCCCGCCCACTGCACCGGCTGGCGAGCGGTGAGCGCCATGGCCACGACTTTCGGCGACACGCTCGCGCCGGCGGCCGTCGGCAAGACCTATCGTTTCTGAGCCGCCGCGCTTGGACTGGCGATCATTGCGATATGCTCATAGCTTCGATCATCCCATTCCTGCGGAGTGCCGGTACATGACGTTCGATCCGTTCCGTTCCACCTTGATAGCGCTGCTGCTGGCCGCTGCCGGCCCGGCGCTGGCGGAAAGCCTCGCCACCTCGGCATCAAGCGCCGCCTCGTCGGCCTCGAGCGCCGGTTCCGCCTCCCTGCGCGGCTCCTCGGACTCCATCAAGGGATCGAGCGACAGCTCGCGCAGCAACGAGCAGGTTGCGGAAGGCGACTACCGGGTGACGGCGGTCGCGCCGGTCGACGGGGTGCCGGACATGCTGCGCCTGACGCTGGAGCCGCACGGCGCCACCACCGCGGCCAGCGGCTTCACGCTCGACCTGCCGCAACGGGCGCTGGCCGAACGGCCGCTGGGTCCCGGCGACATCGTCAGCGCGCACCATCGGCCGTACGGCCTCGAGTTCGCTCGCGGCGCCACGCGCGAAGCGTTCTTCCTGGTGCTGGCGGACGAGTGGCACCGCGACCTGCAGACGCGGGTGATCAGCAACTGAAGGATCGCCACGAGACGGACGCCCGCCGTCTCCTGCCGCTTTCCGGAAGAAGAAGAAGCCGTAGGGTTGCCCTGGCGGCTGGCCGCTGCCGCGCGTCGGCTGCCGCCTGGCTCCTGGGCACATTGCTGCTCGCGGCGCTCGCCGGCTGCGCGGCACCGGGCACCGGCCCCGCCAGCGCGCAACTGTCGGCGGCACGCTTCTGCGATCGGCCGCAGGTGCAGGACGCCCGCCAGCAGGATCGGATTCTTCGCTTCGCCGCAGTCATCCGGCAGGAGCTGGAGGCCTCGGGCGAGGACGTCGCCCTCATCTCGCGCTCGGGCGTCGATCTGCGCGACATCGGCATCCGCTTCTCGCACAGCGGGCTGACCATCAGGGAAGGAGGCGAAGTTCCCTGGTCGGTGCGCCAGTTGTACTACGCCTGCGACGAGGGCAAGCCGCGGCTCTACGACCAGGGCATCGCCGGCTTCCTGTTCAACGGCGACGAGCCGGCGGTCGGCTATGTCTCGATCCTGCTGCTGCCGGCTGAACCGGCGCAGGTGCTGCGGCGCGCGGCGCTCGACCGGCAACGGGCACTGCGCCTGCTGGCCGGGCACTACAGCGCCAACGCCTATCCCTTCAGCACCCGCTACCAGAACTGCAACCAGTGGGTCGTCGAGCTGATGGCGGCGGCCTGGGGCGGGCTCGCCGACGGCGACGACCTGCGCGAGCGAGCGCAGGCCTGGCTGGCGGCCAGCGGCTACGATCCGGCGCCGGTCGACCTCGACTCGCACCTGCTCAAGTTCGCAGCCGTTTTCATGCCGCTGGTGCACCTGGACGACCATCCGCAGGAGGCGCGCCACGGGTTGCAGTTCCAGGTGAGCCTGCCGGCGACGATCGAAGCGTTCGTGCGCGACCGGATGCCGCAAGCTCGACGAATCGAGCTATGCCACGACGAGCAACGGATCGTCATCCGACAAGGATGGCGCGCGATCGCCGAAGGCTGCCGGGAAGAGGATGGCGACCGGGTGATTCCGCTTGGATGATTGCCGGGCTGGCGGGCTGAACCGCGGGTCGCTGCGTTGCGAGCCCGGCTGAATCAATCCGCCTCCCGCGCCTTGCGGATCGCCGCGACGGTGCGATCGACCGACTGCGGCGCAAGGCCGAGATACGCCGCCGGATCGAGCTGCGTCTGCAGGTCCAGTTCCGCGACATGTTGCGCCACCTGAGGCCGGGCGGCCAGTTCGGCCTCCAGCGTCGTGCCCTTCTCCCAGGCTGCCTTCGCAGCCGCGCCGACTTCGTCATGGGCGCTGTGCTTGCCGATCTTCTCGCCCAGCAGGAACATCGCATGCTCGGCCATGATCAGGCCGTTGGTGCGGCCGAGATTGCGGCGCATGTTCTCGGGGTTGACCTTGATGCTCTCGACCAGCCGCACCGCGGCCTTGGTCAGGCGGTCGGCGGTCACGCTGATCTCCCCGATCGTGTCGGCGTTGCTGATCTGGTCGCGCTCGTGGATCGATACCATCCATTCGAGCATCACCTCCGCCTGGTGCGGGATCTGCCGCGACAGCTGCACCACCGTGCGCGAATGCGCCGGGTTGACCTTGTGCGGCATGGTGGAAGAGCCGACCGCCATGCTCGCCTCCTCCAGTTCGCGAAAATCGTCCCCCTGCAGCAGGAAGACCTCCTGTGCGATCTTGCCCCAGGTCTTCGCGGTCAACGCGAGCAGCATGCCGTATTCGGCGAACATGTCCTTGCTGCCCTTCCAGTCGGCCGGCCATGGCTCTCCCAGCCCGAGCTCGCGTGACACTTCCGCCTCGACGTCGAATGCTTCCGCGCCGAGCGCCGCGTAGCTGCCGACGGCGCCGGACAGCATGCCGGCATTGGTCCGCGCCATCCAGCCCTTGAGGCGCTCCATGTTGCGGCGGTTTTCCGCCAGCCACACCGAAACCTTGAGGCCGAAGGTGATCGGCAGGGCATGGCGACCGACGGTGCGGCCGATCATCGGGGTGGCGCGATGCGTCTCCGCAAGCATCAGCATCGCGTTCTCGGCGCGGCGCAGGTCCGCCAGGAGCATGCGGGTCGCCTGGCGCGCCTGCATCACCTGCACCGTATCGTAGATGTCGGCGGTGGTGGCGCCGTAGTGGATCCATTCCCCGGCACCCTGCTGTGCCACCCGCGCCCACACGTTCAGCAGCGCGACCAGCGGATGGCCGACCTTGCGCCGCTCCTCGGCGACCGCCACCGGCGTCACCATCTGGACATTGGCGGTGCGCTCGATCTCGACGGCGGCGGCCGCCGGAATGATGCCGCGGCGTGCCTGCACCTTCGCCAGCGCCACCTCCATCTGCATCAGCATCTGCTGGGTCTGGGCGGCGCTGAAGAGATCGCCCATGGTCTGCGGCGCCTGGGCGCGACCCGGCGGCGATGCGAGGAGCGCCGCAACCAGTGCGATCGAGGCGTAGGTCTTGGACATCGTCGTCTCCGTTTCTTGCTGTCAGTGACCGGGGGCGGCAGCGCCTGGCTGCCAATGGCGGCGCGGCGCAGGGGCCGGTCGCGTGCCGGGCTACGATACCCCGAACCGGCGCCGGCGGCGTCACGAGGGGTGAAACGCCGGCGCCTTGGCGCCCCGGTCCAGCATCCAGGTCGGCAGCAGCGCGGCGCCGAACACGATCGCCGTGACAAGAAAGCAGTCGCGGTAGGACATGGTGTTCGCCTGCAGCTGGATCGCCTGCCCCAGGAACCAGGAGGCAGCCGGCAACTGCTGGACGTCCGGCAGCCCCGCTGCCCTGGTCATCCCGGCCACCTGCGACAGGAAGCTCATGGTGGCGGCATTGTCCGCCGTCTGGGTCGCGGCCAGGGCGTCGGCATGGAACATCGTGCGCCGCTCCAGCATCACCGCGAGCAGGTTGACGCCGAAGGCGCCGCCCAGCTGGCGCGTGAAGTTGATGGTGCCGGAACCCTGCGCGATCAGCTGCGGCGGCAGCACCCGCAGCGAGCCGACGCTCAGCGCCGGAAAGATCAGGCCCATGCCTACGCGGCTGATGACGGTCCACCAGGCAAGCATCCAGAAGCCGGTGCGCACGTCGGCGCCGGCGGTCAGCCAGGAGGACCAGGCGAACAGCGCGAGACCGGCGCCGATCAGCAGCCCGGGCGAGAGCTTGTCGCTCAGGCGGCCGGCAATCGGAAAGATCAGCACCATGGCAAAACCTGAAGGCATCAGCATCAGTCCCGCCTGCGTCGGCGTGAGTCCCTGGATCGTCTGCACGAACACCGGCAGGAGGTAGGTCGTGCCGAAGAGACCGGCGCCCAGCACGAAGCTGACCAGCGCCGCAGCCGAGAAGGCGCCGCCGGCGAACAGCCGCAGGTCCAGCATCGGCTTGGCGCTTCTCGCTTCCCACCACAGGAAAGCGACGAGGGAGACGGCGGCGATGCCGAATTCCACCAGGACGCGATCGGAATCCCAACCGCTGCGCTGGCCGCTCGACAGGGCGCTGAGCACCGTGATCAGGAAGACGCCGAGCAGCCCCATGCCGCCCCAGTCGAAGGCCGGCCGCGGGCCGGATCCACTGCGCGGGGGCAGGAACGCCAGCGCCAGCACGATCCCGAGCAAGGCGAACGGCACGCCGAGATAGAAGACGTAGCGCCAGTTGAAGCTGTCCATCAGCAGGCCGCCCACCCACGGCCCCAACGCGGGCGCGAGCACCACGCCGATGCCGAAGATCCCCATGGCCGTGCCGCGCTTGTCGGGCGGAAATACCCGGAAGATGATCACCATGGCGAGCGGCTGGACGATCCCGGCGGATGCACCCTGGATGACCCGCGCCAGGATCAGCACGTCCTCGTCCGGCGCGACGCCGCCCAGCACCGATCCGGCAGTGAAGATCACCAGCGCGATGACGATGCTGCCGCGCTGGCCGAAGGCCCGATCGGCCCAATCGGTCAACAGCATGGTGGCGGTCATGGCGGCCAGGAAACCGGTCGACAGCCACTGGGCCTTCGTCTGGTCGATGCCGAAGGCGCCCATGATCTCGGGCACGGCCACGTTGACGATGGTCGCCGACAGGATGACCGAGATCGCCGCGATCATGGCGGTGCCGGTCGCCAGCCAGCGATAGGACGACCCGTAGCGTCGGAGTAGCGCGTCCACGCCGCCTGCCGCTTCAGTCGGCGACGTCGATGGCCAGCTCGACCATCATGCCCGGACGCAGCAACGAGGCATCGTGCTCGATCGCCATGCGCACCGGCAGGCGCTGCGTCACCTTGGTGAAGTTGCCGCTGGGATTGGGGCTTGGCAGGAGCGCGAACTCGCTGGTTGCGGCGTTGCCGAGCCGCACCAGCTCACCCTTGAACACCTTGTCCGGATAGGCATCGACGCGCACGGTCGCGGCAGCGCCGAGCTTGAGGCGGCGGAACTCCGTTTCCTTGACATTCGCATCCACCCAGACCTTGGCCGGGTCGTGGTACATGAGAAGCCGGCTGCCGGGTGACACGTGTTCGCCGACGTCGACGAAAGTGGCGTCGATGACGCCGTCGAAGGCGGCTCGGACCTCGCGGTCCTCGAGATCGACCCGCTGCTGTGCCCGCCTCGCGCCAAGCGACGCCAGCTGTGCATCCAGGACCGCGATCTGGCGGTCGAGGACCTCGACCTGGGCAGCCTCCGACTCGACCACCGCCATGGCCGCACGCGACGACTCGATCTCCGCCGCCGCGCGCAGCTCCTTCTGCTGGGCGGTCAGGTACTTGGCGCGCACCTCCTCGAACTGCTGCGTCGACACCGCGCCGCTGCGGCGTAGCGACGACTGGCGTTCGAAGTCGCTGCGGGCGGCTTCCAGCTCCGCCCGGGTGGCGCGATGCTCTGCCTCGCTGGCGCGGACCTGCGCGCGGCCGGCATCGAGGCGGCTGGCGACCTGCGCCTCGACCATGGCCTGCTGGGCACGCAGCTGGGCCTGTTCCGCCGCGATGCGGGTCGCCTCGGCATCCAGCTCCTGTAGTCGCAGCTCCGCCTGGCGGCTGTCGAGGCGCACCAGCAGGTCGCCCTGGACGACCCGATCGCCGGCCACCACGTTGACGGCCGTCACCCGTCCGGCTACCTCGCTGCCCAGCGCCACCACGTTGGCCGCGATGCGCGAGTCGTTGACGTAGACATGCGTCCAGCGATCGACGAGGAACTTGCCGAGGACGACCAGCCCCACCAGGACCAGCACCGCCAGGATCCCCATGCGCAGCCGGCGCCGCGGCCTGCCGGGAACTGGATCGGCCGCCTGCTCCGGCCGGTCGGCAAGCACGGATCCGTCGGATTCGGCATCGAAGCGATCCCGCGGCGCCGCGCGCCCGGCGCGCGAAGGGCCATCCATCTTCAGCATGTTCATCGCTGCTCCAGGCGCTCGCCGATGGTCTGCAGCACCGACAGGCAAGTGTCGAGATCGCGCGACGGTATGCCGGCGAGCAACTCCCGCCGCACGCCGCGCACCGTGCGATCGATTTCCTCGAGCTGCGGCTGCGCGGCCTTCGTCAGCCGGACGTGGTTGGCGCGACGATCACCGTCCACCGGCAGGCGGGCGATCAGCCCCTGCCGTTCGAGCGCGTCGAGCAGCCGGCCGATGGTGGGACTCTCGACGCCGACCCGATCCGCCAGCTCGCGCTGCGTCATGCCGCTTTCCGCGCGGGACAGCTGCAGGAGGGTGAACCAGCGGGCCTGGGTGCAGCTGCTGTCGCGCAGCCGCGCATCCAGCAGGGCCCGCCAGCCGCGGCTTACGCGGGACAGGGCCTGGGCAAAGCGCTCTTCTCGATCCATGCGGGGGTGGCAAGGCACCGGTGCGGCGGCCCCGATCGATGCCTTACATATAGTAAGCAAGCTAACTATTATCCCGCAGCCGGTGCCGCCCTGCAAGTGGCGGACACGGGACGAGGAACGGAAGAAGGAGAAAGAAGAAGCCGGCCGGATCAGCTCAGTGGCAATCCGGTACGTCCTGCTCGAGATAGACCTCGAAGGCGATATCGCGCACCGTCTTCTTCACCAGCTGCTCGGGATAACCGCCGGCGTCCCATTCGAATGCAATCCGCCGCAGCGCCTGCACCCTGGACTGGTCCTGCGCCGCCACCAGGAAGGCGAGCGTGCTGCGCTGGTTGCCGCGTAGCCGGGCGGAGAACTTCTTCCACTCGGGGTAGCGGATCAGCTCCTCGAGCATGGTGCTGTCGTGGACCATTGCGTCGCAGCCCCCGACCCGCAGCGCGACCAGCGCATCGGTGGTCGACGGGTGCACCTGCTCGACCGCGCCGTAGCGACCGGCGAGGGTGCCGACGTGGTTGCCGCCCGCCGCCACGCATACCTTGCGGCCTTGCAGATGTTCCCAACGCCTGATGTCGGTGTCCGTGCGCATGATGGCCATCGGCACGGCGCGATAGTCGATGGGCACCACCGCCAGCTGCTGCGGCACGTCCGCAAGGTCGCGCAGCGCCGTCAGCCGCAGGTCGCCGGCCGTGGCAGCGGGTGCGACGTCCTGCCCGGCGACGACGCCGGCCGTGCCGCTGCCGGCGGGAGAGACGGTTGCGACCGCAGCGACCTGCACCGGTGCGGCGGCGGGGATGGTCCGCAACGGCAGCTGCAACCGCCGGGCAAGATCCTCGGCCAGTGCCGAGTCGATCGTCGGCGGCGAGCGGAACTTGTCGCCGCCCTTGTACTCCGGCACGACATGATCCACCTGCACCACCAGTGCGGCGGCAGCGGGCGCGGCGCGAGCCGCCTCGGCGCCTTCCTGGGCCGCCGGCGCGGCAATGGATGCGCAGCCGAGCGCGCCCGCGAGGAGCGGGGCGACGATCGACGACGGCGTCTTCATACGTACTGGTACCGCAGCACGCGGTGCTTCAGGTTCTCGAGCAGCACCTGGTCGATGAGCGGCGCGAGAATGGCGATGGCGAGGATGCTGGTCATGACGCCGACCATGTCCGCCGTTTCGCCGGCATAGGCCAGCGACCGGCCGAGGCCCTTGCCGAAGCCGATCAGCATCTCGGCCGAGATCAGGGCCCGCCAGGCGTTGCCGAAAGCCAGCTGCGCCCCGGTGATCAGCTCGGGCATGACGGCCGGCAGGTAGACCCGTTTCAGCAGGTCCCAGCGCGAGGCGCCCATGACCCGGGCCGCGGCCACATGAACCTTCTGGACGCTCTCGGTGGCGTTCATCACCGACAGGGCAGCCGGGAAGAAGGCGGCGATCGCGACCACGACGATGATGGGCGTGTTGCCGAAGCCCATCATGATCAGGAAGATCGGCACCCAGGCGATCGACGGGATCGACTGGAGGATGATGATCGCCGACTTGAGCACTTCGCGGAAGAAGAACAGCACCGCCCCCACCAGGCCGAAGCCGATGCCGAACAGCAGCGCCGAGCCATAGCCGACGCCGAGCCGGAACAGGCTGCCGCCCAGCGCCGTGCGGAAGTTCTCCGACTGCAGCTCCTCCCACAGTCGCACGAACACCGTGTGCACGTCCGGCATCAGGAAGTCCGGCAGCGCCCAGGCAGCCAGCTGCCACAGGAACAGGATGAAGACCACGGCAAGCGCCATGGCCGACTTCTTCTGGAACCCGGCAATCCGGGATTCGCCGCTCACGCTTCGCTCGTTCTCACGATTCCGACCATCGGGCGCGAGCCGGGCCTAGAGCCCCCGCTCCTTCTGCCAGCTCAGGTCGAGGATCTGCTCGACATCGAACGGCTTGCCGTCGCGTGTCTTCAGCGCCCCCTGCTCCTGCATGATGCCGGCGATCTCCTGCATCCGCGCGCGCTCCTTCCCGGTGACTGCCGGGCTGAAGACCTGGGTCTTGATGGCGGCGGTGATGATCGTCTCGCGCGGCACCTCGCCCTGATTGAGGGTCTTGAGCGTCGGCTCGGCGATGAACTGGCCGGCGATGAACTTGGCCGCCTCGGCCGGCTTGTTCTGGAGCATGTCGATGGCATCCTTCTGCGCGTCGAGCGTCTTCCAGAGGTCGGCCTTGCGCTTCTTGATCACTTCGCCCGAGGTGATGACGACCATGCAGGGGAACGGCCAGACTTCGCCGATCTCGTAGATCTGCGAGACGGGCGCGATCGCCTTGGCGATGCTCGCCTGCGGCTCGAACAGGAACGCGCCGTCGACCCGCTTGCCGGCCAGCGACTGGACGGCGACCTGCGGGCTGACGCCCATCACGTTGACGTCGTCGTTCTGCAGGCCGGCCTGCTTGAACACCACCCCCTTGAGCACGGTATCGGCGGTGCTGCCTTCAGCCTGCGAAGCGATCGTCTTGCCCTTGAGACCGGCGATGTCCTTGATGCCGGTGTCGTTGCGCACGATCATCGCGTGATAGCCGTTCTGGGCCCCACCCACCACCTTCAGGTCGGCCCCCCGCGAGGCCCAGGCGATCGCATTGGTGAAGCCGAGCACGCCGGAATGGAGCTGGCCGCCGACGATCGCCTTGATCAGGTCGGTGCCCGAGCGGAATTCGATCAGCTCCACGTCGAGCCCGTGGTTCTTGTAGAGCCCGGCCTCATGCGCCAGGATGGCCTGGGCATCGTCCATGACTCGCAGGTAGCCCACCTTGAACTTCTCCTGCGCTGCGGCTGGAACGGCGAAGGCGATGGTGGTCGCCAGGGCCGCCAGGATGGCGGTTGCTCTCTTCATGCTCGTGCTCCTTCGAATTGGACGGGCTTCGCTTGCGGCTGCTCGACGTGCTCTGCATGGATGCCGAGCAGGCACAGGATCTCACTGCGCATCGGCGCGAATTCGGCGAGGTCATGGGTCTTCTCGCGATGCGCGAGGTTGAATTCCTTGAGGACCGTCGCCGGACGCGGGCTGAACACCAGGATGTGGTCGGCAAGGAAGATCGCCTCGTCCACATCGTGCGTCACCAGCAGCACGGTCGGCCGCTGCTCGCGGATCAGGTCGCGCAGCGCGTCCTGAAGGGTGAGCCGGGTCAGCGCGTCGAGGGCGCCGAA
>JAEZQX010000403.1 GCA_023441105.1 Pseudomonadota bacterium | reverse complement strand
ATGTCGCTTGCATTCGCCGGCAACGTGCCCGCCGGGCGGGTGGCCTACCATCCCGCCTTCTTCGTAGGCGGATAGAACCCGCCTCCCGGCGCGCGGCGCCGCGGATCATTGCTGAGATGGGCGCGCGTGTCCCACCGGTTGCGGGTGAAGTCGGCGCCGCCGCAGAAGGCCACCGCATCGTCGACGACCAGCAGCTTCTGGTGATGCGCGGCGCCGAGCGGATGGCGGGCGTCGAGCCGGTACTGCACCGGCGACGGCAGCCATTGCGCCGCATTCTGCGGCCGCTCGCGGCGCTGCCAGGTGAACAGCCGGCTCATGTCCCAGATCAGGATCTGGATCCTCAAGGCCGGGCGGCGAACCAGCAGACGCGAGAAGAGATCGCAGAGCCTGTCCGGCGCTTCATCGCCGGCCGCGGGATTCAGCGGGATCCGCGGGTCGAAGTCCCAGCCCACCAGCAAGATGGAGTGGCGGGCCGCTTCCATGGCCGCCCGCATCGCCGGCATGTACGACTCGCCGTCGGGCAGCAGGACGAAACGACGGGCGACCGCCGTTCTCCAGCAGGTCACGCCGGGCTCGAGGATCGGCTGACGGACTTCCGGTGTCATTGCAGGCAGCATACCCGCAGCGGAATCTTCCTGTAATGGCTCTGTCATCTGGAGCGAAAAGAATCAGTGCCCTCCCGCAACCCAACTCTGGACCGGTCGCCGCGGCTGGACGTTCACCTCGCCGGGGATGCCCGGCATGACATGGAACATTCCGACTACGAACAAATCGTGCAGCGGCTCAGAAAAGAGCTGATCGACAGCTACGACGAGGAACTCGAGCTCGAGATCGACGACTCGCTCCTCGAGGAATTCGAAGTGCCGGATGACCACGCGGGCGGCTTCGAGCAGCGTCCCGCCCAGCCGAGCCTTGCCCGTCCTGTCTATTTCAGGGAGCTGCTTCGCCTACAGGGTGAGCTGGTGAAGCTCCAGGACTGGGTCCAGCACAACCGGCGCAAGGTGGTGATCCTGTTCGAGGGCCGCGATGCAGCCGGCAAGGGCGGGGTGATCAAGCGGATCACACAACGCCTGAATCCCAGGATCTGCCGTGTCGCCGCACTGCCGGCGCCAAACGATCGCGAGAAGACCCAGTGGTACTTCCAGCGCTACGTGTCGCACCTGCCGGCGGCCGGCGAGATCGTCCTGTTCGACCGGAGTTGGTACAACCGGGCGGGCGTCGAGAAGGTGATGGGCTTCTGCACCGACGACGAATACGAGGAGTTCTTCCGCACCGTGCCCGAGTTCGAGAAGATGCTGGTGCGCTCGGGCATCACGCTGGTGAAGTACTGGTTCTCGATCACGGACGAGGAGCAGCATGCCAGGTTCCTCGCCCGCGCCCACGACCCGCTGAAGCAGTGGAAACTCAGCCCGATGGACTTCGAGTCCCGGCGCCGCTGGGAGGCCTACACCAAGGCCAAGGAGGCGATGCTGGAGCGCAGCCACATTCCGGAGTCCCCCTGGTGGGTGGTGCAGGCGGTCGACAAGAAACGGGCGCGGCTCAATTGCATCGCCCACCTGCTGTCGCAATTTCCGTATGAGGAAATCGAGCACCCCGAGGTCACGCTGCCCGAACGGGTGCGCAACCCCGATTACTTGCGTCTGCCGGTGCCCCAGACGATGTACGTGCCGGAACTCTATCGATGATGACGGGAATCACCGGCAGCCATCGGCGCCGCCGGGGTGCATCCCGCTGGTCGTCGAGCGGCCAGGACGCGTGTCCTGCGATCAGCGCCCCGGCGGATCCGTCTTGGCCAGCAACTTCAGCTCCGGCTTTGCCATCGTCCGTGCGTCGGCCACGCGGGCGGCCAGCCAGCCGAGGGCGAACCAGGCGGCGGGATCGGAAGACACCAGCGCCTGGTAGCGGCTGCGCGCGACGAAAAGATCATTCAGCTCGCCCATCCGGTCCTGGATTGCCGCCAGAGGCTTGAGGTAGCGCTCGACATCGCGCCGGCGCAATACCGGGGCGAAGAACTCGACCGCGTAGCGCTGCCGCTTGATGTGCTTGCGCAGCGAATGCAGGTCCTCTTCTTCGAGCTCGTCGAACGCCTTCCAGGCGGCAACGATCTGCCGATGCCACTTGCCCAGGCGCCGCTGCGCCTTCCGCTGGAAGGACTCGCCGTTGTCGCGCTCTCGATCGAGGTCCACCTGCGCCAACGGCGCCGGGTCCGTGGCCTCGAGCGGCTGCTCCTGCAGTGCGCCGACTGCGCGCTGCTCGTCCGCAGGATCCACCCCGCCCGCGCCAGCAGCCTCATCGGCAGCGGCGGGTGTCGCATCGGCGGGGACCGCCCCGTCCGCCTCGACGGCCGTTCCGGCACTGGTCGTGGCGGCAGCGATGACCGGCGCAGCGCCCGGGGCCGGCGCGGTCGTGACCCAAGTGGCGTCGAGGAGCTCGACACGCCAGGCGAGCCAGGCCAGCAGCGTCTTCTGGGTGTCCGTCGAGCCGACCGTCGCAACCGGATCCGGACCAGCCTCGCGCTTGGGCATGGTCAATGATGGCGCGTTGACCTTTGCCAGCTCGGCAACGACGCCGCTGTCGAGCACGTCGCTGTCCCGGGCCTTGCCCAGCTCCGAGAACAGCTGCTTGAGCTCGTCCACCAGTGGCTCGGGTGGCGGCGGCACCCAACCCCTGAAGCTGCGCAGCGCGCTGCGCAGGCGCCGGATGCCGACGCGCAGCTGATGGACATGCTCGACGCGCAGGCCCTCGTCGCCATCGACGAGGCCGATGGCGTTCCCGGAAATGTGGGCGAGGCACTCGTCCAGCACCTTGCCGAACGCTTCGACGACGTCCGCGTCGCCGGCGTACTCCGGATCCGCGGCCTTGCGCAGCGGCGGGAAAGGCGAGCCTTCGGCAAGCCGGTCGCCACGAGCCGCCTTGCTGCGCGGATCGTAGATGAGGCCGAAGCGCTTGCGCCAACGTTCCGCGAGCGCCACCAGGCCCGTCGCCGAGCCCGATACCAGCTCGAATTCGATTTCCCGGATCCGCAGCCTGGCGTCGTTCGCCAGGAGGCTTCCCTCGTCGAAGGCGACCTCGACGACCGCCCCCTGGGTGCGGATCCTGCGCGCGATCCGCCGGACCTCGGTCTTGAAACGGATGCCGGCGTCGAGCCCATCCTTCTGCGCATTGCGCAGGATCTTCGCCAGCTTGTCGCCGGTCGTGGTGCCGGCATGCGCCGCCGGGTCGGGGCTCGGCCCCGGACGGATGACCTCGTGCTCGAAGCGCTCGATGGCACTCGTCCCGCCCGATTTCAGGGTCTGGACCCAGCGCCGCCCCTCGCGCCGCAGCCGCCAGGCGACACCCGCCTTGGCGAGGCGGCGGTCCGGCGTGTCGAGGTAGAGGGCCGCAAGCGATCGTCGCTCGAGGCTCGCGGACTTGCGGGTCATCTCGGCGAGGATGGCGGCCCGGGCATTCCGCGGGACGAGAAACTTCAGTTCGATTTCGCTCTGCCCGCTCATTGATCCTCCTCGTCGTGACGAGACGATACCCGTCGCGGGATCGATCCCAGCTTACCTCGCCGAGGCAAGGCGAGACAATCCGGGGCGCGGACGGCGAGACGGAACAACTGGCAGCGCGTCAGGAGGCGGGATGTACCGCAGCGACGGCCGGGAGTAACCTGCGGACCGCGCACCGGGTCTTCGCCGGGACGGGCGACGGGCGCCAGGCGCTGGCGACGCCATGCAGCCAGGTCGAGAACTCGCCATGATCGACGACGGTCGGCGGCCGGTGCCCGGGCCATCGCGGCGGACGCTGGCAAACCCCCTGGTCGATGTAGATGTAGGAATTGTGTACGACAACCTCCCGCACCGGCGAATGGCCGACATACGTGAGGTGCAGGCTGCGGAACGCCGAGTCGCTGATCCGGATCACCCGGTCCTTGAAAGGCAGGTCGGATAGCGTGCTCCCCAGCGCCTGGTGGAAGTTCTGTCGCGAGGACGCGGAGCGATCCGCGTCATGCAAGCAGACGTCGTCCCGGTCGAAAAGGCGTTCCTGGCTCGAGCCGAAGGGGGCCAGATCGCCATGCATCACGTTGAACGGTATGCGGTCCGCGACATGGATCGCCAGCGGCAGCCGGGCGAGCCGGTCCGCGAGGCGGCGGAGGAGTTTCGGATGCCGGGCCTGCGCCTGCTTGACCCACTCCCCCGCTCCCGACGGGTACGACGCGCGGCGATGGATCCGGCTGCTGTAGTAGCCGAGGTAGTTCAGCAGCATCAGGTCATGATTGCCGAGCACCGCATGGAACCAGGGCTCCTCGACCAGCGCCAGCGTTCCGAGCGAATCGGGCCCGCGATTGACCAGATCACCGACCGAGAAGACGCGATCACGGCCGGGGTCGAAGCGGTGCAGCTCGAGTTGCTGCTCGAGCAGGTCGCGGTGGCCGTGCAGGTCGCCAACCACCAGGTCACGGCCAACCGCGTTTCCTGCCAGCCGCAGACAACGCTTGATGCTTGAAATTCCTGCCACTTGAGCCCGAGGAATGGTTCGCCAGATTCGGCGCCGGGGACGACCGCCGAACGCATCGTGCCGCACCAGCCTACTCTACTGGGCCAGCATTGCAGTTCGATGTCAACGCCGCCGCTCGCCCTGTCGCGCGGGAGTGACGATTCGCGCCAAGGACCTCGGCAGCGCGGCCGTCTTTATCGCCCTGCTGCTATGCCTGCTGACCTGGCTGCTTGTCGCCGGGCCGGCGCTGGTTACGCTCGGCCGATCCCTGCCGGCGCTGGCGCACTGAAGGGGCGCCGGTCCCAACCCGTGGCCCTGCTGCCCCCGCCGGCGATGGCTCTGCCGCGCAGGCTCCCAGGCCCAGCGATATCTCCCGGGCGACCTCGACGACGTCGTGGCGGTGCTCCGGATCCAGCCGCTCGGTCGGCATGGTGAGCGTGACCGCACCGACGAGCCGGGCATCGGCGTCGAAGCACGGTGCCGAGATTCCCGCAAGCTGCGGCACCCGGTCACCCGCCAGGACTGCCACGCCGTCGCGGCGGATCTCGTCGTACAGCGCGCCTCGCTTGCCGGCGAAAGCGAGCAGGACGTGGCCTCCCGCGCCGCGATCCAGCGGCAGCAGGTCGCCGGCGCGGATATGGTCGCGGACCGGGTTGGGCGAGTCGACCCGATAGAGGCACAGCCGTTCGTTACCCTGCCTGACGTGGAACGCGGCGCTCTCGCCGGTCTGGCGCATCAGCTTGCGCAGCTCCGGGACCACCACCTGGTCCAGCGAGAACGACGCGGCGTAGACCGCGTGCAGTCGGGCGACTCCCGGCCCAAGCCGGTAGCGCGCGTCCTCCAGCCGCAGCACCAGCTGCGCATGCTGCAGCGAGGCCAGCAGCCGCAGCACCGTGCTCTTGTGCTGGCGCGTGCGCTCCGCGAGGTCCTGCAGTCCCAGCGACTCCTCGCCGCGCCTGAAAGCGGCCAGCAGCGACAGCGCTCGATCGACGGCAGCCGTCCCGCCGGGTGCGGCTTTCTCCTCCGCAAGGGAGGCCACTTGCGACTTCCTGGGCATCGGCGCTAGAATTCCAATGGTTCAAACATCATTCTATCTTTCGAAATAGCCGGGTGCAATCCCACCGGGCAATCTCCGGCGCGGCATCTCGCCTTCACCAACGAGGACGGTTCATGGAAGTGGATTCGATCGAGGACGGCACGGTGCTGGCGCGCCGCGATATGAACGACAGCACCAGCAACCGGATCCTGGTGAGCGAGGTCGGCCCGCGCGACGGACTGCAGTCGATCAAGCGCACAATGCCGACGGCCGACAAGCTGCGCTGGATCAGCGCCCTGCACCAGGCCGGGCTGCGTGAGATCGAGGTGGGCTCGTTCGTGCCGCCGTCGCTGCTTCCGCAGATGGCCGACATCCGCGCGATCGTGGCGCATGCCTTGACGCTGCCAGGTCTCGCGGTGGCGGCGCTGGCGCCGAATCTCCGCGGCGCACAGGCGGCTTTCGAAGCCGGCGTGCACAAGCTCACCATACCGGTGTCGGCAACCGAAGCACATTCGCTCGCCAACGTCCGCAAGACGCACGACCAGGTCTTCGAGGACCTCAAGGCGATCACCAGCCTCAAGCGGTCGCAGTATCCGCAGATCGAGATCGAAGCCGGCATCTCGGTGGCTTTCGGCTGCACGCTGCAAGGCGCCGTCGGCGACGACGAGACCATGCGCGTTGCCGAACGCGCCGCCATGGCCGGCGTCGATGTGATCGGCCTGTCCGATACCAGCGGCTACGCCGAACCGCGCCAGGTCCGGCGGCTGTTCCGCAAGTTGCAGGCATCGTTCGGCGAACGCGCCGGCGGCGCCCACTTCCACAACACCCGCGGCCAGGGGCTGGCCAACGTGGTGGCGGCGCTGGAAGTGGGCGTCACCACCTTCGACTCGAGCCAGGGCGGGATTGGCGGCTGTCCCTACGCGCCGGGCGCGAGCGGCAACATCGTCACCGAGGACCTGGTGTTCCTGCTCGAGTCGATGGGACTCGATACCGGCGTGGACATCGAGCGGCTGCTGGCCGCGCGCGCGATCGTCGCGCAAAGCCTGGTCGGCGAGCCGCTCTACGGGATGGTGCCGGAGGCGGGCCTGCCGAAGGACTTCCGCTATGCGCGACAACAGCCGGTGGAGCGATCATGAACCAGCCCCAGGACCTGCGTGACGGGGACCTGCCCCTGGCGGGCGTGCGGGTGGTCGAGTTCACGCACATGGTGATGGGTCCGACCTGCGGCATGATCCTCGCGGACCTCGGCGCCGAAGTCATCAAGATCGAGCCGATCAAGGGGGACGCCACCCGGCGCCTGCTCGGCTCCGGCGTCGGCTTCTTCCCGACCTTCAACCGCAACAAGAAGAGCCTGGCCATCGATGCCCAGGATCCGCGCGGCAAGGATGTCCTGCTGAAGCTGCTCGCAACCGCCGACGTGTTCAGCGAGAACTTCAAGAGCGGCGCGATGGAGCGGCTGGGCTTCGACTACGCCAGCCTGTCGCGGCTGAACCCCGGTTTGGTGTACGTGTCGCACAAGGGCTTCCTGCCCGGCCCCTATGAGCATCGCACCGCGCTCGATGAAGTCGTGCAGATGATGGGCGGCCTCGCCTACATGACCGGCCCGGTCGGGCGGCCGCTGCGCGCCGGCGCCTCGGTCAACGACATCATGGGCGGCATGTTCGGAGCCATCGGCGCCATGGCGGCGCTGCGGGCCCGTGAGCGGACCGGCCGCGGCCAGGAAGTCCTGTCGTCCCTGTTCGAGAACAACATCCTGCTGGTTGCGACGCACATGATGCAGTACGCGATGACCGGCAATCCGGCGGCACCGATGCCGAGCCGGATCTCCGCCTGGGGCATCTACGACGTGTTCGCCGTCAAGGACGAGGAGCAGATCTTCCTGGCGGTCGTCTCGGACACGCAGTGGCGCATCTTCTGCGAGACCTTCGGCTTCGTCGACCTGCTCGGCGACGAACGCCTGGCGACCAACAACCTGCGGGTGACGGCACGCGAGTGGATGATGCCGATGCTGCGCGAGCGGCTCGCCCATCTTCCGGGCGGCGAGATCGCCCGCATCTTCGAGCAAGCCGGCCTGCCCTATGCGCCGATCAAGTCTCCCGACCAGTTGCTCGACGACCCGCACCTGCTGGAGACCGGTGGCCTCGCACCGATGCACCTGCCCGACGGCCGCGAGGCGTCGACGCCACTGCTGCCGCTGATGATGGATCGGCAACGGCTGCCGTTGCGGACCGATCCGCCGGCGATCGGGGCGGACACCGACGCGATCCTGCACGAATTGGGGCTCGCCCCGGCCGAGGTGCGGGCGCTGCGCCAGGAAGGCGTCGTAGCCTGAGGCGGTTCCGCCGCCCGGCGCCATGGCCGGATCCGAGCTCGCGCCGCGAAGACGGCGATCGGTCGTGACGATCGGGAAAAGAAGCCCTATCCGGTAAGGTTTGGTAACAGGAACCCGCTCTCGCAACCGTTTGCTTTCATCCCGGGGGCGCCCTGGCGAAGCCTCGCAAGGACCAGGACTAGCATCGCCGGTTTCAGGAAGAAGTTGCGGTACATGTCCCACATCTCGACCCGTTTCGCCGGCCGGGGTTCTCTGCTGTTTCTCGCGATCACCATCTGCTGGATGGTCTTCTCCAACCAGATCGCCTTCGCATTGCCGCTGCAGCCCGAGCATCAGCACCTGGTGCAGAGATCCAGCGGAATCCTGCTTGCAATCCTGGTGGCCGGCCTGCTCTACTGGCAGCTGAAGCGCGCGGAGCGTTCGCTCGTCCGGGCTGCGCATGCCGCCGCTTCCGGCAAGGGCATGCCGACGACCTCCGCTGCGGTCAGGCCGCGCCTCGCGCCGGCCAGCCTGCAGCCGGCCATCGCCTCCGGCGCCGGGGCTTCCCACCCGCGGCACCGGTCGGATGCCGACAGGATCGACTTGCCCCGGCAGCCGGGTCTGTACCCGGCTGTCGCCGCGGCCGTGTCCCGGCGGGTGGCGGTCGAAGCGGGGCTGCTGCTGGCGAACCTGGATCAGGAATTCACGCTGCAGCTGCAACCGCGGTGGTGCGTCCGAACCCGGCGAACCCTCGGCGCGGAGGCGCTGTTGCGCTGGAACTGCCCGGGGCTTGGCGTCGTCTCGCCGGATGAATTCATCCCGATTGCAGAGCAGCATCCGATCATCCGGCAACTGGGCCGCTGGCTCGTCGTGCAGGTGGTGCAGACCCTGGCTTCCTGCCTCGATCGGCATCCGGAGCTGCAGGTATCGATCAACCTGTCCGCCTGCCAGCTGCAGGACGAAGGCTTTCCGCGCTTTGCCGCCGCCGTGGTGGCGGAAGCCGGCCTTGCGCCGTCCTGCATCCAGTTCGAGCTCACGGAGACCAGCCTGGTCTGCAACCTGGCGGCGGCCCGCAGCTTCCTCGAGGCGCTACGCCGCGACGGCTTCTCCGTGGCGCTGGACGATTTCGGCGCCGGCTACTCGTCGCTCTCGTATCTCGCCCGCTTTCCGGTCGACGTGATCAAGCTCGACCGGTCGTTCGTCCGGCACCTGCCCGATGACTCGGCCACCCGCGTCGTGGCCTCCGGCATCATCGGGATGGCGCACCGCCTGGGGATCCGCACGGTGGGCGAAGGCGTCGAGACCGAAGCCCAGCGGCAGTTCCTGGAAGGCGCCGGCTGCCGGGAGGCACAGGGCTGGCTCGTCAGCAGGGCGCTGCCGGTCGACGTTTTTCTGCACCGCCTGGAGCAGCATGCGGCTTTCGCCCACGCCTGACCGTCCGACCCGCCGGCGCCCGCCACGGCAGTAAGTATTCGTCGCCAGCCTCGACCAACCTTCTGCAGCCGCCTAGCGGCGCTGCAGTCGTCCACCAACCAAGCGAGGCTCGAATGAACAGAATGAAGATCGCGGCCCTTGCCGCCGGCCTGGTGCTGGCGTCGAGCGGCGCCTTGGCCCAGGATGCGGCCAAGCGCGCAGAGGACCTGCGCAACAGCTCGGAGATGATGAAGCCGCAGACCAACGTGCCGGAACGGACCATGATGCCCGCCACGCCGCGTCCGCAGAGCGACGCCGAGCGCAAGGCGGAGGAGATGCGCATCAGCTCGGAGATGATGAAGCCACAGACCAGCACCCCCGCCGGCGCGACGGACCGGCCGCCGACGGCGAGCCCGCCGAGCGCGGCGGAAAGCAAGGCCGCCGCCGAGCGCCAGAAGTCGGAGATGATGAAACCGCAGTAGCGGTTGCGACCTGCCGACGGTGCGCCGGCCGCCGCCGATCAGCCCGCGGCGCGGATCATGTTCCGGGCGATGACCAGCTGCTGGATCTGGCTGGTTCCTTCATAGAGCCGGAACAGGCGCACGTCGCGATAGAAGCGCTCGATGCCGTAGTCGGCGATGTAGCCTGCGCCGCCGAAGACCTGCACGCCACGGTCCGCCACCCGGCCGCACATCTCGGAGGCGAACAGCTTGGCGCAGGACGCCTCGGTCGACACATCGAGCCCGTCATCCCGGCGCCGCGCGGCGTCGACGGTCATGCAGGCGGCGGCATAGATCTCCGTCCGGCTGTCGGCCAGCATCGCCTGCACCAGCTGGAACTGCGCGATCGGCTGGCCAAATTGCCTGCGCTCCATGGCGTAGCGCAGCGTATCCGCCAGGATTCGCTCGGCAACGCCGACGCAGACGGCGGCGATGTGGATGCGGCCCTTCTCCAGGACCTTCATCGCGGTCTTGAACCCGCGGCCTTCCTGCAGTCCGATCAGGTTGGCCGCCGGCACCCGGCAGTTCTCGAAAATGACGTCGCAGGTGTGGGCGCCGCGCTGGCCCATCTTGCGATCCTTCCTGCCGAGCGAGATGCCCGGCGACCGGGCATCGACGATGAAGGCCGAGACGCCGCCCGCGCCCTTGTTGGCCGGATCCGTTCGCGCCATCAGGGTGAAGACATCGGCCTGCGGCGCGTTGGTGATGAAGCGCTTGGTGCCGTTGACGACATAGTGGTCACCGTCGCGGATCGCGCTGGTGCGCAGCGACGCCGCATCCGACCCGGCCTCCGGCTCGGTGAGCGCGAACGAGGCGAGCATCTCGCCGCTCGCCATGCGCGGCAGATAGCGGGCTTTCTGCTCCTCGGTGCCGTCGATGAGGATGCCCTGCGAGCCGATGCCGACGGTCGTTCCGATCACCGACCGGAACGCCGGCGAGGTCTTGCCGAGCTCGATCATCACCCGCGCCTCCTCTTCCATCGTCAGCTCGAGGCCGCCGTAGGCTTCGGGGATGGTCAGGCCGAACAGGCCGAGCGCGCGCATCTCGTCGACGATTGCCGGCGGGATCACGTCGGTTTCGGCAACCTCCTCCTCTGCCGGCACGAGCCGTTCGCGAACGAATCGGCTGACGCTGTCGAGCAGGGCATCGAGGGTTTCCGGGTCGCGGATCATGCTGTACTCCTGGTGGTTCGTCCAGTCGAGGATCGAGCTTAGCAAAGTGGCGCGCATCGCGTGACGGCAACGACGACAGTGGCGGCAGTATCATCGGCAGCGCCTCGCACCATCGCGCAGCGTCGCGCGTCTGCCATCGGACCCCGAGCATGTTGAAGACGAAGACCGACAAGTACCAGGACATCCGCGAGGCGGTGCGCGCGCTGTGCGCCACCTTCCCGGACGAGTACCACCGGGAGGTGGACGCGAAGCGCGCCTACCCGGAGGCGTTCGTCGAGGCGCTCACCAAGGCAGGCTGGCTCGCGGCACTGATTCCGCAGGAATTCGGCGGCTCCGGGCTTGGCCTTGCCGAGGCGTCGGTGATCATGGAGGAGATCAACCGCGCCGGCGGCAACTCGGGCGCCTGCCACGGCCAGATGTACAACATGGGCACCTTGCTGCGCCACGGCTCGGCCGCGCAGCAGCAGCGCTACCTGCCGAAGATCGCCAGCGGCGAGTTGCGCCTGCAGTCGATGGGAGTGACCGAACCCAGCACCGGCACCGACACCACGCGCATCAAGACGGTGGCGGTTCGCAAGGACGACCGCTATGTCGTCAACGGCCAGAAGGTCTGGATCTCGCGCGTCCAGCACTCGGACCTGATGATCCTGCTCGCCCGGACCACGCCGCTCGCCGAGGTCGCGAAGAAGAGCGACGGCATGTCGATCTTCATCGTCGACTTGCGCGAAGCGATCGGCAAGGGCCTCACCGTGCGGCCGATCGCCAACATGGTCAACCACGAGACCAACGAGATGTTCTTCGAGAACCTGGAGATTCCGGCGGAGAACCTGATCGGCGAGGAAGGCAAGGGCTTTCGCTACATCCTCGACGGCCTCAATGCCGAGCGCACGCTGATCGCGGCGGAATGCATCGGCGACGGCTACTGGTTCATCGACCGCGTCACCGCCTATGTCAAGGAGCGGGTCGTCTTCGGCCGGCCGATCGGGCAGAACCAGGGCGTGCAGTTTCCGATCGCCGAGGCGCACATCGAGGTCGAGGCGGCCAACCTGATGCGCTTTCGCGCTTGCGAGCTGTTCGACGCCCATCAACCCTGCGGCGCCGAGGCCAACATGGCGAAGTACCTGGCGGCCAAGGCTTCCTGGGAGGCGGCCAATGCCTGCCTGCAGTTCCATGGCGGCTTCGGCTTCGCCTGCGAATACGACGTCGAGCGCAAGTTTCGCGAGACACGCCTCTACCAGGTGGCGCCGATCTCCACCAACCTGATCCTGTCGTATGTCGCCGAGCATGTCCTCGGCCTGCCGAGAAGCTTCTGATGAAGCCGCTGCAGGGAATCACGGTCGTGGCGCTCGAGCATGCCATCGCCGCGCCGCTGTGCACCCGGCATCTTGCCGACCAGGGCGCGCGCGTCATCAAGATCGAGCGCCCGGGAGTCGGCGACTTCGCGCGCGGCTACGACCAGCGGGTGCGCGGCCTCTCGTCGCATTTCGTCTGGACCAACCGCTCCAAGGAGAGCCTGGCGCTCGACCTCAAGGATCCGCAGGCGCGCGAAGTGCTGGCAAAGCTGATCGGCACGGCGGACGTGCTGGTGCAGAACCTGGCCCCGGGCGCGGCGGCACGGATGGGGCTGTCGTACGAGGCGCTCGCGGGGGACCATCCCCGCCTGATCGTCTGCGACATCTCGGGCTACGGCGACAACCCGCAGCGGCCGGGACCATATCGCGAGCGCAAGGCCTATGACCTGCTGATCCAGAGCGAATCCGGCTTCCTGTCGGTGACCGGCAGCCCCGACGAGCCGGCCAAGGCCGGCTGCTCCATCGCGGATATCGCCGCGGGCATGTACGCCTACAGCAACGTGCTGGCTGCGCTCATCGAGCGCGGCCGCACCGGCCGCGGCAAGCGCATCGACGTCTCGATGCTGGAGAGCATGGTGGAATGGATGGGCTTTCCTCTCTACTATGCCTTCGACGGTGCAGCGCCGCCGCCGCGGGCCGGCGCCGCCCACGCCACCATCTTTCCCTACGGCCCGTTTCCGACCGGCGACGGCAGCAGCATCATGCTAGGCCTGCAGAACGAACGCGAATGGCGGATCTTCTGCGACCGGGTGCTGCAGCAGCCGGCACTGGCCGACGAGGCGCGCTTCGGCAGCAACGCGGCCCGCGTCGCCGCCCGCACCGACCTGCGCGCGATCATCGTTGCGGCCTTCGCCGGGCTCGGCGCTGCCGAGGTGCGCCAGCGGCTCGACGACGCCGGCATCGCCAATGCGCAGGTCAACGACATGGCGCAGGTCTGGGCACACCCGCAACTGCACGCGCGCGGGCGCTGGCTGGAAGTCGCGACCGCCGCCGGGCGCATTCCGGCGCTGCTGCCCCCGGGCGCCGACGATGCAGCGGCGGTGCGGATGGATGCAGTACCCGCGCTCGGCGAGCACAGCCGGGCGATCCTGGCCGAACTCGGCTACGACGCCGACGCGATCGAGCAACTGCTGCGCGACGGCGCAGGCTGAGGAGACGAAGCGCCCGTTCGCGCGTCCGGGTACCGCGCGCTACGCTCGGGCCCGCGAGGCCGCCGGCGCTGCCTGCCGGGCGCAGGCCTCCTGCGCCAGCGGAGTAGCCAGTCCCCATTTCGCCTGCAGCAGCCAGCGCTGGAAGGCATCGACCGGGATCGGCCTGCTGGCGTGATAGCCCTGTGCCAGGTCGCAGCCGACCGCGCGCAACGCATCCATGGCGGCAGCGGTCTCCACGCCTTCGGCAACCACCCGCAGTCCCAGGTTGTGCGCGAGCTCGACGGTGGAACGCACGATGGTGAAGTCGTCGCCGTCGTCGAGCATGTTCATGACGAACGCGCGGTCGATCTTGAGCTCGTCCACCGGCAGCCGCTTGAGATAGGACAGCGAGGAGAAGCCGGTGCCGAAATCGTCGATCGAGATCTCGACGCCGAGCGCATCGATCTCGCGCAGCGTCCTCAAGGCCCGCTCCGGATCCTGCATGAAGCTGCTCTCGGTGATCTCCAGGCAGACCAGCGCGGACGGCACCCGATGCTGCCGCAGCAGCCGGCCGACCAGCCCTGGCAGCGCCTCGTCCAGCAGGTCGCGGGTCGAGATGTTGATCGACACCTGCAGCGGCATGCCCTGCTCGTACCAGCGGCCGCACTGGCCGATCGCCTGCGCCAGCATCCAGCCGGTGACGTGGCGCACGAAGCCGGTCTGCTCCGCATAGGGCATGAACACTCCCGGCGCAAGCAGCCCGCGACCCGGATGCTCCCAGCGGACCAGCGCTTCGACCCCCTTGGTGCAGCCACCCGCGAGATCGATCTTGGGCTGGTAGAAGACCCGCAACTCGTTGGCCTCCACCGCCCGCCGCAGCTCGCCCAGCAGCGACAGCTGGTCCTGCTGCGCGATGTCGAACTGCAGGTCGTAGAAGGCGTACCCCTGGGTGCCGCGCTTCGCGCCGTACATTGCCATGTCGGCGTGGCGGATGAGCGTACCCGCGTCCGCGCCGTGCTCGGGATAGCGGACGATGCCGATGCTGGCGCCGACGTCGAGCGGCTGGCCGTCGAGCAGCACCGGATGCTTCATCATCTCCAGCACCATCTGGGCGAAGCGGGCGGGATCGGGAGCCGCCTGGGCCGAGCCCGATGCGGTCGTCGCCTCGCCATCCGGCGTCGGCGCGGCCTCGTCCTGGGGCATCAGCAGCGCGAACTCGTCGCCACCGAGGCGCGCGAGCGTGGCCGCCGCCGGCGCGAGCTGGCGCAGCCGCATCGCCACCTGGCGCAGCACGTGGTCGCCGGCCGTATGCCCGAGCGTGTCGTTGATCAGCCTGAAGCGGTCGAGGTTCAGAAGAATGACCGACAGCGCGG
>JAEZQX010000467.1 GCA_023441105.1 Pseudomonadota bacterium | reverse complement strand
TCGAAGGCCCTGGATGCTTGGATCCACCACTACAACTGGCACCGTCCCCACCAAGGCCTCGGAGGTATCTCACCCATGACTAGGCTCAAGAAGTCCAGAAACAACCTCTTGACGCTTCACACCTAGGAACCATGCGCGCGCGGGCGCGAATACGGGAGCGGCCATCGGTCTCACCTCCTTCCTCTGGCGCCGATTCTGGCCGCCGGGCGTGGCCGCGTCCATGGCTGTGGAGTGATGGGCCCATTGCCGCGGCGCATGGTGCCCGCGGGACAGCTGCGTCAGGCGCGCGGACGGGTCGCGGGCTTGCGCGAGGAAGAGGCCGTTCGCGTAGAGGGGGTCCCTTGCGACGACGCGGCGGCCTGCTGCGCAACCTCGCGGAACAGCTGGCGCAGCCATCGGTGCGCGGCATCGTGGTGCGTCAGCTCATGCCACACCATCGACAGGCGCATCGGCGGGATCTTGAAAGGCGGCGGCAGCACCTGCAAACGCATGCGCACGTCGCTGCGCTTCGCCAGCTCGGTCGGCACGGTCGCGACCAGGTCGCTGCTGGCGACCACGGATGGAATGCACAACTGGTTCGGCAGCGACATGACGACGTTGCGCGCGGGGCCGCCAGCGCGGCGCAGAGCCTCGTCCGTCTGCATCTCGAGGGTCATGGTATGCGTGCCGCCGACCATGAGGATGTGCGGCAGGCTCGCATACGCGTTCAACGCGAGCTTGCCGCGCACCGATGGGTGCCCCACGCGAGCAATGCACGATACGCTGTCGGTGAAGATATCGCTGACGTGGAGCCCTTCGGGCATGTCCGTGTAATAGCCTATGCAGAGGTTGAACCCGTCCTCCTCGAATCGTTCGCGCAGACGCAGCGCATCCGAAGGTCCGATAATCACGCGCACGCCCGGAGCGTCGCGCACGATCGCTCCCATGATCGACGGCATGAACAGCGTCGACGCGAAGTCGGACATCGCGATCTTGAAAGTGTTGCGCGCCGTCGCAGGATCGAACGTGGTTTTCGAGTCCAGCGCGGCGTCCACGTGGCGCAGCGCAGCCCGCACCGACGCCTGAAGTTGCAGCGCCCGCTCGGTCGGCACCATGCCATGCGAGGTGCGTACGAGCAGCGGATCCTGCAGCTTGTGCCGCAAGCGACGGAGCGCGTTGCTCATGCCGGGCTGGCTCATGTTCATGAGTTCCGCCGCTCGCGTGACCTGCTTCTCTTGCAGCAGGGCATCGAGGCAGGCAAGCAGGTGCAGGTCGATCAGGCGGTTGGAGGTCATGTTGCTGCGCGCGTCGAGCTAATGGTAGCGGCGCAGAGAGCGGCTGCGGCGGGGGTATTCCCTAGGTGATGCCGCCCGCCCGATGTAGCAACGCTGCCGTCGCTATGGCGGCGGAGGGACAGGATGCGTCCTGCCCAGGATCTCGCTATTGCGGCCGAGTATCGCCGGCAAGGTGCGAACCGCCTGGTGAGGAATCGGCCGAGGCGCCTGGCCGAGTATCCATCACCCCACCACCACCCGATGCGTCACCGCATTGAAATGCACCACCGGACTCCCCGACCCGCAACCGACCTTCCGAATCTTCCCCACCACCATCCGATGCGTCCCGATCAGCTGCGTAAACACGATCTCGCACTCCAAACTAGCCAACGCATCGGCTAATACCGGAAGGCTCGCATACCCCTCCCGCCAATTCCCCACGGTGAACCTTTCCGGCCCCTGCGGCCGCTTTAGGAACGACGTCATAACCTCGCTGTGCTCCTCCCCAATCACATTCGCCACGAACCGTCCGCTCTCCAGCAACACCGGATAGCACGACGACGACTGGTTGATGAAGAACCCCACCAGCGGCGGCTCGGCAGAAATCGACGTCAGGCTCGACACGACGATCCCCGAGGCAGCCTCACCGCTCCCGGTGGTGATCACGCTGATCCCGGCCGGCAACGCCCGCATCGCCGTCCGGAACTCGTCCACCGTGACGACCTCCTCGGCCTCGTTCGGCGTGATATGCGCCCGCACCGCCCCGTCCTCGTCCACCCAGCCGCCCTTGGCCGCATAAGCCAGCATCCGCGCGAATCCGGCTTCCCACAGCGGCTCGGCCGCATGATGGAACGACAGGAACCGCAGCACCGCCGGCGCGATCCATACATGTCCCTCGTCCGCTCGCCGCCCGATACGGGCGATCGACCGGGTGAGCTGGTCTTCGGACTGCGCGTCGACCAGGACGTCAAGCCGCCGGAAATCGGTCGGCTCCCGCATCGCGACGTTGCCGGAGCTGGTCAGATGAAGGCGCATGACGTTTCCTCGTGCTCGATGTTGCTGGACGTTGGCGGGACTGGCGTCAGGCGGTGACCGCCATCCGGTTCACTTCCTTCCTCACCGCCGGGATGATCTTGCTGCCCCACAGCTCGATCTGCTTGAGCATCGTCTTCTGGTCGAAGTCGCCGAGCTGCGTCTGCAGCGCGATGTGCTTGGGACGCAGGATGCTGATCTCTTCCAGCAGCTTGTCGATCACCTGGTTCACCGAGCCGACGGGCAGGTTCTCGCGCAGCTGCTCGAAGCTGAGGTCCGTCTCCGACGGCACTTCCTTGACCATGTAGCCGTCGTCGGACTGGTGGCGGCGGTACTTGAGGCTCTCGGACACGCGGCGCTGGAAGCGGGCGTTCTCGAGGTATGAGTCGATCTCCGCCTTGTTGTCGGAGGCGTAGCCGCAGCGCAGGAAGCCGAACTTGACGTCGCGGTCGAGATCCTTGCCGTTGTCGGCCGCGATCTTCTCGAGCCGGCCGCGCAGGTTGGCGATGGCCTCGTTGCCGTTGAGCAGCGAGGTGACGAACAGGTTGTGGCCCTCGCGCACGGCGCGTCCCAGCGTCAGCGGGTTGCCGGAGGTGACCCAGATGGGCGGCATCGGCTGCTGGACGCAGCGCACGGCCAGCGAGCTGGGCGGCACGCGCAGGAACTTGCCTTCGTACTCGAACACCTTCTGCGTCAGCGCTTTCGGCAGGATGTCGAGGAACTCGTTGTAGATGGCGCCGGCCTCGGCCAGCTTGACGCCGAAGCGCTCGAATTCGAACTCCTGGTAGCCGGAACCGACGCCCAGCTCGAGCCGGCCGTTGGAGACGGTGTCGACGAAGCCGACCTCGGCCAGGAAGCGCGCGGGATGGTAGAGCGGCAGGATGCAGACCGCCGTGCCGAGGCGGATCTTCGACGTCTTGCCGGCGGCATGGGCCACCGTCATCAGGGGCGACGGCGACAGCGAGTAGTTGTTGAAGTGGTGCTCCGCATACCAGGCGGCATTGAATCCGGCCTGCTCGGCAACGACCGTCTGCTCGATGGAGTTGTGGATGACTTCGCTGGAAGCCTGGTGGTAGCCGCGTTGCTGGGCGAGGATGAAAACGCCGAATTCCATGTGGAGGTCTCCGTAGAAGGTCGCTGACGATGGGTGGCTGACGCTGGGTCGATGACGCTGGCTCGCTGACGTTTGGTCAACGACCGAAGTCGTTGACCGGCGCAGGGGCCGGGCTTGAAACCATTCTAGGTTTGGCTACTATCAGCCGGAATAGCCGCAATCAGCCGTTCTGTCCTGCGGTTTCCGGAGGAGTCATGGATCGCCTGCGCGCGATGGAGTATTTCCTGTCCGTTTCGCGGACCAAGAGCTTCTCGGCCACCGCGCGCGAGTTCGCCGCCTCGGCCACCTCGGTCTCGCGCATGGTGTCGGACTTCGAGGACAGCCTGAAGGTCAAGCTGCTGATGCGCTCCACCCGCCAGGTGGTGCTGACCGAGGCGGGCCAGGAATATGCGCGCCAGCTGGAGGGTATCCTCCGGAACATCCACGAGGCGCACAACAACATCACCGCGATCCGCTCGGCGCCCAAGGGCCTGTTGCGGGTGCATTCCCGCACGATGTTCGGCATCGGCGTGCTGCCGCCGCTGATCGCGGCCTTCCGCCAGGGCTATCCGGAGATCAACGTCGAGCTGATCCTGTCGGAGGCGAAGGCCGACCTGCTGCGCCGGCAGATCGACATCGACTTCCGCATCTCGCCGCCGGTGGAGGCGGGGCTCAAGCGGCGGATGCTGTTCCAGAGCGAGCGCCACCTGGTCGCTTCGCCGGCCTACCTGGAGAGCAGGCAGCCGCTGGCGGATCCGACCGATGTGGCGCGGCATGATTGCCTCGCCTACTCCCTGCCGGGGGACCAGTACGTCTGGCGCTTTCGCGAGGCGACCGCAAGCACCGGCAGCGTGGATATCGCCATCAGCCCGCGCCACGTGGCCAACAACGGCATGGTGCTGCTGGCGCTGGCGCGGCTGGGGGAAGGGATCGCCCTGCTGGACGACTACACGGTGGCGCAGGACATCGCGCGCGGGGACCTGGTGCGGCTGATGCCGGAATACCGCGTCACCAACACCACCTTCGAGGAGGGCATGTTCGCCACCATCCTCGATACCGCGATGATCCCGGCCAAGATCCGGCTGTTCCTGGATTTCGTGGCCGAGCGGGTCGCCGGCAAGGAGCTGCGCTTCTCGGCCTACCGGGCCTCCAGCCCGCAGCGCGGCGACGGATAGCCGCGAAAGCCGGCGCCGCGCACCCGCAGGACCGCGCCATCGAGCGGACCGTCGCTCTTCAGCCGGCCGCTGTCGCGGATCGAGGTGACGAAGATGTCGCTCATGTCCTGGCCGCCGAAGCACAGGGCGGTGGGATGGGCGAGCGGCAGGTCGATGCGATGGGTGAGTTGCCCGCTTGTGTCGAAGCGCCCCAACGCAGCGGCGTGGACCAGCGCGGTCCACAGGCCGCCCTCGTCGTCGAAGGCGCAGCCGTCGGGCGCCGATTCCAGTGCCTCGGTCACGACGAATGTGCGGCGATCGCCTAGGTCGCCGTCAGGGAGGAAGGCGTAGGAGTAGATCGTCCGCTGCGCGCTGTCGCAGACGTACAGCCGACCGTCGCGCGGGCTCACCCGCGGGCCATTGACCACGCCGAAGCCGCGGTCGAGCTTGCGCAGCGGCGCGCCGGGATCGAGCCGGTAGAGGCCGCCGAGCGGCGCTTCCCCCGGCTCCCGAAAGGTGTGCATGGTGCCGACCAGGAACCCGCCTCCCGCCAAGGCGGTGCCGTCGTTCAGCCGCAGGTTGGGATGGCTGTCATCGATCTGGGCAAGCCGTTGCAGCGCGCCTCCGGCGGGATCCACCAGCGCCAGCTCTTCCTTGAGCGCCACCACAAGCCGGCTATCCGCATTGAACGCGAAGGAGCCGGCCGGCGCCGGTACCGTCACCTGCGTGTGGGCCTCGCCCTCGGCATCCATCCGATGGATCAGGCCGCGCCGGCAATCCATGAACCAGAGCAGCGCGGCTTCCTCGTCCCACAGCGGGCATTCGCCGAGGTCAGTGGTGACCTCCCCGACGCGGCTGATGCGCGGACTCATCGCGCCCGTCAGACGTTCAGGACGATGTTGTTTTCCTTGATGATCTTGCCCCAGAACTGCCGGTCGTGCTCGAGCTGGGCATCGAGCGCCTCGGGCCCGCCGGCCTTGAGCGTCTGGCCGTTGGTGACCAGCATCTCCTTGAACTTCTCCGACTGCACCGCCTTGATCGCGGCGTCCGCCAGGGGCTTCACCACGTCCATCGGCGTGCCCTTGGGCGCATGCAGCGCCGTCCAGTAGTACGACTGCAGGTCGGGGTAGCCGAGCTCGGTGATGCTCGGGATGTCGGGGAACGACGGATAGCGCTTCTCGGTGGTGAGCGCCAGGATCTTCACGTCACCGCGCTTCTGGAAATCGATGAGCGAGATGGGCGTGGCGACGCTGAAGTCGCCATTGCCGCCGACCATGTCCATGATCGCCGCGGCGTTGCTCTTGTAGGGCACGGGTGTAAGCGGCAGGTCGAGCCGCTTGGTCAGCATCAGGCCGTACAGCTCGCTCACGCTGCCCGGGCCGAAGGTGCCATAGCGCAGCGGGCCGTTCTTCTTGGCGTAGGCGACCAGATCGGGGATGCTGTTGGCGCCGAGCCGGGTGGCGGCCGTCAAGGTGAGCATGCCGTCGAACAGCATGGCCACCGATTGGAAGCTCTCCAGGCCGTAGGCGAGGCCCGGCCGCATCATGACGTTGAGCGAGACCGGACCGGTGCCGCCCAGCAGCAGCGTCGAGCCATCCGGCGCCGCCCGCGATACGTGGGTGCAGGCGATGATGCCGTTGCCGCCCGGCTTGTTCTCCACGATCACGTTGCGCTTCAGGTCCTCCTGCATGCTGGCCGCGATCATCCGTGCAAAAGCGTCGCTGGCCGTGCCGCCGGGGGCATACGGAACCACGATGGAAATGGTCTTGCCCTGGGCGCGCACGCTCCGCGACAGGCTGGCCGTGCCCAGGGCAGCGGCTGCGCCGGCAAGACCGGCAAGAACTCGACGACGCTCGATACAGGCCATGGTGTCTCCTCGACTGCGGTGGATTGATCG
>JAEZQX010000459.1 GCA_023441105.1 Pseudomonadota bacterium | reverse complement strand
TCGAAGGCCCTGGATGCTTGGATCCACCACTACAACTGGCACCGTCCCCACCAAGGCCTCGGAGGTATCTCACCCATGACTAGGCTCAAGAAGTCCAGAAACAACCTCTTGACGCTTCACACCTAGGCCGGGACCGGTGGCCCGGGACGAGCGGCGCGCTGCGCGAACACCAGGTCGTCCAGCGCCTCGTCCGGGGACAGGTCCGGGTCGTTGACCCGGATTTCGAGCAGTTCCGCCGGTGCGCCCACCGCGATACCGGCGTGGTCATGACCGAAGGCCTGGCGGCCACCGGCCACCGCCCGGCGCCACAAGCTGGTGCCGGGATGTGCGGAGCCCCGGTCGACGAGCAAGGTGCGGCGCTGCTGCCGCAGGCGTGCCTGGTACTCGAGCCAGCGCAACTCTTCGGCAGGATCGAGCCCGACGTTGCTGTCGCTGCCGATGGCCAGCGCACCGTCGAGCTCCCACCAGCGTTCAAGGTCGAATTGGCCGTCACCCAGGTTGGCTTCGGTGGTGGTGCAGACGCAGATCACCGCCTCGCGCCGGCGTGCCTGCGCCAGCTCCTGTGGATCCGCATGGGTGGCGTGGACCAGCACCCACGACCGGTCGACCGGCGCATTGGCGCATAGCCAGTCGATTGGCGTCGTGCCGAGAATCTCCCGCGCGGCTGCGACTTCGGCAAGCTGCTCGCTGACATGGATGTGCACCGGACAGCCGGGTGCGATCGCGGCGCGCAGCTTCAGCGCTTCGGCCAGGTCTGCGGCGCCGACCGCGCGGAGCGAGTGCGGCGCGATGCCCACGCCCAGGTCGTGCCGCTTGCGGGCCAAGCCGGCGAGCGACTGCAGCAGCTGGCCGTATTCGTCCAGCTCCAGCGCGAAGCGTTGCTGGCGTGGCGAGAGCGGCGCGCCGTCCAGCCCGCCGCGCCGGTACAGCACCGGCAGCAGCAGCAGGCGCAGCCCCGCCGCGCGCGCGGCCTCGACCAGCGCCAAGGCGGCTTCCTGCGCGCTGCTGCCTCCCAGGCGATGCACGTAATGGAACTCGGCCACCGAGCTGTAGCCACGGGCCCGCAGCGAGCGATAGAGCTCGAGTGCCGTCGCCTGCAGCGCGCGCGCATCGAGCGCTTCCACCGCCTGGTACATCCGCTCGCGCCAGGTCCAGAAGCTGTCACCGGACGCGCCGCTGGCATGCTCGGTGCGGCCGGCGATGCGGCGTTGGAAGGCATGGCAGTGGGCATCGGGCATGCCGGGCACCAGCAGCTCGAGGCGGATGGCATCGTCGGGCGGCGCGTTGCTCTCGATGGCTGCAATGCGTCCGTCGTCGCCCAGCAGGACGTTGGTCGATGCCTGCCAGCCGCCTTCGAGCAGTGCCCAGCGGGCGTGAAGTATCCTGCCGCCACTGCTGCTGCCTCTTTCGTGGGCCGCCCGGTTCATCCCGGTGCCGGCCTCGCTGTCCCGACGCTGTCCAAATCGCTGTCCGGTTCCTGTGCCTGTCTGTGGCGGGGCGTTGCATGATCCCATCGGCGCGACAAATATGCCAGACTTCGACGGCGGAGGCGGGCGCATGCAAGTGGATCTGGTCGTGGACAACTGCAACCTGGCGACCATGGACGGTGCGCTGTACGGCGCCATCGAGGATGGCCTGGTGGCCGTGCGCGCCGGGCGCATCGCCTGGGTGGGCGCGCGCGCCGATGCACCGGCATTCGACGCCGACGATCACATCGACGGCAGCGGCGGCTGGCTCACCCCGGCCTTGATCGACTGCCACACCCACCTGGTCCACGGCGGCAATCGGGCGGGCGAATTCGAGATGCGGCTGCAGGGTGCGAGCTACGAGGAGATCGCCCGTGCCGGCGGCGGCATCCTCTCGACAGTGCGGGCCACCCGCGAGGCGAGCGAAGCGCAGCTGCTCGCGTCCGCCCGGCCGCGCGTCGCGGCGCTGGCGGAGGAGGGCGTGACCACCGTCGAGATCAAGTCGGGCTACGGGCTCGACACCGCCAACGAGCTGAAGATGCTGCGGGTGGCGCGCAGGCTCGGCCAGGACCGGGCCGACGCCATCCGCGTGGTGACGACGCTGCTGGCCGCGCATGCGCTGCCGCCGGAATACGCCGGCCGCGCCGACGACTACATCGCCGAAGTCTGCGACGCGATGATTCCGGCGGCCGCCGCCGCGGGCCTGGCCGACGCGGTCGACGCCTTCTGCGAGAACATCGCCTTCTCGCCGGCGCAATGCGAGCGGGTGCTGCAGGCGGCGAAGCGGCATGGCTTGGCGGTCAAGCTGCATGCGGACCAGCTTTCCAATCTCGGCGGCGCCGCGCTGGCGGCGCGCCACGCGGGGCTGTCGGCGGACCACATCGAATACGCCGACGAGGCGGGCGTTGCAGCGCTCGCCGCGGCAGGCACCGTGGCGGTGCTGCTGCCGGGCGCCTTCTACTTCCTGCGCGAGGCGCAGCTGCCGCCGATCGCCGCGCTGCGCCGGCACGGCGTGCGAATGGCCCTGGCGACCGACTTCAATCCGGGGTCGTCGCCGCTGCTATCGCCGCGGCTGATCATGAACATGGCGTGCACGCTCTTCCGGTTGACCCCCGCCGAGGCGCTGGCCGGCTTCACGGTGAACGCCGCCGCGGCGCTGGGCCTTGGCGCCGAGATCGGCCGCATCGCTGCCGGGTTGCGGGCGGAGCTGGCGTTGTGGAACGTCGATCGGCCGGCCGAGCTCGCCTACATGATCGGGCCCAATCCCCTGGCAACCGTCGTCCGGCCCGGGGCTGCCTGAGGCGAGCCGCGGCCGGACCGTTGCCGCTGCATAATGCCGTCAACAAGACGAGTGACCGACATGAGCTACCGCTCGATGGAAAGACGCCTGCCCAAGCGGGCCATGGCGCTGGTGCTGGCCGGCGGCCGGGGCAGCCGGCTGATGCAGTTGACCGACATACGTTGCAAGCCGGCGGTTTATTTCGGCGGCAAGTTCCGGATCATCGACTTCGTGCTCTCCAACTGCATGAACTCGGGCATGCGACGGATCGGCGTGCTGACCCAGTACAAGTCGCACAGCCTGTTGCGTCACCTGCAGCGTGGCTGGAATTTCCTCAAGTCGGAGATGAACGAGTTCGTCGACCTGATACCGGCGCAGCAGCGCATCGATGAGCATTCCTGGTATCGCGGCACTGCGGATGCGGTCTACCAGAGCCTCGACATCGTGCGCGCCAACAATCCCGACTACGTGGTCGTGCTGGCCGGCGATCACATCTACAAGATGGACTATGCGCGGATGCTGGCCGATCACGTCGAGGAGGGTGCGCCCTGCTCCGTGGCCTGCATCGAAGTGTCGCGCCGCGAGGCATCGGACTTCGGCGTCATCGCCATCGACGAGAGCCGGCGGGTGACCGACTTCGTCGAGAAGCCGGTGGATCCACCCCACATGCCGGGCAAGCCGGACCGGTCGCTGGCCTCGATGGGCATCTACATCTTCTCGGCCGACTACCTTTACGACGTCCTGCAGCAGGACATGCTCGACGAAACCTCGGCCCACGATTTCGGCAAGAACGTGCTGCCGCGGGCGGTGAAGGCGGGCCACGTGCTGGCCCATCCGTTCGAGATGAGCTGCGTCTTCAACAGCCCCGGCAAGACGCACTACTGGCGCGACGTCGGCACGGTCGACGCCTACTGGGAAGCCAACATCGATCTCACCGCCACCTCGCCGGAGCTGAACCTCTACGACCGCGACTGGCCCGTCTGGACCTTCCAGGAGCAGCTGCCGCCGGCCAAGTTCGTGCACAACGACGGCGACCGGCGGGGCATGGCGATCGAGTCCACGGTGTCCGGCGGCTGCATCATCTCGGGCGCGCTGAACCGCTCGCTGCTGTTCTCCAGCTGCCGGGTGCATTCCTACGCCAAGGTCGATTGCTCGGTACTGCTGCCCGAGGTCGACATCGGCCGCCATGCGCGCCTCACGAAGACCATCGTCGATCATCGCTGCCGAATTCCCGAAGGGCTGGTGGTCGGCGAGGATCCGGAGCTCGACGCCTCGCGCTTCCATCGCAGTGCCAACGGCGTCACCCTGATCACCCGCGCGATGCTGGAGGCGCTATGAAGGTCGCGACCGGCGCCGTGCCGGCCTGCCGGCGGTCCTGCAGGCGGCCGTCCAGCCGTGCTACCACGAGCCATCCGCCGGGCCTGCCCGCGCGACGCCAGGCCTGATGCGGGTATTGCATGCGGCGGCGGAGGTATTCCCGCTCCTCAAGACCGGAGGACTTGCCGACGTCGCCGGCGCCCTGCCTGTCGTCCTCAGTGCGCAGGGCGTCGACGTGCGCCTGGTCCTGCCGGGCATCCCGGCGATCCGCGACGGCCTGATCGGCCTGCAGCCGGTGGCCAGCGTCGGGCCGGCGTTCGGCGCGGCGCAGCTGGTCGTCCGCCGCGGTCGCATGCCGGGCAGCGACCTGATCGCCTACCTGCTGGACGCGCCCTGGCTGTTCGACCGTCCCGGCAACCCGTACCTCGGCCCGGATGGCGCCGAATGGCGCGACAACGATCGCCGCTTCGCGGCCTTCGGCTGGGCGGCGGCCCACCTGGCTTTCGGCGAGTTCGACCCGACCTGGCGGGCGGACATCCTGCACTGCCACGACTGGCACGCCGGCCTGGCGCCGGCCTACCTCCAGCAGCATCCGGCCAACCCGGTGCGCACGGTCTTCACCATCCACAATCTCGCCTACCAGGGCCAGTTCCCGCTCGGCGAGTTCCGCGAGCTCGGGCTGGCGGCGGCGCTGCTGAGTGCCGAAGGGTTGGAATTCCACGGCCGGGGCAACTTCATGAAATCCGGCCTGGTGTTCTCCGACCGCCTCACGACGGTCAGCCCGCGCTATGCCCAGGAGATCCGCACGCCGGAGTTCGGTGCCGGGCTCGACGGCGTCCTGAGCGCCCGGCGCAGCCGGCTGGTCGGCATCCTCAATGGCGTCGACTACGAGGTCTGGGACCCGGCGCGCGACTCATGGCTGCCGGCCAACTACTCGCCCGACCAACTCGAGGGCAAGGCGGTCTGCAAGGCGGCGATGCAAGCCTTCGCCGGCCTCGATGCCCGCCCGGACGCGCCCCTGTTCGCCGTGGTCAGCCGGCTCGCCGACCAGAAAGGCACCGACCTGGTGCTGGCGACGCTGCCGGCGCTGCTGCGCATGGGCGGGCAGCTGATCGTGCTGGGCACCGGCGACCGGCACCTGGAGGAGGGTTTCGCGGCCGCCGCGCAGGCGCATCCGCAATCGGTCTGGGTGCAATTGGCGTACGACGAGGCCATGGCCCACCGGATGGTCGCGGCCGCCGACGGCATCCTGGTGCCGTCGCGCTTCGAGCCCTGCGGGCTGACCCAGATGTACGGGCTGCGCTACGGGACGCTGCCGGTGGTGCGGCGGGTGGGCGGGCTCGCCGATACGGTGGTGGATGCCGACGCTTTCCCGGCCGATGGCCCCGGCGGCGCGCGGCCGGCGACCGGGTTCGTCTTCGATCGGCCCACCCCAGCCGCGCTGGAGGCTGCCATTGCCCGCGCCATCGCCGTCTTCGGCGACAAGCCGCGCTGGCAGCGGATGATGCTGGACGCGATGACGCGCGACTATTCTTGGGCTGCCGCCGCGGTGCAGTACCGGGAACTCTACGAGGGCCTGCTCGGGCGTCCGCCGTCCGGCGTCAACGCTGCTTCGGGTTGATCGAGAGCGAACCGGCAATCGCGCGGATCATCCGGCCGAGGTTGGCGGAGATCACGACGACGCGTTCGAGTCCTTGATGGGTAGTCTGACGGGTAGCCATGTTGTATTCCTGCTGAGTGGGAGGGGATCGTGCCGCGATGGGGCTGTTGGTTGAAAGCTACTATGCGGCCGACGCTACCATTTTGCAAATTTATATGTGTCATGGATATCATGTCCTGCCGTGATGATTGACTTCGGCCTGTGCGCCGGGGCGAGGTGGCGACATGAACTTCCTGACTCTCGATCTGAACCTGCTGCGAGTCTTCGACGAGGTGATGGCCGAGCGCAACCTCACCCGCGCCGCCCGCAACCTGGCGATCACGCAGCCTGCCGCGAGCAATGCCCTGCGCCGCCTGCGCGACGCGCTCGGCGACGAGTTGGTGACGCGGGCCGGGTACGGCGTCGTACCCACGCCCTTCGCGCTGTCGATCTGGCCCGCCGTGCGCGAAGCGCTTGCCAGCCTGAAGTCGGCGATCGCGCCGATCGACTTCGACCCCGCGACCACCCGCGATACCTTCGTCCTGGCGATGGCCGACGCCACCTCGGCGATCCTCATTCCGAGGTTGCTGCAGATCATGGAGTCCGAGGCTCCATGCGCCTCAATGAGAGTGCGACCACTTACTACGCGCGATCCGCGGCCGCTTCTGGAGGGGGATGAAGTGCAGATGGCGGTCGGCTACTTCCCGGCCGTGGTCGCCGCCATCACGCTCGGCGAGATGCAGGAGGACACGCCCGACACCTTCGGCCATGCGCCGGTCTACAGTGGCCAGTACGTCTGCGTGATGCGCCGCGATCATCCGTTGGCGGCATCGCCGATATCGCTCGACGCCTACTGCGCGGCGCGCCACCTGCTGGTCAGCTTCTCCGGGCGTCCGTTCGGCTTCATCGACGAGGCGCTGGCCGCCATCAAGCGGGTACGGCGGGTGGTGCTCACCGTCAACCAGTTCTTCACTGCCGCCCAAGTGGTGACCCAGTCCGACCTGCTCACCATCCTGCCGCGCGACTTCATCCCCGCCACCGGCATCGCCGATCGACTCGCCTGGCAGCCGCTGCCGGTGCAGGTGCCGTTGCTGCTGCAGGTCGACATGCTGTGGCATCGCCGCCACGAAGCGTCGCCCGCCCACGCCTGGCTGCGTGGCGCAGTCGGGCGGCTTGTCGACAAGTCCTTCAAGGTGGAGGTGCCCCCCGCGCGCTATAGCGGCGACGCCGCCAACGCGTAAACCGGGGTCAGAGCAAATTCGCGAACCAGCGTAAACCGGGGTCAGAGCAAATTACCTGGGGGACCGGGAGCAAACGGGGGCAGAGCAAATTTGCCTGGAGCCGCGGGAACCGGGCCGGTGCAAGTTTCGTCTGGAACCGGAAGACGCAAGCTTTGAGGTCGAGGGCCGGCAGCGGGCAGTCCTCCCGCGCGGGCGCGCAGCGCGGCCATCGCATTGACGAATCCATTGGAGCAGCAAGAGCCTGAGGCGCATGCGATGCGCAGTAGACGCATGCGCGGTCGACACATGCGCGAGCTCCGGTGCGTTTCCGCGGAAACGCGCCGCAGGCCGCGTCGGCAGATCTCGCGCAACCGGGTCACATCGTGTTCATCCGCCGGCGGTTGGCGGTCACCCTTTGCGCCCGCCAGGGTTGCTCATCGACCGCGGTAGCGGCATCCAAAGCCCAGAACGACCCGCCCCCGCAGTCGCCGGGTCGAGAAGGATATCCTGACCCCGCTTCCTTATTCACCCGGACGAGAAGGTTGTCCTGACCCCGTTTCCTCTGACCCCGTTTCCTTCTCCAGCCGGACGCCGTTGACCCGCTCCCAGCGCTTCACGATCGCCGAATTGTCTTCTCCCGCGCCGACCTCCTCGCAACCCTCCTGCCACAGGCGACGCACCAGTTGCACCACCGGTGCCTCCGCCTCGACGCTGGCGCCGAGGTCGGCGGCGATGCCGACATCCTTGGCCAGCAGGCCGAGGGTGAAGCCGGTGGCGAACCGCCGCGTCAGGACGTGGTCCGGGAAGCTGACATCGGAATGGAAGCTGCGGCCAGTCGAGACGTTGAGGATGTCGGTCATCACCTTCGGATCCAGCCCGAAGCGCCGCCCGATCAGCAGCGCTTCGGCGGTGACGGTGAAAGCGGTGGCGGCAACCACGTTGTTGAGCGCCTTCATGGCGTGGCCGCAGCCGAGGCCGCCGGTGCGGAACAGTCGCTGGCCGAGGCATTCCAGCACCGGTTGCACCTTCCGGACCGCCGCCTCGTCGTCGGCGCCGATCATGATGGTGAGCGAGCCGCTGCGGGCACGGTCCACCAGCCCGGAGACCGGCGCATCGACCAGCGCCACGCCGGCCCCGGCCAATTCCTGGCCGAGCGCGCGGGTGCCGGTGGGATCGGACGAGCTCATGTCGATCACCACCGCGCCGGGCCGCAGACCGGCCACGAGCTGGCCGATCACCTCGCGGACCAGGCGGCCATTGGGCAGCATGGTGATCACCACGTCGACCTTCCGGCCCAGCGACGCCGGGTCGTCGGCGCCGACGGCGGCATGCTCGGCCGCGAAGCGGACGACGCGCGCCTGATCGGCGTCGTGCACCGTCACCGGATAGCCGGCCTTGACCAGGTTGGCAGCCATCGGCCAGCCCATGCTGCCGATGCCGATGAAGCCGATCGCAAGCGAGGTTGGCATGATCTACAGGTTGTCGAGGTCGATGCCCAGCTGGGACAGGGTCTCGGCGGCATTGCGGATGGCATCGACGCCAAGCGGCACCCCGCAGTAGACCATCGCGTGCAGCAGGGCCTCGCGGATCTCGAGCGGCGAGACGCCATTGCTCAGGGCGCCGGCGACATGCACCTTGAGCTCAGGCGCCCGGCCGAGCGCGCACAGCACGCCCAGCGTGACCAGGCTGCGCTCGCGGCGCTCGAGGCCCGGACGGCTCCAGGTCTCGCCAAAGCAGTACCGGCTGACGACATCCTGCATCGGCCGGGTGAAGGCATTTGCCTGCGCGATCTGGCGATCGGTCGTCTCGCTGCCGAACATGTCGCGCCGTATCTGTACGCCGGTGCGCATCGCATCGTCGTCGTTCATCTGTGCCCCCTCCTGTGCCGACGATTATCCACGAAGCATCAGCCGCCGATCAGCGGCCGCAGCGCCGATACCAGCTGCTGGATGCCGAGGATGATGAACAGCAGCGCGCAGATGCCGAGCATGATGTTCGAATGCAGCCGGTTGGCCCATGCCTTCGGCACCCGGCTGCCGTTGAGCAGGCCCAGCAGGGTCACGGCCAGGAACGGCATGAACAGCGATCCCAGGATGCCGTACGCCAGGATCAGGGCGATGGGCCGATCCAGCAGGAACAGGATCATCGGCGGGAAGGTCAGCCACAGCACGTAGAAGCGGAAGTACTTGCCGCCGATGCGGGTGTCGGGATGGCCCGACGGCAGGCCGCGCATGTTGCCCCAGAAGTCGGCGAACATCAGCGAGACGCCGTTCCAGACGCCGATCACCGACGAGAAGGAGGCCGCCCAGAAGCCGACCAGGAAGCCGGTGCCGATGAAGGTGCCATAGCGTTCGTTGAGCACGTTGGTCAGCTCGAGCAGGCCCTCGTCGCCGGCGCTGATCGAGACGCCGGCGGTACGGACGACTTCCGCGCCGACGATCAGCATCGCGATCACGAAGATGCCGGTGATCACGTAGGCCATCGTGTTGTCGATGCGCATGACCCGCATCCACTTGGGCGTGTACCAGCCCTTCTCGCGCAGCCAGTAGCCGTAGGCCGCCAGGGTGATGGTGCCGCCGACGCCGCCGGCGAGTGCCAGCGTATACAGCACGCCGCCCTCGGGAAGCATCGGCACCAGGCCGGCCAGCATCGCCGGGATGTTGGGCGCGGCGATGACGGCCAGGCCGACGACCGTGACGAACATCATCCCGACCAGCACGGCGGTGATCTTCTCGAAGAAGGCGTAGTGGCCGAACCAGATCATGACGAAGCCGGCGATGCCCATCAGCACCGCCCATACCTTGAGGTCCAGCACCGGGAACAGGGCCGCCAGCGGCATGGCCGCCGAGGACATGGCGGTGGCGCCGTAGACGAACCCCCAGATCACGATGTACGGGCCGAAGTACCAGGTGGTCCACCGGCCAAGCGATCGCCAGCCTTCGAAGATCGTCTTGCCGGTGGACAGGGTGTAGCGGCCGGCGCCCTCCACCAGCACGATCTTCAGGATCACGCCGACGACCACCGCCCACAGCAGGCCATAGCCGTAGCGCGAGCCGGCCACCAGCGTCGCGACCATGTCGGCCGCGCCGACGCCGGTGGCCGCGACCACCAGGCCGGGGCCGATGATCTTCCAGCGGGCCGGCCGCCCTTCGTCGTCGTCGACGCGCTGCGCGTGAGCGGCGTGCGCGGCTTCGATTTCCGACGCTTCATTCGATGCAGCCATGGGAAGTCCTCCGGGAAAGCACACCATCGGCGCGCCCGGTCGGAAGCTTCAGGTCAAGCCGTTCCTGCCGTGCGCCGCCGATATCTGCCGCAGCCGGTCCGCATGCCACGGCTGCACCTGGCGCCATTGGAAGCGCCAGCCCCAGCAGCCGTCGGCATCGCCCGGCCGGTTCATGCGAGCCTCGCTGCCGAGCCCCAGCACATCCTGGAGAGGATAGATCGCCATTGTCGCCACCGACTGCGAAGCCGCGTGGATGAGATCCCAATTGATCTCGCGGCCGTCGGTTTTGAGGTATACCTGTGCCCGGGCCCGTTCGGCGGGTGGTGCCGCGCCGAACCAGCCGAGGCTGGTGTCGTTGTCGTGGGTGCCGCTGTAGACCACCGTGTCGCGGGCGAAGTTGTGCGGCAGGTAGGGATTGTGGGCGTTGTCGCCGAAGGCGAACTGCAGCACCCGCATGCCGGGCAGCCCCGCGGCCTCGCGCAGCTCGGTCACGTCGGGCGTGACGATGCCGAGGTCCTCGGCGATGATCGGCAGCGGTGGCGCCATCGCGTCGCTGGCGGCAGCGCGCGCCGGCTCGGCGCCGGGCGCGCCATCGAGCGCCGCCTTGACTGCGTCGAAAAATGCCGGCCCCGGTCCCGGCACCCAGCGCCCGTCGATCGCGTTCGGCGCATCCGCCGCCACTTCCCAGTAGGCGGCGAAGCCGCGGAAGTGATCGATGCGCACCACGTCGGCGATGGTCAGCGCTGCCTTGACCCGGCGGATCCACCAGGCATAGCCATCCTCGGCATGCCGGTCCCAGCGGTACAGCGGATTGCCCCACAACTGGCCGGTGGCGCTGAAGTAGTCCGGCGGCACGCCGGCCACCACGCGCGGGCGCAGGTCGCGGTCGAGGTCGAAGAGCGCGGGATGGGCCCAGACGTCGGCGCTGTGCAGGGCGACGAAGATCGGCAGGTCGCCGATGATGCGAACCTGCCGTTCGTTGGCATGGCGCTTGACGCTCGCCCACTGGCGAAAGGCGGTCCACTGCACGAAGCGCCAGAACTGGATCTTGTCGTGCAGCCGCTCGCGCGCCCGCGCCAGCGCATCATGCTCGCGGGCTGCCAGCGCCGCCGGCCAATCCGGCCAGGCCATCCCCGGATGCTCGCCGCCGATCGCCATGAACAGCGCGTAGTCGTCGAGCCAGGCGGCCTCGCTGGCGCAGAAATGGTTGTAGTCATCGCGCGAGCTGTCGCCGGCGAAAAAGCGCCGGGCGGCCGCGATCAGGCAGGCCATCCGGAAGCGGGTGACCGCGTCGTAGTCGATGCGCGCGGCGGCCGAGGTCGCGTCGCCGGCCGGCGGCGATGGC